>NZ_JBXYJE010000006.1:0-216218 GCF_057396285.1 Psychrobacter sp. CX97 | reverse complement strand
TGAACTGACCCCCAAAAGTTGGACGGTTTAAGTCTATCTCAAGGACTGAATTCTGTACTTCACAGGACTCAGTCCTTTAAGTTTAAGCTGAATACGCTCATGATTGTAATAATGAATGTACTCATGAATTTGCTTTTCTAGTTCATCAATAGTTTTAGGCTTTTCAATATAGATGGTCTCACACTTCAGTGTGCCAAAGAAGCTCTCCATTAACGCATTATCTATGCAGTTGCCTTTTCTACTCATGCTTTGTCTTATCTTATGCTTTTTAAGCGTCTTTCTAAAAGGCTTCATTTGATAATGCCAGCCTTGATCAGAGTGAAGCATTAACTTTTTATGACGACTTGTTTTCGTCTTATCTAGCGCAAAATCTAGCATTTTACTTACCACATCATAGGTTGGTCTTTTAGATAAGGTATAACTGACTATTTCATTATTATAGCAATCAAGAATCGGAGATAGATATAATTTATTGTCACCCACCTTAAACTCAGTAATGTCTGTTAACCAGCGTTTATTGGGTTTACCAGCATGGAAGCGACGCTTTAAATAGTTCTTTGCTATTTTTCCCTGTTGACCTTTATAGGATCGATACTTCTTTCTTCTGATCTTCGCATTAAGATTTAACTGCTTCATAAGCTTGGCAATAAGCTTATGGTTATGATGCATGCCTAACTGCTTTAATGCGGCTGTGATTCTACGATAGCCATACCGACCTTTATGTTGGTAATATAGCTCGATGATACGCTGCTTTAAATCAGCGTATTTGTCTTCAGCATCAAACTGACACCTATGGTAATAAAAGACACTTTTAGGCATATCAGCTATCTTAAGTAAAGCTGATATGCAATATTTATCCCTTAGTCCTTCGATGAGCCTTGCTTTGTCTCGGCTTGTTCCCTCTCCCTGAGCAAGGCATCGAGCTTTTTTAGGTAGGCATTCTCCGCACGAAGATATTCATTCTCACGTTTCAGCTCTGCTAATATCTTTTCATCATCTGGTTTGTCTGTGATAAATGGTTTGCTCATGGCCGCTCTACCTTTACGTTTAGATATGAGTCCAGACATACCCTGTAGTCGATAAGCTTTGTGCCACTGGCTGATTAAAGCTGGTGAGCTGATGTTATACCTTAGAGCAACTTCCAATTGACTTAGGCCTTGGGTAAGCATCGTTGTTAGTACGTTAAGTTTAAACTCACTACTGTATTTGGCTTTGCTTGTCTTTGGCTTAATAGCCTTTATACCACCGCTTTGATATTGCTTGACCCATTTACTTACAAATCTTGGATTCACTTTAAACTTCTTTGCTGTGGCATGACCGGTATGTCCTTGCTTATAGTATCCTATGACTTTGATCTTAAAATCTAGATTGTAACGCATAAAAATACCCCATAAGTTGTGTCCAACTTTTGGGGGTCAGTTCAAAAATGAGGCTCTTTTTATGTGAGATACTTTTTGTATTAGATTCATCATGAAAATGCTATAAGTCATATTATATTTACATTTGCCCATGGTCTAAAAAGAATTGTTTTGTTAGTATAACTATAAGTGAGTGAACTAAGAGTGCGAGATTTAAGTTGACCGCACAGTGATGTGTATCTAATAATCAAAAACAGTAATAAAATCATAAATTAAATAAGGAATAAAAACTATGGCACATTTACGTTTAGGCGATACTGCTCCAAACTTTGACGCTCAAACCACAGATGGGGATATTAATTTTTATGAGTGGGCAGGCGATAACTGGGTAGTATTCTTTTCTCATCCAGCAGATTTTACACCGGTATGTACAACTGAACTTGGCCGTGCAGCTGCCTTAAATGGCGAGTTTCAAAAACGCAATGTCAAGCCGCTTTGTATCTCAGTAGATAGTTTAGAAGATCATAAAGCATGGGCAAGTGATATTAGCGAAACTCAGGGTAGTCAAATGAACTTTCCAATTGTTGCTGATCCTGAAAAGAAAGTTGCTGAATTATATGATATGATCCACCCCAATGTAGCATCAACACATACTGTTCGTAGCGTATTTTTGATTGATCCAGCTAAAAAAATTCGTTTGATCTTAACGTATCCTGCTAGTACTGGTCGTAACTTTGATGAAATCATCCGAGTTATCGATGCCATCCAACTGTCTGATGAATATAATATTGCCACACCAGTAGATTGGAAAGATGGAGACGATGTTATTATTCCACCAAGCATTAAAACTGAAGATATTTCAGAAAAAAACTATCCCAAAGGTTTTACTGAAATAAAGCCGTATTTACGTACCACACCCCAGCCTAATAGATAAGGCTAGATGTATCAACTTGCTAAATTAACCCGTTGGCTATTGTAAATATATATGCCTTAGCCAAATGATTTAAAGCCTTACAACATTCGTTGTAAGGCTTTTTTATATCCGTCAATTCACGATAATTTTAAGATGTATAGATGTATAATAGATAAGTAAAAGGGTATTTTTATTTAACTAATAAAAAAACAATGACACTATGGCAGAACAAAACTTTATATCGCAATTTCTGCTCAATTTGATATTATAAAAATGATGTATAGGTAATGACCTATAAAGTCTTATCATTGAGAAAAATATGTTTAAGAACATTAGCGGTTAGACAACTAAAGGAATTAGTTATGAAAAAATTATATTTAGCAAGGAAAGCGCCAAACCCACGTAAAGTTGTTATTTTGATGCAGTCAAAGGGCATTGATATCGACAATTTGGATGACTTAGAAGTTATTGACATTGATATGTCTAAAGACGAGCAATTAACAGAAGAGTTTGCAAAAATTAATCCGTTGAAACTACTACCTGTCTTAGTTTTAGATGATGGCACGGTGCTAAATGACTCACAAGCAATCTGTGAATACTTAGATCGAGTCTATGGGGAGCGTTCGGTAATGGGGAATGATGTTGTGCAAAGAGCACAAGTATGCTCGATGCGCCGAATTGCTGAGCTTGAGGTATTATACAACTATATGCTCGCATTTCAGCATAGCCATCCTTCAAAAGCTGCACGAGTTGACCAAGTACCTGAGTTTGCAATTAAGTCAGTTGAGCGAGGCATTAAAGCTCTTCCATACTTTGACAACGTACTAAAACAAAATAATTATTTAGTCAATAACCAACTAACTTATGCCGATATAGTTCTATATATTGCATTAGATTTTGGGCGTTTATTAAAGGTTGATCCTAACGCACACGGCGAGGGTATTTCTCGTTTCTATAAAGCTATGAATGAGCGATTTGGGTTTAAAAAAACCGCTTAAAATTAAGAACAAAGTATATGCAACTCTGCGTATTTACCTGTTTTAATGAATTTATCCTTATAAGGAGAATCAATGTTACTGCTTCGAACTCTGCCACTATCTGCGATGATGAGTGCTTTTATCCTCATTGGGTGTCAATCTAATAACACAATGACCGATCATAATGCTTATACTTCACCTAATATTAAAAACAGTGCTGAGACTAAAGCTATCATTAGCAATAAAGGCTTATCGAATTATAGATGGCAATTGGTAAGCGCAATTGATAGCAATAAAAATAATTTGACTAAGCTGGTAAATATTAAAGATAAGGTTGAATTAAGCTTCAATGTTAATGATAGCCAACGCAATGTTAATTTTGGCGTTGGTTGTAATTCGATGAGTGGTCACTATACGCTGAAAGATAATGAGTTAACGATAAGTGAGGTTATAAGCACTCAAATGTTATGTGAAACTGATATTGATGCAGCTGAAAACATATTGGCAAAGTCTATGTATGGAGCAAGTCAGTTAACCCTCACGGCTAATGACGTGCCTCTGCTAACTCAAATAACCAATAATGGATCTGTTTTAGTTTGGAAAGGTGTATTAACCCCAGAGGCTAAATATGGGGTAAAGCCAGAAATTGTATATTGGCAGATTGCCTCTCAAACACAGCCGTGTCCTAGTAATACTACTCAGACATGCCTAAAGGTTAGACCTATTGTTTATAACCAACAAGGTATTAAAACAACGCAAGGTAAGTGGCGTTTATTTAACAGAAAAATCGAGGGCTATACTCACAATAACACTCTTGATCAGATATTACGGCTAAAACGTTTTACTATTGATCCGGTTGACGTTAAAGGAAAGCAGAGTGTATATGTTTTTGATAGGGTTGTAGAAAGTGGACTCGTTGAATAATTGAAGTATTAACGTAGATTAATTAAGTCTTCTTCATTTAAACGCCAACGCCCTTTCTTTTTGGAAGAACTACGACTGCGTATGGTCGATCCTGTCAGTAGTTTATTCATTGAGTGACTAGAGTGAGCGTGACAAATAGCGCAAGCAAGTCCATCTGCAGCATCTGCTTGTGGGGTAATATCCAATTTTAAAATGCGGCAAACCATCTCCTGAACTTGTTGTTTGTCAGCGGCACCATAGCCACAAACAGCTTGCTTGATTTGTCTAGCGGTATATTCAGATACTTCTAAATCTAGTGATACTAATGCAGCGATAGCTGCTCCACGAGCTTGGCCAAGCTTTAGCGCAGAGTCGGGGTTATCTGCCATAAATACTTTTTCAACAGCTGTGTTAATAGATTCGTCTGTATATTTAAGGTGGTGTTCGGTAATGCGTACAATGCCATTGAAAATACGCTTTAAACGTTCTGGCATCTCTTTAGTCTCAGTACGTATTGTTCCTGAATCAAGGTAGCGTAGTGTATCGCCCTTTTGATGAATGATGCCATAACCCGTCATGCGTGAACCCGGATCTATTCCAATAATAATTGCCATATCTATTTCGTACCAATGTAATTTGTACTAATGTAAAGTGAATACTTATCATGCACACATTTTCACAAAGCCCTTTCATAAGGCTTATAAATTTTATTTAATGATATTAAGAATAAATTTAAAAAGTTTATATTTATAAAATTTGATCATATGATTTGATAGTATAGCAAGCTATCCCCATATACATAGGCACAAATCAAATTATTTAAATTTTTAAAGATAGAACAGGGATATAAGTTATGGGTGCAGTTGTTGGCATTGCCATTGTATGGTTTATTATTGAAATGCTTTTATGGTACTTAGTTGCCCAATTTATTAGTGGCTGGTGGGTATTTATATGGTTTATTGTAGCCGCAGTTATTGGTATCTCTTTGCTTCGCCGTGGCATGACGACACTCAATCCAATGGCTCAGCAAATGAAGACTGGTGGCATGATGAATCCGGCAATGCGCCCACCAGAGCAGACATTGATGAAAACCATAGCGATGGCTGTGGCTGGTATTTTGTTGTTAATCCCAGGATTACTGTCAGACATGTTGGCACTTTTAGTAATTTTGCCTCCGATACAGAAAAAGTTGAAAGACATGGCAAATAACTATGTCATGAATAATCAGCAAAAAATGATGGAGATGATGGCAAAACAAATGGGTGGGCAGAGCCCCTTTGGCGGTATGAATAATGCGGGTAATCATTCACAAAACCCTTTTAGTAAAGCGAATCCTAATCCTTTTGGAGAACAGACTCCATTTGGTAATAAATCTGGATCTAAAAGCCCATTTGGGAGTGTGTTCAAGCAAAGTACGACGGTAGATGGGACTGCAAAAACAGTGGTCAAAGATGTTAAAAAAATCCAGAAGCCCGCTAATGATGAGTAGTTGCTGAAAGGTTTTTTTAGAATAAAAGAAGCCCTTTCAATATTGAAAGGGCTTCTTTTATATGATCTAACTCAGTTATACAATCTAGCGACAAGAAAATAAATTATTAGCTGAAAGTATTGAATGACTAGGATAAGTAGATTGATGAGGTAGTTTTATTTGCAGTAATATTGTTATTAATAATAACTATTATCATGAAATAAAAGTAGGTCAACTAAAAGATAATAAAAAAGTAAGACCGAAGTGCCGCTGTAAGATGGGTACCCATGAACCGTGAAGTTCAGGGCGGACACGTCATTGCCTCCGTAGGTTTCCTGAAACACTGTAAACAGTGCAGGTATACGCATGAAGACAATAGGTAGCGTATCCATTTATAGCATTATCGGCTCAGGGAATAACATCCACTGGCGAACACTTCAGATACCATTTATGGTATCTGATACTTAAGAAATTTGCAAATAAAATTAAAAATTCATAGAGAGTTTAGATACTTGTATATCATACGCTTATTGACTTTAACCATAAAAATTAACTAAAAACTGGCTTATATGATAGAATTGCTTGCATTATTTTAAATCTTATATGTATGTTTTACCCTCTAAAATTTTGAGAGATTGATACGTTTAAGCTATGCAAAACATCCTTTGATAGAATATGAAGGACAACATTGAGACTTAATGCTTATCGATTAACTTAACTGCTTTAAGCTTACTAAAAGCGCTAGTATGCTGTTTTAAAAGAGGTTAAAAGTTGCTTATTAGAAAGGTACTATTTGAAATGCTTGATGATTTACCAATATCGCATCGACTATGATTGTCAAAGCTATTAGCATTTAATAGAAGTTTATCTAAGTTATAATCTTATCATACATTTAATTGTTGTTCTGGCGCTACTAACTAAATATAAAACGAAAATTCTAACATGAATCTTAACATGAATCTTAAAGAGTCACTGGAGAGTAAGTTAATGGCAGATGCAGATCAAAATAAGAAGATTCCACACGTATTAATGATTTTAGATGGTTTTGGACATCGGGAGGATGAGCGAGATAACGCAGTTGCTGCAGCAAACACCCCAAATCTAGACCGAATTTATCAAAAGTATCCACACGGTCTGATCTCAGCGTCTAGTGAAGATGTTGGATTGCCAGAGGGTCAATTTGGTAATTCTGAAGTAGGTCACATGAATCTTGGTGCAGGGCGTGTACTCTTTCAAGACTCCACTCGCATTTCTCGTGATATTAAAAATCGTGATTTTTACAAAAACCCAGTATTTAAAGAGGCCATTGAAGCGGCAAAAAACGTGGATGGTAATGTACATATTATGGGTCTTCTATCTGATGGTGGGGTTCATGCACATCAAGATCATATTGAAGCTATGTGCCATTCAGCTGTCATTCATGGTGCTAAAGGGGTATTTGTTCATTGTTTCTTAGATGGACGTGATACACCGCCTAAGTCTGCTGATAAATATGTGAAGCGGTTAAGAGATTACCTCATAGAGTTAAATAGCTATTATGATAGTCATGTTCAAATAGCGAGCATTATCGGTCGCTATTTTGCGATGGATAGAGATAATCGTTGGGATAGAGTGGAACAGGCTTATAACTTATTGACTCTAGGTAAAGGGGATCGCATGGCCACCCGTGCAGATGGGGCAGTACAGGCTGCTTATAAATCGCGTGAAACAGATGAATTTGTTAGCCCCACAACCGTCATTGAACATGGAGAGACACCCATTACAATTGACGATAATGATGCGGTTATATTCATGAACTTTCGAGCCGATAGGGCGCGTGAATTGAGTCAAGCATTCGTTTTACCTGATCATGAGTTTGCTGGATTTGCACGAAAAAAACAGCCTCTATTATCAGCCTTTGTCATGATGACTCACTATTCTGATGAATTGGCTAAACACCCAAAAACATCAATAGCTTACAAACCAACGGCACTACATAATACCTTCGGTGAATATCTTCAAAACAACCACAAAACCCAACTGCGTATTGCTGAGACTGAAAAATATGCTCACGTGACTTTCTTTTTTAGTGGGGGTAGGGAAGAAGAGTACGAGGGCGAAACACGTATTTTAATACCTTCACCTGATGTTAATACCTATGATTTGAAACCTGAAATGAGTGCGCCAGAAGTTACCCATAAGCTTGTTGAAGCTATTAATTCAGGACAGTATGATGCGATCATTGTTAACTATGCCAATGGCGATATGGTAGGTCATACAGGCATATTTGAAGCAGCAGTTAAGGCTGTCGAGGCGCTTGATGAGGCTGTTGGCAAAGTTGCTGAAGCGGTTGTTAAGTCTGGTGGTCATTTATTGATTACAGCCGATCATGGCAATTGCGAACAAATGCAAGACTATGAAAGTGGTCAAGTGCATACCCAGCATACTACTGAATTAGTGCCATTGATTTATGTGGGTAACAAACCAGTAAGGATCCGAGAAGGTGGTAAACTGAGTGACATTGCGCCTACTATCCTTGATTTAATGGGGCTTGATGTGCCGAGTGAAATGACAGGCATCAATTTACTTGAGTCTTGTTACTAGAATCTTATCTTAGGAATAGCTTTTTTTATAAGCTAATAGGCTTTGTTTAAGTATTCTGATTTTAAAAATTAAACGTTATTCTAGATCTAGATGTTATTTTCGATCATTTTCGTTATGAGTCTATTATGAGCAAAAATCAGTTTTATTTTAAACATAATTTACTCAATGGGACTCCGTCAACTTTAGTCTCATACAATAAAACTACCATTGATCTACACACCACTAAAGCAGTTGTTTTGTTTACTCTAAAACAGCTATCTAAAGTTATAGCGGTTTCTACTTTCATATGTTTAGGATCAGGATGCGCAGCAGCAATGTCCGCACATGCTGCTGCTCCGTCTTCATTGATAGAACCAAGAGTGCCTGATTTATTACCAATTTCAACTATTACCTCTGACGCTGATGTTTCTTGTGATGAGTCATGTGATGATATAGATGCAGTAGTTGATGAGGATGCATTCAGTTCTGAAGAACCTATAGATACTCATATACTACAAGATGATAGGTCAAATGATTATCTAGAATTAGATGATCAGAAACTAGATAAGCAGAAGTCAGAAACGCAAAGAGATCAGTTGAAAGTCTCTCAATTAAAACTAACACCAGATGCTGTTCCTCTCAATGCAATATCACCAAAAACAATTGCAACCTTTGTTGAGATAATAGACATTATTCGTCACGATTATTTCAAACCCGTAAACGATGAAGCTTTATTTCAACATGCTATCCGAGGTATGCTGGAGAAGCTTGATCCTCATGCTGAATATCTGACCCCTGCAAAGTTTGAAAAGTTGCGTAGCTTTACTGATGGAGAAATTGGACAAGTTGGCTTGAGCGCCAAGTTTGATACTTTAAATAAAGTTTGGGTTATAGACAAAGTGTTACCGAGATCATCAGCTAAAGAATCTGGTCTTAAAATAGGGCAGAAATTGTTGCGTATCAAGGAAGTTAAGCTGACTGAAGACATGCGTTCTCAAGATATTGAGCAATTGCTAGCGGGTGTTGCAGGTTCTCAAGTTCCAGTCACGGTAGTTGACGATCAGGGTATTAAGAGGGATATCGTTTTGCAGCGTAACTTATCTCAAATTAATAAGCTTACTGTCGATATCAAAAATGGTATAGCTATCGTCAAATTGCCTATATTTCAAAATAGCTCTAGAACACAACTCATTGATGCCCTCCGTGAGAAAGGAGTACCTATCACTGGTGTGATCATAGATGTGCGTAATAATCCAGGTGGTGTATTGTCCTCGGCTATTGATATTGCAAGTTTGTTTGTGGGGGATAAAAATTTGATTCAAGTTAGAAATCGTGCTAACAATAATCAGGTTATTAGCGCAAGGGGTACTCCTTTTTTATCAGATCTTCCTATAGTTATCTTGCAAAATAAATATACAGCCTCAGCAGCAGAAGTATTATCAAGCAGCTTACAAACCAATAAGCTCGCAAAGATTATTGGTGAACGAAGTTTTGGTAAAGGAACCGTCCAAGAGGTTGTTCCTTTAAAGTCGGGCGGGGGATTGAAGTTGACAGTTGCTGAATACCGTAGTGCCACTGGTGGTATTATTGATGGATTTGGTGTCCAGCCAGATATTACTTTAGTGAGTAATGGGCAGGATTGGATGGATCAGGCCATTTCTATTATATTATCTTCAGAACGTCCTATAGGAATAAAATTTGATGATAATAAGGGCCCTATTTCAATAGCTAATGACTATTGATTCATTTATAACATACTGGACTAATCGATATTGCCATCCCTAGATTCGTCAATTTTTAACTTTTGCATTCTATAACGTAGCGATCTAAATGAGGTTTTAAGAAGCTCTGCCGCCTTAGTTTTATTCCAGTTGGTTTGGTTTAGAGCGATAATAATAAGTTCACGTTCTTTATTAAGTAGATAAGACTCGAGACCATCCTCTGGCAGTTCAGCAAAAGAGTGATTATCAATAGAGCTGGATGATTCGTGATTAATCACTTGATCTTTTTTATTATTTGATAGATTCAGCTTATTGTCAGGGTTTTGAGCTGAGGATTTACTATTAATATTCAATACTCTATTTTTAAGACTCTTTGAAAATGATATACCCGAGCTGTATGAAATACCGCTGAATTTATTATTACTTTCTTTAACTGCTAAATTAGGTGCAAATTTTGGCAATGTAGATGTGCCTTGGCTTGATTTGTTATTTGATTTAGGACGAGATGTAACTTCTGGGGCGGGATTATCTAACTCATTAGATTGTTGAGTTAGGAATTTAGATAATGAATGGCTCTTTTTAGAAGGTGATAAGCCTAAATGCTCAGCTTTAATTAAATTGGAGTCTGTTAAAGTAACCGCACGTTCGAGAATGTTGCGCAATTGACGCACATTTCCGTCGTATTGGATTTTTGTAAGAGAATTGATGGCCTGATCGCTTAAACTAAATTTATCTTGTATCTTCCACTCATTAGCTATCTCGTCTAAAAAGAAGTTTGCTAATTCTTTAATATCCTCTTTACGCTCATTAAGTGTTGGCAGTTTTAACTCAATAACATTAATTCTATAATAAAGATCCTGACGAAACTTCCCTTCTTGGACCAATTGATCTAAGTTTTTATGCGTTGCAGATAATATTCTTACATCAACAGGGTTCTCCTGAGTGTCACCAATGGCTCGCACATTCTTCTCTTGAATAGCGCGCAATAGTTTTACTTGCATGGAAAGCGGTAGGTCAGCTACTTCATCTAGAAATAAGGTACCACCATCTGCTTGTTGAAATAGCCCTTTTTTATCAGAATTCGCCCCAGTAAAACTGCCTTTTTTATGTCCAAAAAACTCCGATTCCATCAGCTCTGAAGGAATAGCCCCGCAATTAATTGGAACAAAATTGCCTTCACGTCGAGGGCTTAGATCATGAATTAATTGAGCCACCACTTCCTTCCCAGTTCCTGACTTACCCCATAGAAATACAGGAGCTTGAGAACGAGCGAGTTTAACAATTGTTTTTTTCAAGTTTTTCATCACAATTGATTGGCCAATTAGCCTTTTGTCTAGAAGTTGTTGGGTAAAATCAATCTCATCAGTGGTCTTTAAAGATAAATCATTATTATCAAGTGCTACTTTTAGCGTTTGCCCCACCAACTGCCTAAGCCTTGGCAGCTCTAAAGGTTTGTTGACAAAGTCAAAAGCACCATATTTTAATGCTTCAATGGCTAAATCCATGTTCCCATGCGCTGTTATAACTGCAATGGGCATTTTGCTCCCTTGTTGATTTAGCTCTTTAACCAAGTCAATACCTGAGCCATCAGGAAGTCTCAAGTCTGTTAAACAAAAATCATATTTTTTATCTGCTAACAAACGACGAGCTGAAGATAAGTTATATGCTACATCTGCATCAATATTCATTTTTCTGAGAGTAATTTGCATTAAACGGCATAAATCTACTTCATCATCAACTATTAAAGCAGTATTAGTCATATTGCGGCTCACATAAAAATAAAAGGGGCTGGGTGTTTAGCTTAAGTCCAGCGTGGTAGTACTGATATATTGGACATTATAATTTATGTCATTCGTCTTCTATAACCCTAGGTATTAGTAACCTAAAACAGGTATCAGGATGATCTTGCACATAAACGAGTCTAGAATTATTAGCTAAAGCGAAAGACTGAGATAGATATAATCCCAAGCCAGTACCATCAGAATCTGTCGTAAAGAAAGGATTGAATAAGTCAAGTTGGTCACTTTCAGCGACGCCTTCTCCACTATCTATGATATCGATTATAACATCGTTGTCATTGTAATCGGTTTCAATTTTAATATGAGCACTGGAATCAATTTTTCGGCTAAAACGTAGGCCATTATTGATTAAATTTACTAAAATTTGCTCTAATTGACGTTTATCGAAGTTAACCTTTTGATCACATGAAGTAGTGATTACAACGTCCTTACTGTCAAAGTTGTCTTGAACAAATTCTTCTAACCAGTTTGATAGCATAAATGTTATTTGATCGGGTTTATCTTGCTTCGATAGTTTAAGAACATCTTCAATGATTTGATTAACCCGTTTGGTTTGATTATAAATCATTCTATATAATTCTATATCTGATTCATCGAGCATATGAGTGGCTAATTTTCTGTCGATATTTGCGTCAAAATTTATGTTCTCTTGGTGCTCATTAAGTGTCTCAGCATCTTCAATGAGCAATTGGCTCGCCTGAGATATCGCCGCTAAAGGATTACGAATTTCATGAGCAATGCTGGCTGTCAATTGACCAAGAGATGCAAGTTTTAATTGTTGGGCGTTTGTTTGTTCACGATGTATATCTTCGATAATTACCAACAAGCTTCCTTCTTCTAAAGGCGTTGTGGTAAAGCGAAGTTGTGAAGTTTTTAAAGTATTCTGCGAAAGTTCATAATTAAAAGTAGCCTGAGTTTTTTGGGTTACTTTTGTCAGCCATTCAAGTAGTTTTGGATGCTGCAGATTAATCTGCTGCATAAAAACAAAGGCTGAGTATTTATCGTTATTAAGTTTCCTGACGATATCCTTGGGTAAATTTAAATTTAATAGAGTTAATGTGGACCTATTTGTAAGTTGCAGGATTAGATTCTTATTAAATACCATAACCCCATGTGTCATATTACTGATCACTTGCCTGTTAATAATGTTCAGCTTAGCAACCTCTGTAGCTTGTTCATTAGCAATTTTTTCTATACGTGCTAAACGCTGCGATACAAACCAACTCAAATACCCAACGGCTACAAAAGTTAATGATATTAATAAAGCATCTCCTATATCAGTTAACCCCATTGTATTGGTAATGGCATATAAAAAATTTTGATAAATAACAAATATAATAGCCATTAATGTAATGATGACTGACTGATAAGGAGGAAGAATTATAAAACTGGCACTAACAACTACCAGATATAACATAATGAGCTGTATGTCAGGGGCACCAGTAGTATATAAAAGTAGGCTGATGATAATGACATCAAAAGTTAAACCAATCCCCAGTTGTCTCACTATCTGTCGAGGTATAAAGTAATATAAAGTCAATAATAAGAGGCTAAAAAAACAGTAAAACAAAAGGGTTATTTGTTGCAAAAAGGAAGGTAGGTTTATGGTTGACGCTACTGTGATTTTATTAAAAGTGAGTGCATAACTAGATAAAAAAAGGAACAAACTAATGATGACACGGTAGGTATTGTAAATGAGTCCCATTTTTCGGAGCTGAAGAAGAGGCAATTGAGTTTGATTATGCTCCTTTTTTAACTTATCGATGAACCCATTTAGCATTAAAATATTCCAGTTTTGTTGACTAATCTTAAAAGAGGGGAATCTTGGAGATACTAAAAAATATAAACAATTGAGTGCTGAAAAATAAATCAGTATTTGTTGTACTGAGCTAAAATTATGGCGTAATTAACCCATGGCGCATAGCAAGATGCGTTAATTTCACATCACTATCAACGCCTACTTTCTCAAAAATACGGTAGCGATAAGTATTTACTGTTTTTACGCTGACAAATAGTTGATCAGCTATTTGTTGTGGACTTTGACAGTTCACCACCATCATCGCAACTTGCTTTTCACGTTCACTTAATCGTTCGAAAGGAGATTCTTCTTTATCGGTTAATAACATATCTGCTAATTGTTCAGCAACATCACTACTAAAGTACTTTCCACCTTGATATAGTTTTTTTATTGCCTTTATCATATCTTCAAGCGGTGTGCCTTTAGTAATGTAACCATTAACACCTGCTTTTAATAACATCGAGGGATAAGGTTGAGTCGATACACTGCTTACTGCAAGAATTTTAACCGAGTTATTAAAGTGTCTTATCCGCTTGGTTGTTTCAACACCACCTATATTGGGCATGTTTACATCAAGCAATATCACATCTGGGATCGTAGATTTGACCATTTTAATTGCCTGCTCACCACTATCTGCTTCACCAATGACTTCAATGTCAGTATCATCAGCTAACATGCGACTGATACCCATTCTAACTAAGTCATGATCATCGACAACTAATACTTTAATCATATGTATTTATCCAGACTTGTCTAAAAATTAATAAACCTCGAATTTGTTACGGTATCGTAAACCTTATGTTGTTAATTGACAATATACCTTAGTATCCTTAACGACTTATAATTATTTACTTAACGATAAGACTCAATGATGATATTATAAATATAAAACAAGTTACGCTATATTTCATTATTAATACGTTATTTATAGTTTTGAGTGTTATTCATCACCAGTTTTACACATGTTAAATCTAAATAATTATGTATATAAAACTGATAGTTTCTTTTTTTTTTGATGATAACGAGTAATCTATAGGTATGGGAACTGTTTCAAACGTATTTATTTTTCTAAGATTTAATTTTAACGCTTCTATCGGGATGCCTCATGAACTTAAAAATATCATTTAAAAACACCCTCATTTTTTCATCTATTATTATAGGGTTAGGTTCGGTATCATCTTTGTCCAATGCGGCTCTGACTATTTCTGAACAGGGTAAAGATGGCGCAGCTAAAATCAGTTGGGGTGGGGCCGATGGCTTATCCCAAGCGCGAACTATAATGTATTCTAATAAGAAGAGTTCGTATGGTAGCACACCATCATTCACTCCTAATCATTATGGTTCAAGTTCAAGCTATTATGACACCCTACCTATTTCTACTAGGTCAAGTGGTGTTTTAGTCATGGATGTTGAAACCAACAAGCCTTTATATTCTAAAAATGCTAATATTGCCAGACCTATTGCTTCAATTACTAAGTTAATGACTGCCATGGTAGTTTTAGACGCTGGTCTAGATATGCGGGAAGAGATTATTTTAAAGCCTATTGATTTCGTTGGTCCTAAACGTGCTAGTTCAAGACTGAAGTCTGGCGATAGGATGAATCGTGCAGAGTTATTATTAATGACACTGATGAAATCTGAGAACCCAGCGGCTAAGTCTCTTGCTCGTAATTATCCAGGTGGGTACGATGCCTTTATGCGTGCTATGAACCGTAAGGCTCAATCGTTAGGGATGAGTAGTGCATTTTTTGGTGATCCAACAGGTCTTGATAAACGTAATGTTGCCTCTCCCATTGACTTAGTTAAGATGGTTAAAGCAGCTGGTGATTACGAAGTTATTCGCAGGTTTTCTACCACCAAAGATTACGATTTTTTTGTAGCAAATTACTCTGCAGGTAATCGTACTTATCCGGCACGTAATACAAGTTATTTAGTGCGCAGTGGCAGCTATCCAATAGGTATCTCAAAAACAGGTTTCATTAACGAGGCGGGCAGATGTGTCGTTATGGAAACACGTGTGAATAATCGTCCAGCAGTCATTGTTATTTTAGGGGCTAACTCGTCTTCTACTCGTTGGAATGATGCAGAGACCATTTTAAATGGTTTGGCTTCACGTCGATCTATTTAAACGTGTTGTATTTTGAACAATAGGTTTTTTGCTTATTTATTAAGAAGTTGTATACAAAAAAGATTGTTCTAGTAACAATCTTTTTTTGTATACAACTATTTTTAAAACATTAAAACTTAGGAGGCATGCTTAATGCATAACGTTGCATAAGGCACGGCCTTTAGTCTCTGGTCTTCAATCTCTTCACCGCATACCTCACATTCGCCATAATTACCACTCTCTATACGGCTTAAAGCTGCGTTGACATAAGTTAAGCCATGTTTGGCCTCTAGCAACAAAGTCTTGCGCATTTCATTATCGCGCATGGATACTGCTTGGTCATCCCAATGTTCATTTAATTCATCTTGCGGGTTATGAATATGATCCTCAATTTTAGCAATTCGAGTACTATACTCATCTTTAAGTGTTAAAAGTTGTTGTTTAATCTCAGTAAAATCTCTGTTCATGGTAACTCTCCAAAATCAAAACTCTCATATTAAAGAGAAAGGGTATAAGAGGCTAAATGTATTTAATACAATGATAACATTTATTAAGGAATATAGCTGTTCAGGTGCCACTATTTGAATAGCTTATTTATTCATTTTAATTTGCTTTATATACGCTCCTAAAAAGATAGACAGTCATAAAAAGTTAAGCGATAAACTGAAAATAAATATACTTACACATAAAAGTGGTTATCTTAAAGGATATATAACATTTAGCATTGTGCTTTAAATTCCTTTATTTCTAACTTTATAGCCTTTAATTAAAAGGTAGCAGATTTAGATAAGGCTTTTTATCGGGTAATAACGCCTTTAGTAAATATGAAGCTATATTTATTAGTAATACAGTATTTAATAAGGTAATACCGAGTTTACTAATTATTATAAAAACAACTGAATGGCTCTAAAGGTTGGAAATTTAGATTGTCCGTTGTCTAATATGCTAAAATTTGACGTATTTAGTTACATATTACTTCCTTTTAACAATGATAAATATTAGAGGATATAATCATGAAGTTTGCCACAATGAAAGATGAAGATCTAAAGGGTAAAACAGTTTTGATTCGTGAAGATCTCAACGTGCCTATTCAAAATGGCAAAATCACTAATGATGCACGCTTGCAATCAAGTTTACCCACTCTTCGACTGGCGCTAGAAAAAGGAGCGGCTGTCATTGTTTGCTCTCATTTAGGAAGACCTACAGAAGGCGAGTATGAAGAGCAGTACTCTTTAAAGCCTGTTGCGGAATACTTATCTGAAAAGCTTGGTAAGCAAGTGGAATTAAATAACGATTATTTAAATGAGCGGGTTAATGTAAAAGTCGGTAATGTTGTATTGTTGGAAAATGTTCGTTTCAATAAAGGCGAAAAGAAAAACTGCGAAAAATTATCCCAAAGTTATGCTAGACTTTGTGATGTCTTTGTGATGGATGCCTTTGGCACAGCTCATAGGGCTCAGTCTTCTACTGAAGGCGTTATTAGTGCTGCAGCACAAGACGGAAAGAAGGTGTGCGCTGGGCCACTGCTGACAAATGAACTGGTTGCGCTTGAAAAAGCATTACATCAACCAAAAAAGCCATTAGTCGCTATTGTTGGTGGTTCAAAAGTATCTACTAAACTTGATGTATTAATTAGCTTGGCTAAAATTTGCGACCAAATAATTGTGGGTGGTGGTATAGCCAATACTTTTATTGCGGCTAAAGGTCATTCAGTAGGCGCTTCATTGTATGAGCCTGATATGATTGATACTGCCAAGCAAATTATGAACCAAACTGAAGTATTGCTTCCTGAGTATGTGATAGTAGCGGATAAGTCTCAAATTAATTTTGATGATTTTATAGGATCCTTAGAGTCTGCAACACCTTTGAAAAGACGCGTATCTGAGATTAGGAATAATGAAATGATTTTAGATATCGCCGCTGATAGTGCTGATCATATTTTTGATTCGGTTAAAAACGCAGCAACCATATTATGGAATGGCCCGTTAGGTGTATTTGAAGTAGAGGCATTTAGTGAGGGAACTCGTAAATTGGGAGAAGCGATTAAAGCAAGTGAGGCCTTCTCGATTGCTGGTGGTGGGGACACCCTAGCAGCCATTCATAAATTCAATGTAGAATATGGGGTAAGTTATATGTCTACAGGCGGTGGTGCATTTTTGGAGTTTGTGGAAGGCAAAACTTTACCTGCAGTTGCTGCCCTTGTAAGTAATTATAAGTAATTGATAACTATATAAATTTAATAATTATTAACTCGTTCTGTAATATAACTTAACCTAAACTTTCAATTAGTTACTTGTTTTTATAAATGTTTATTTATAGAATTCAATCGTTGTTAATTATCTTTATATGTAAGGAAAAAATATGTTGAAGCGTAACATTTTAGTAGCAAGTTTAATTGCAGGTACTTTCGCAGTAACTGGCTGTAGCCAGCAAACTGAAGAAGCTGCCGATAAAGGAGCTGTTGAAGAAGCGGCCGAAAATGCAGGCAATGATATTGCTGAAAATGCAGATAAAGCTGTGGATAATTTAGCTAATGCGGCTGGAGACGCGGCAACGGCCACTGAAAATGTGGCTGCTGATGCTAGTAATGCGGCTAAAAATGTTGGAGAGTCTGCTATAGATGGTGCTAAGACAGCAGGTGCTGTTGTATCTGGTGCAGCCATAAATGCTGGTGAAGCAGTTGCAGAAGGTGCTAATAAAGCAGTCGAAGGTACTGCCAATGCCGTTGGAGACAGTGCAAGTGCGGTTGCCGATGGCGCTAAAAATATTGCAAATAACACCAAAGATAATGTAGATTTACAAGCTGATCCAAAAGTTTCTGAAGCTGTCTCTGAAGACCAACAGTATTAATATTAAATCGTCATAGTTCGGCTTTAATTTTTTGTTGATATAATGCTGGATATAAAGAACCCTAACCTATGTTAGGGTTTTTTTATTTTTGCATATTTCAAATTCATGCTTAACTTACCAACTTTGTTCTATCTAGTTATTTATTGCTGAAAGTAATATTAGTTATCTCATTTTTAAGCGTTTATTTAGTGAATAGATAAATTCTTAATTATTACAGCATAAATACGAATGTTTGTTATACTTTAACAAACTAAACTTACACATTAAAAGATAACTATGATCGGAATTATTGAAGGTAGAGTGTGTCATCTTTCTGCACCAGTAACATGTATAATGACTGCGGCTGGGGTAGGGTATGAGGTTGAGTTGCCTTTACCAGCATTTTGTCAACTTAGATTAGAGTCGACTGTCAGTTTATGGACGCACTTACAGGTGCGTGAGGACGCCCAACTTCTTTATGGCTTTTTAGATAAAAGTGAACGTGATGTTTTTCGTCAATTAATACGTATTAATGGGGTTGGCGCAAAAATGGCATTAGCAATGATGTCTTCACTGTCAATTAGTGACCTTAAACATTGCGTTGAATCAGGTAATGAGTTGGCACTTATTAAAGTTCCAGGTATTGGAAAAAAGACAGCACAGCGTTTATTAATAGAACTAAAAGGTAAGTTTGACGGTATTATTAGCGATAGCTTGCTTTCTTTAGACGGCTCATTGACTCATTCTGGACCTTCACCAACAGATACTGAAGGCGTTGTATTAGCCGAAGTTGAGTCTGCTTTAATTAGTTTGGGATATCGTGAAAAAGAAGCGCAAAGTGCCATGAGGGCTGCCAGAGAGTCAGGTAATGAAGATATGATACTGGACACGCAAACACTACTTAAATTAACGTTGCAACAATTATCCAGCTATTAATGATGTTTAGCTATTAATTATAATAGTTATATTAATAATTAACCATAGCTTAGAGCAACTACGCAGTATAAAGGTATCAGTATAAAGGTGTCAGTATAAATTACTCAATACAGGGTCGTAAGCACCTGTACTCTCGCTTAACTATTTCTTAGCATATAACTTCTTAGCAAATAACTTCTTAGCAAATAACCCTAAAACCAAAAAAAACTAAAGCCTAAATTCACATTTCTGAATGAAGCTTTAGTTTTTGTATAGAGAAATTTATAATCTGGTCTTAATAACTCTGATTAACTTATCAAGAAGTTGCTCGCTCTCATTACGTGATAAATTTAGAGGGGGTAGCAATCGAATGACATGAGTCCCAGTAAGGTTTAATATAAGTTTTTCCTTCTCGCGGGCATCATCAACCAGTGAGCTACAGTCTACATGACTAGGTAAAACCACACCAATCATCATGCCGTAACCGCGCGTTGATACATCGTAGCAACCTAACTCTTGCTGGACAGATGACTGAATATAATTACCTTCGGTAGTAGCGTTATTCATAATATCTGTGTTGCGTAAGACATCATACACAGTATGTACGACACGGCTACCCAGCGGGCTTCCTCCATAGGTTGATCCATGGTTACCTACTTTAAATAAGCCAGTGGCTTTGCCACTAACCATACAAGCCCCAATAGGGAATCCATTGCCAAGCCCTTTAGCGGTAGTTAAGACGTCAGGCTGAGCATTACTGTATTGGAAAGCAAAAAACTTACCAGTACGTCCATTGCCGGTTTGCACTTCATCTAGCATAAATAACCAATCGTTATTATTGCAAATATCTTGAACCCGTTCCAAATATACGAAACCTTCTGAGGGCGTATTAAGCCCACCCTCGCCCTGAATTGGCTCTAGTAAAACAGCAGTAATTTCATTATGCTCTGCCGCTGCTTTGTTGATTGCCTGCACATCACCAAATGGAACACGAATAAAGTCATCGTCTAAAGTATAAAAGCCTTCTCTTGCTTTTGGATTTGCAGTGGCAGAGACAGAAAGTAAGGTACGACCGTGGAAGGAGCGTTCCATTACAATAACCTTTGGCTTTTTATAACCTTTGTTATATCCGTATAATCGTGCCATTTTAAGTGCTGCCTCATTGGCTTCTGCACCACTGTTTGCAAAAAAAACGCTGTCCATACCCGCAGCTCTGCAAAGGGCTTCTGCTGCTTTTTCTTGCCATTCGATCTTGAAAAGATTGCTCGTATGAACAAGGGTAGAAGCCTGTTGAGTTATGGCTTCAGTAACCGCTGGATGGCAATGACCTAAGCCACAAACAGCAATACCAGTTAATGCATCTAAATATGCAGTGTTATTTGCTGTATATAGCCAGCTTCCCTGCCCATGTGAAAAACTTATGGGTTGTGGACTATAGGTTGGCATGATATATGAATGTGATGTTGGCATGATTATCCTAATGTTATATACAAATTATTAAACAATTTACATTACTCAAGCTCATTGGTAAATGGATCGTTGTGAGCGGGGACACGATAATCTTCATTTGCCCACGCACCCAAGTCAATCAGTTTACATCGCTTACTACAAAATGGCTTATAGTCATTATTATCCCATATCGTGGGTTTTTGACATTGCGGGCAGGGATACGTTTTAGTGGTAGAAATATTATTATTTTGCATACATAACAAATTATTAAAATTAAGTGAGTTTAATTGACTGATATAATGAATAACGCTGGCTAATCTTAGAGTGATTTAACAGTTGAGATTGGATTGCAATTAGATTACATTTACGCAGACATTAAAAAAGATATGCAGAGAAGGTAGCGCTGAATATTTTTAGTTATTAACATGAGTTTCCTGCATATATGATTTTTCAATTTAAAATTAAAAGTCAGATATACAGTCTCTATATCTATACGCAGTAGTGTCAATATATCATAGTAAAACGTGCGTCTACATCAACTCATTTACTAATATTATAAATGAATAAGATCATAAGCCAATAAGTAACGTTATATATTATTTGCACTAACTATTCTACCCATTTAATTAATAGATAAATATTTTATGCAACTTTCAATACCCTCGAGTTTACAAGCAGGTCTTCAGGACTCTCTTACCCATAATAATTGTAGAGTTTTTAAACCAGATAAATTAAGAGAGCCACGTGACTTTAAACTCCCTAAGTTTATCGGGCAGCGCCAAGGACACATCGTTACTATTAATGATGATGTTGGGACACTTATTGATGCTGGGTCACTTATTAATGATTCAGATAGCACTGAGACATATAGCACAGAGCGACTCAACAAAATGAGACCTTTAATTGTTGAGATTGGTGCTGGCAAGGGAATGCACGCATGTCTTTATGCAAAACAGAATCCTGACCATGATATTATAGCGATTGAACGTACTTTGAATAAGTTTTCTGTGTTTTCAGCGACTACGCAGGCTTTAAAACAAAAAGATGATATTCAAGACAATTTATTGCCAGTGCATGCTGATGCCATACCGTATTCTGTATTTGCCTTTGCGCCAATGAGTATCGATACATTTTTTCTTCTCTATCCAAATCCGGAGCCTAAAAACGCCAATCAGCAGTGGTTAAATATGCCGTTTTTTGAGTTTTTATTATCACGTCTAAAGCCGAATGGTAAAGTTATATTGGCAAGTAATATTGAAAGTTATATTGAAAATGCTTATAAACAGTCCTGTGATACCTGGCAACTTGATACAACAAAATTTAAAATCCCTAAACACAGTGCAAGAACTCATTTTGAAATTAAATATTTAGCTCGAAATGAAACATGCTGGGAAATCCAAATGATAAAACCTGAGTACTATAGAACTAGATTTGATGGCTGGTATTCTCATTATTTGAGAGATTTATCGCAGGTAGTTTGAACATTCATTGAGGTCTGAATGTTGTCTGCGCCCAAAAATAATATTCTGGATACGTAAATGGAAGTTTTACCTCATAAAGTGTCTGATTTAATAGCTCAAAAAAAAGGTTTAAATAGGGTGGAGTGGATTGATGACTCAAGCCTATTACCCAACAAATCAGGTGTATATGCATTAAAGCTAGAATTAGATAGCGCAAAATCAATCGATGTAGGTGCGCTTGGTGCGATATATTTTGAGTCCGGTTTTTATTTTTATATTGGTAGTGCAAAGGGTGCAGGCGGATTAGCAGCACGTATTGGACGTCATTTTAATAGAAGTGACTATAAAAAGAAACGTTGGCATATTGATTATGTGAGAGCAGAAATGACAGTATTAGGTTGCTGGATAATTGAAAGTAAACCTTTTAATTCTAATGATACCAAACAAGATATGACTGAAAACGTGCTAGAGTGTGAGCTTGCTCAAGCGTTTATAGATACAGGCTACTTACCCTTTGAAAAAGTTGGAAGCTCTGATTGTCAATGTATAGGACATCTGATGAAGGTGGCGGATTAAGCGATTCCTAAAGTGTTTATATCCACAACTCATGGATAAAATATAGGTTTTTTCTAGGTAAATCCTCAACTTTGGATGGTATATTGACCTTCAGATACCCAGATATCAAAACACTTGACTACTCACTGGGTACAAATTTACTAATTAAATCTTGAGATTTGGTTCGCGCATCAAGAACAGTCAAGAAAGTATAGGCACCAATAAACTTGCGACTTATAAACATAAACTCTTTTGGTGGGAGACTAAACTCGCGTGACTGTATGGCACTACCAGAGCTTTCTATTAGCCTTTTATGCAAGTCACTGGCTGCCCAGTGATAGTAACCCTTATCAGTAACATGGTCATTAGCGGTATTATCTAGTAGAGTAGGTGCTCTGAATGGTTCTGTCGCTAGTAAGAATATGTCTGCCACATTAGATTTAACATCATTGCTCATCGTATCGAAAAACCCATAGCCTGTCATAGAGTCAATCATTCTCTGCTTGTCATAGTGATAACCTGCTATCATTAGATTGCGTGCAATGGTAAGCATTTGATTATCAAACTGGCGCATTGCACCAAAATCTAATAAAACTAACTTGTCTTGGCCGTCTGGCTTATCTGTAGGCTCTGAGCGAATTAAATAATTACCAAAGTTCGGATCCGTCTGCATTTCTCCCCAAATGAAAATTTCGTTCAGCATGATATCAATTGCTGCTTTACCTAACCTATCACGTCGGGTTTGCGATAAACTTTGCAGGTTAGCATCTGTAACTGGCACACCATCCTCAAAGCTTAAACACAGGATTTTATCATTAGAATAGTTCTCTATCACTTCAGGAACGATATAACGCTCATCATCTTTAAGGCGTTCATAAAACCGTTGCGTAGTTGCTGCCTCGGTAATGTAATCAACCTCGACTTTTAAAAGGTCTCTAATTTCAATAAACCAAGCATCAAGTGCTTTGGTCTGAGGCACTGCATTTGTAACAGTTAATAGCCGTTTAAAGAGACTTAAGTCTGAGTCAATAGCATCAGCAACACCGGGATACTGGATCTTTAACACCACTTGTTGCTGGGTAGACTTGATGGTAGCACGGTGTACTTGCGCTAATGATGCTGTTCCGATTGGGGTGCGATTGACTTCTAGATCATTTAGCGCATTACCTAACTGAGATTTAAGAGCTTGCTCTACAATAGGCCACGATAAACTGGCAGTACTGTCATTAAGATTATGTAAAGCTTTGGTAATCTCTGGATGTAAAAAGTGCTCACCATATAAGGCAAGCATTTGACCAATCTTAACTACTGAGCCCTTGAGCTTACCCAGTTCCTGAGCTAAGTATTCCGCTTGATCCTTCATAAACTCTTGATTACGAGATGCTTTTGCTTCTTTACTTAAAAATAGACCACTAAAGCTATTACCAGCCCAACGTCTACCAATGTTCAATGATGTTTTGGCAATAGATAAACGACGATCAAAACGAGATGTTTTTAGCTCATTTATCTCATTATTAAGGGCGTCAAGGTTTGAGTGTTGAGTTGAGCTTGGAGGTGCTGAATTAGCCATGAATAACCCATAATAAAATTAATACAGTGTGGGTTGAAGGTATGTCGATAAGGCGATGAGTGATACCAAATTTATTTAAATTCATCAACCTCATTATATCCACATTTAATTGAGTTTGCTTTCACTTTATCGTTATGACGATGTTTGGAACTAGCATACCACCTTAGCGACAGTATGCAAAAGAGTGAGTAATGTGAGTGTTATTAGTCTCGTTTTATGGCTCTATAACCGATATCACGACGATAGTGTGCCCCCTCAAAACTAATAGCAGCAGCACCTTGTAGAGCAGCTTGCTGTGCCTGTGAAATTGAATCGCCTAAAGCAGTGACGCACAGTACACGTCCTCCATTAGTTATCACATGATCCTCTTCATATTTAGTGCCAGCATGAAATACTTTGACGCTATTATTGTTGTCTAAAGACGGTAAGCCTGTGATGACATCACCTTTTGATGAACTTTCTGGATATCCTTTTGAAGCGAGAACAATACCCAATGCAGCACGGCTATCCCATTCTGCCTTATTCGGTAACTTACCCTCAATACCTTTTTGAATAAGTTGAACCAATGAAGATTGAAGGCGCATCATAATGGGCTGAGTTTCAGGGTCACCAAAGCGACAATTAAACTCAATAACATACGGGTCATTATTTTCATCAATCATAAGACCAGCATACAAAAATCCAGTATAAGGATGACCTGCATTTTTCATTGCTTGAACGACTGGCTCAATCACTTGCGTCATTACTTTTTCATGTACTTCGTCAGTAACTACTGGGGCAGGGGAATAAGCGCCCATACCGCCAGTATTTGGGCCAGTATCGCCTTCGCCAATTCGCTTATGGTCTTGGCTAGTCGCCATAGGTAAGATATTCTCTCCATCAATCATACAGATGAAGCTGGCTTCTTCACCCTGTAAGAACTGTTCAATAACGACACGGTTACCTGCCTTTCCGAACTTATTATCACCCAACATATCTTCAATAGCGCTATGTGCCTGCTCAATTGTTTCGGCTACAATAACTCCTTTTCCAGCCGCTAAGCCATCAGCTTTTACTACAATAGGTGCCCCATTTTTAGTAACATAGGCTTTTGCGGCTTCAATATCGGTAAAGGCTTGGTATTTAGCAGTAGGAATATTATTAGCTTGCATGAATTCTTTAGCAAAGGTCTTTGAACCTTCTAGTTGTGCACAATACGCCGTTGGACCCCATGTGGCAATGTTTGCTTTGGTGCAGTCATCAACTAATCCTGCTACTAAGGGCGCTTCAGGGCCGACAATTATCAACTCGATGGTGTTTTCTTGACAAAATCTGATTATCTCATCATGTTTGGTGGTATCAAGGTCAATATTTTGGCATTTTGGTTCTTGCTCAGTACCAGCATTGCCATTGGCAACATATACTGTATCGACGTGTGCATCTTTAGCGCATTGCCATGCTAAAGCATGCTCACGACCCCCTGAACCAATAATTAAAATATTCATAGATATCCTTTGTTAGCTTAATGTTTTATGTGGTTGATGTATAATAGGTCATTGAATCGAATATATCGTTAAATGGAGCATTAGCCTTAGTTCTAAATGGCTTATTGTTTTAAATAGTCAGTGGCTTTAGTAGCCACTAAAGTCTAACCGCTATCCATATTTAAACAGAAATTCAGCCATTTTATCAAAATATCCCCAACAGGGGCAGTTTTCTTACTCTGTTATTTAAAATTAACATTTAATTTATTTAAAAGACGTCACATAAATAATATTGAGTTTTTTTCAATAGCCAGCATATTATATGGTCAACTATTGAATACATGTTGTCGATTCAAGAATTATAAAGACAAGATTATAAAAATGCGCACAACCATCGTCACACTGACATTAAATACAATATTAAAGGAGAAAACTGTGCCCAAGGTTTTAATCGCTATTGGTATTTTTCTAATTGTTATTGGCATTATTTGGACAATGTTTCCAAGTGCTCTATCTTGGTTTGGTAAGTTACCGGGAGATATTCGTTATGAAACAGGTAATACCCGAATATACTTTCCAATTGTGACTATGATCGTCGTGAGCATCGTTCTAAGTGTACTGCTTAATTTATTCAATCGTTAACCCAAGTCCTAAAGCTTCCTAAATCCACTAACTATTTATCCTTTATCAATGATATCTGCCGGAGGTATAGCTAAGGCTATGATGAATAAAGCGTATGCATATTGATATAAGAGCAAGCCTTGAATTTGTCCTAATTATAACTCTCTATGCTTCACTTATATTCCACAATGGCATGAGATTATCCAGCATAAAATAATGTCTTATAGGGTAGGTTATGCTATATTATTGCGCTTCCCATTTTTTTGTGTCCCTACATAGCTTTTAATTAATGTGTGATGTATTAGCAAAGGGTTACAAGTATTTAATTTTCCTTACTTTCAGTCTATAAGCTGTAAATTTAATATTTAAGACAGATGCCATGAAAGATATGATTGTTTTAGACCAAGTATATAAAAAATTTCAGACTCAAAAAGATGGCAAACTTCATTGGTTTACAGCTGTCGAACCCATTTCACTACATATCAAGCAGGGGGAGATATTTGGTTTGATGGGGTACTCCGGTGCAGGTAAATCAACCTTACTACGCTTAATGAATCTGCTTGAACGCCCAGATGGCGGTACTGTCATTATTGATGACGAGGTATTAACTGACTTAAATGCCAAGCAGCTGCGTATTGCTCGTCATAATGTGGGTATGATTTTTCAGCAATTCAATCTAATGTCTAACCTGACAGTATTTGAGAATGTTGCTTTTAATCTAAAAGTATCTGGCTATGCAAAAGATAATATTTATCAGCGGGTTATGGAATGTTTGGAAATCGTCAACTTAACCGATAGAACCAATCATTATCCGGGCCAGTTGTCTGGAGGGCAAAAGCAGCGAGTGGGTATTGCCCGTGCTATAGCGCCAAATCCCAAAGTGTTATTAGCTGATGAGCCAACCAGTGCGCTTGACCCCGACACCACCCGTGCCCTTCTTACTACCCTTAAAGAAGTCAATCAAAGGCTAGGCGTAACTATCGTTATAGTGACGCATGAAATGAGCGTTATTCGTCGTATTTGTAATCGTGCAGCGTTATTACATGACGGGCATTTACTAGAAGTGGCTGATATTGTTGACGGTCAAATTATCGCAAACACTGAAATTGGTAATGGCCTAGTTCAGGAGGACTAAAAATGTTAGCAATGACTTTTAATGATGCTAGTGCTCGCTTATGGGAACTGCGCAGAGAGATTTGGCAGGCGACTATCGATACCTTTGTCATGTTAGGTATTTCTACCACAGCGGCCATTACTATTGGGGGTCTATTCGGTATTTTTTTGTTTTTAACCAGCGATAGGCAGCTGTTACAAAACAAATCACTATATGGTGTTTTAGGTGGTATTACCAACTTTATGCGCGCCTTTCCATTCGTTATTTTGATGATTGCTATGAGTCCTTTCACAAAGTCACTTATTGGCACCAGTATTGGGCCAGTTGCCGCTTCGTTGGTATTAGCCATTGCTGGGTCTTTTTACTTTGCTAGATTAGTTGAGCAAAACTTACGTGAAGTTCCGCGCGGCATTGTTGAGGCTAGTGAATCCATGGGTGCCAGCCCGTTGACTATTATCAAGGTATTATTAACGGAAGCGCGTTCAGGATTAGTCTTGTCTATCACGATACTTTGTATTAGTTTACTTTCTTACTCTGCTGCAGCTGGCATGATTGGTGGTGGCGGCTTGGGCGACTTAGCCATTCGTTATGGCTACTATCGTTATCAAACAGAAGTCATGATATTTATCGTGATTATGTTATCTATTATGGTTATTGCAATTCAAGGTATTGGTAACCTGTTAGCGACAAGATTGGACAAGCGTTAGTTGAGTGGTTCGGGGAGGATGACAGTGAATTTAACTCATAATAAACTCTAAATTTTTCATGATAATTAGTCAAATGAATAGTTTACTATGATGTACCCAATATGACACTGCTAATGTCATTTATCTACCACAGTATCAAATTATCACAGTATTAAATTATTTAGTGATTAAGTTTTAAATTATTTTTTAAATTAAAGGAACACGGTATGAAATTAACAGATATTCGTAATAATGTCTTAGCTGCAGCAACGGTAGCGGGAATTTCAGGTTTGATGTTAGTGGGCTGTAGCAATAATACAGCAGAGGAAAATACATCAGCTAATGCATCTGCAGCACAAGAAAAAACCACCATTGTCATTGGTACTACTGAAGGCGACTTTGCCGATATGGTTCGTGATGAGGTAAAAAGTGAATTAGAATCTCAGGGTTATAAGGTAAAGTTAACAACATTTACTGACTATGTTCGTCCTAACTTAGCGCTGGCTGAAGGTGATTTGGATATTAATATCTTCCAGCATAAGCCCTATCTTGATACTTTCAAAGCAGAAAACAATCTAGATTTGGTAGAAGTATTCCAAGTGCCAACGGCCCCTTTGGGAATTTATACTGGTAAAAAAACCAGTTTAGATCAGACATATGATGGTATGAAAGTATCTGCGCCTAATGATCCGAGTAACTTTGCTCGTGCGTTAGTGATGATGAGTGATTTAGGCTGGATTACTTTAAAAGACGGTGTTGACCCATTAACCGCTTCCAAATCTGACATTGCTACTAACCCTATGAACATTGATATTATTGAGTTAGAAGCGGCTCAGTTACCGCGTGCCCGTGATGAAGTTGATTTCGCTGTTATTAATGGCAACTATGCAACTGATGCAGGTATTAAGTTGACGGATGCTTTACATCAAGAAAAAAGCTTTGCCTATGTCAATTGGTCTGCTATTCGTACTGAAGATAAAGATGCGAAATGGGTAAAAGACGTTACTGAAGCTTATAATTCAGATAGTTTCAAAAAGTATGCTCACGAAACTTTCCCAGGCTATAAATACCCAGCAATATGGGAGGAGAAGGCGGAAACAGCAGTACAATAATCAATTAGAACCTGTATTCATGAGCAAAGTTAGGGTTTTTTTAGAATGAAATGAGCCTATACGTGACAAAATTGGGTTGAATGGGTTGAAAAAGTCATTCCATTGAATCCTGATTTAACGATGTATTGGCTTATTCTAGGCTAAAATAGCCAATTGTAGATTGAGAATACAGGTGTTTATCTCGACTATACTGTGTTAAAAACGCTCAAGTTGCTTCCCATTAGTGACTTTGAGCGTTTTTTGCTCTATCTAATATTTGCTTTATCTAATAGTTACTTTTCTGGTATTAAGGCCATTAGTATTTAGTCCATTTGTGTTTAGATTACAGATTAAGGGGCTATGACGGTTGAAGGTTTAATTAAGGCAATAACGAGCTAAATTAACGAACTGAATTAACGAACTGAATTAAATAGTATCGAGCTTTACCTTAAACTTTGCTAAACTGGAATTGATTCAATTTTGAATGGTTATGTATTTTTAATCTTTTGAATATAACGTATGATCTTGTGACCTCTTCTATAATAATTCGATGAAATTATGATTAACCCAAGTACACCGTCTCATGTAGTTTCGAATGATATGAAGGTAATCATTCAGCAGCGACAGATACTGTCACTGATGGGGGTAGAGGTTTGGCTACAACGACATACACCAACCGTTGTTGTCGATTATAATGCAGTAGCAGAAGGCACTTCTATTCAGTTAATACCTGAGGTTGCTAGTGTTGATAACCATTTTAATGAGTCTGATTTTAATGAGGCTGAACAAGATCATGAACCGGCTAAACCCAATGTGTTGAGTAGTGGAGTAGAGAGAGTTCTATCTAATGATTCTGAAAATAGTGAGACTTTATCTACCTTAGCAGGTGGCGTTAATGACCTAAGCGATCTACAGGGTTCTGACAACATCCAGCACGTGGCTTTGAATTCTTTATCAGATAAGCCTTCATTAGCAAATGTATCATTGAGTTCAGGTATTGAAGCGCCAACACAAACAATGCAGCAAGAGGTTAGTGCACCCGTTAGACAAGAAACTCACTTCGAGCACGTAAATCCATTTGAGTTACTTGGGGCGCGTTACGGTGATTGGGTAATACTAGCAGAGGGCCACGCTTTAAAAGATGAGCAGACCTCAGCGCTTTGGCATAACCTATTAAACGCTTTATCATTGACCGCTGAAACGTTAAAATTCCCAATTTGTGAAGGTATCAGTGATAAAGAGTCTGCAAATGCTAGTGTTGCTGGTTTTATTTTCCGATTAGCCAAAAGGGATAATGCCAAGTTAGCGGTAGTGACGCCATTACCAGAAGGTATCGATCATAATCGATTGATTAGAGTGCCATACTTAACTGAGATGTTAGAAGACAGTCGTCAAAAAAAGCAACTTTGGCACTTGCTATCTGGTAACTTTTAATTGACGTATCGTCACTGATATATGCATATTTACTGTTTTTACGTTACTGGCTACTTCAAATTCGAAGAGTAATTATTAGATAACAACGTTTAGATAACAACGTTCCATTAGCTGTTAGTGATGACATTATATTTAAAATATAATGTGATAACTAACGTGCTTTAATAATGCGTTTGCTCGGTTACCTAAAAAGCAGACCATTATAAAGTAATCTATTAATTTATCTGTTTTTTGCACCATATCTTAATGAGTATGTAGGATCGAATATGACAATGAATACGGCAACTCACGCCAATAAGTTACACCGTTTGCATAATTTTTGTGCTGGACCAGCCGCCTTACCAACCGACGTCTTATTGAAAGCTCAAGCTGAAATGCTAGACTGGGAAGGTAGGGGTGTATCGATTATGGAAATGAGTCACAGAAGTAGTGACTATGTGGCAGTGGCAGAGCGTGCTGAGCAAAGTCTACGCCGTTTAATGCAGATACCTGACAATTATAAAGTGTTATTTTTACAAGGGGGGGCAACGTTACAATTTTCAGCCATTCCCCTCAATCTGCTTTCAAATGGTCAAGGCGCTGAAACCGAAGGTTTAGAAAACCAAGGGAGCGGTACGGCTGATTATCTGACAACAGGATCATGGTCTGGCAAAGCGATTAAAGAAGCCAAACGTTATGCTAATTTAGGGCTGGGTAGGGTTAATGAGGTGGCGTCAAGTAAAGCGTCAGACTTTACCACTGTACCTAAGCGTAGTGAATGGCAACTCACAGAGGGGGCTCAGTATTTTCATTACTGTGCTAACGAGACCATTCATGGTGTGCAAATATTTGACACACCTGATGTTACTACGCCAATTATCGCAGACATGTCGTCTTGTATTTTGTCAGAACCTATTGACGTATCAAAGTTTGGTATGATTTATGCGGGTTCCCAAAAAAATATAGGTCCTGCTGGATTAGTTATTGTTATTGTGCGTGAAGATTTAATAGGGAAAGCGAGCGAGTGGTGCCCCTCTGTGCTTAATTACGCCAATCAGGCAAGTAAAGCCTCTATGCTAAATACGCCCGCTACTTATTCTTGGTATTTGGCAGGACTGGTATTTGAATGGTTAGAAGCACGTGGCGGGCTTGAGGCGATGTCTAAAATCAATCGTCAGAAAGCACAGCTTTTGTATCAAACAATTGATGATAATGATTTTTATACCAATAAGGTAGATATGCGTTATCGCTCCATTATGAACGTGCCATTTACTTTAAAAGACAGTAGCTTAGATGGTAGGTTTTTATCAGAAGCTGAGCAAGCGGGGTTGCTTAATCTTAAAGGACACCGTGATGTAGGCGGCATGCGAGCAAGCCTTTATAACGCTGTTAGCCTAGAATCCGTTCAAGCCCTTTGTGACTTTATGACTAAATTTGCCAAAAAGTACGCCTAGTTTTTAAGTTAATGGATATGCCTTAGCCTGCATACTGAAGTTTGGGAAACGCATGAATAGTTGGTTTAACCGTCTCAAAGGCTCTGTCATAGCCACAACTGTCTTAGTTGGGGCTCTAAGTTCAATCCCATCTGGCGCTTTGGCCACCCCTATTACAGTGACAACATTGGCTCACAATAGTGAAGCCATGTATGTTAAAGCCGATCATCTCCCGTATGCTAATCCTGAAGCACCTAAAGGGGGAACATTATCATTATCTGCTTTAGGTACATTTAATAGTGCCAATCCGTGGATGACGACAGGGATAGCGATGAGTGGTACAGGATATCTTTACGATACCTTGATGACGAGCTCATTAGATGAGTCCTACGTCCTGTACCCGCAGTTAGCAGAAAAAGTAACTTATGATCCTGACGATACTAGCTGGGTTATATATCATGTGAATCCCATAGCAAGGTTTTGGGATGGCACACCAGTGACTAGTGTGGATGTGAAAGCCACATTTGATGCGCTATTAAGCAAAGGTCCAATGCATATACGCAGTTATCTATCATATATAGATAATATTGAGGTTGTTGATAAATATAAGGTTAAATTTAATTTTAAATCTGATGATAATAAAGAGGTTTTATTGACGGTGGGGCAGTTTCCTGTTTTTGCTAAGCCATCGATTGATAAATTTTTTGATATTTTGACCCTAAAGCCGTTGATGGGCAGCGGCCCCTATAAAATCTCGAATATTCAAGAAGGTCAAAGTGTTACTTATATGAGAGATCCTAATTACTGGGGTCAAAGCATTATGGCAAATAAAGGTCGATTTAACTTTGATATAATCAAGTATATTTATTATGGCGATGAAGAAACGACACTAGAAGGATTTAAAATAGGTCAGTTTCAATTTAGACAGGAAAGTAGCGCTAGAAAGTGGGCAACCGCTTATACCTTTCCTGCTGTCAAAGCAGGACTTATAAAAAAAGAAGAAACTGTTACTAAAACGCCAGTAGTCATGCAGGGTATTGTCATGAATCTGCGCCATAAAATATTTAATGACATTAGAGTGCGTCAAGCTTTGAGCGAAGCATTTGACTTCGAGCTGATGAATAAAACTTTATTTTATGGGCAATATGAGCGTCTTAACAGTTACTTTCATGGCTCTGAGCTAGCAGCCACAGGTAAGCCTAATGCTAAAGAGATGGCTGTATTAAACCCTTTATTGCCAAAGCTTGAACCCATTCAAAGACAAAAGGTGCTCAGTGAATGGCGTCTAAGCCAGTCAGGTGGGCAGGGGTATCACCGTGAGGCATTACTACGAGCCCGTCAAAAGCTTTTAGAGGCTGGTTTCTATTATCAAAATATGAGGCTTTATCAACCGGATGGTCAACCTACTAAGATTGAGATATTAATCTCCGATGATAAGTTAAGCCGTGTCTTATTGCCTTATATCCGCAATCTTAAAAGGCTTGGTTTTAATGCCTCCATTCGTTTGGTAGATGGACCTCAATATCTTGAGCGGCTACGACGATTTGATTATGACATGATTATAGGTGGCTTTCCACAGAGTTTATCTCCTGGTAGTGAGCAGAGTTATTTATGGGGCAGTGCTGCTGCGGATGAGTTAGGCAACCGCAATTATAGTGGTATAAAAAACGAAGCGATTGACGAGGTGATAGCTAAACTTACTGTTGCCAGTAATCGAGATGAGATAGTGTTATATACCAAAGTGCTAGATAGGTTGCTTCGTGCAGGATATTATATGGTACCAATGTACGGTACGACGCGTACTCGAGTAGCGTATTGGAATAAATATCGTCATGTACAAGATTTACCCGATAATGCAATAGGTCTTGATTACTGGTGGGTAGATCAGTCCGCTGAAGCCAAAGTTAGCAGCTATTTGTATTAATTTCATCTCAAATAATCTTCTGTAGAATAAAAGAGATATACGAGAATAACGCCATAACTTATTTTAGATTACAGGAAGCGGTATGAGCTTAATTATCACACCTATTAAAGCATTTACGGACAATTATATTTGGGCATTGGTTAATGATACGAATAAACAAGCCATTGTCGTAGATCCAGGTCAAGCTCAGCCAGTAGCTCGATATTTAGAAGAGTATGGTCTTGAGTTAATGGCAATTTGGATTACTCATCATCATCATGATCATACTGGCGGCGTGGCAGAGCTGCGTGAGATTTATCCGATGACCCATGTCGTTGCAGGCGCAGAGCACAATGTGAATCCTGATCAGGTAGTCAAAGAAGGTAGCACAGTAAATATGTGGGAGTATTCGGCACAGGTCTGGGCTGTACCTGGACATACCGAACATCATTTGGCTTATATTTTTGAAAAAGACAACGTAAAACAAGTATTTTGTGGTGATACGTTATTTAGTGCAGGATGTGGGCGTGTATTTACCGGCACCATTGAGCAGCTTTTTGAAAGCTTTAAACGGTTTAATAAACTTCCTGAAGAGACATTATTTTATCCTGCACATGAATATACATCGAATAATTTAAAATTCGGTTTAAGCATTGAGCCGAATAATCAAGTAATGCAACAAACACTATCTCAAGTAGAAGCGCTAACAGCAGCTGGTAAAGCCTCACTACCAGTGACACTTGCCCATGAAAGACAGGTAAATGTATTTCTACGTACTATGGAAGAGAATGTGATTCAAGGGGTAAGTGTACATCATAAGCTGCCTAATACTAAGCCATTAACCGTATTTAGCACGTTACGAGCACTAAAAGATAATTTTTAATGTCTCTCTCGTTAAATAAATATATTTTAAAAAGAAAGGTTTTAATAGCTATAGTTATTAATAATGATAGTTTTAGAGTATCAATCAAAACACATCAGTCATGGATTTAATGTCAATAGTTGTGTTTGAAGTTAATAGATTGGTATAGCGTTAATAAATCGGTTTGCAGTTAATAGATAGGCAATATTAGGTAGGGTTAATCGCTATGGGTCGTTATATTTTAAAACGTATATTACTTATTATACCTACCTTGTTCTTAATCTTACTTGCCAATTTCATCTTAGTACAAGCCGCACCTGGTGGCCCAGTTGAGCAGCAAATTGCTCAAATTGAGCAGGCACCGATAACTGGCGATTCTACTGCGGTAACGTTAGGCAGTAGCACTATTATAGAGGATAGTAGCTATCGCGGTTCAAGGGGTCTATCTGATGAAATGGTACAAGCCATCAAAGAACAATATGGGTTTGATAAGCCTGCACCTGAGCGCTTTTGGCTGATGATTAAGAGTTATGCGGTTCTTGATTTTGGTCAGTCTTTTTTTAAAGGAAAACCAGTGACGGAGCTCATCTTTGATAAGCTGCCTGTGTCTATATCACTGGGTTTGTGGAGTACACTTCTAATCTATCTCATTGCCATACCGCTGGGTATCTACAAAGCCATGCATAACGGTTCCAGTATAGATAAGACAACGGCCATTATGTTAGCAGTTGGTCATGCGATACCTGTATTTGTGTTTGGGATTATATTGCTGGTTTTGTTTGCAGGCGGCAGTTATTGGCAAATATTCCCACTGCAAGGGCTGGTCTCTGAAAACTTTGACCAGCTGACTATGCTTGGTAAAATTAAAGACTATTTTTGGCATTTAGTATTACCATTGACTGCTAGTACAATAGGTGGCTTTGCTGGCTTAGCCTATCTGACAAAATTCAGCTTTATAGAAGAACTATCTAAACAGTATGTATTGACGGCAAGCGCTAAAGGCTTAAGCCGTAATCAAGTCCTTTATGGTCATGTGTTTCGTAATGCAATGCTAATTATTATTGCTGGCGTGCCGGCTGCCATTGTCGGTATATTCTTTACGGGCAACTTTCTAATAGAAATTATATTTAAGCTCGATGGTTTGGGTCTGCTCGGATTCGAAGCTATTCTACAACGTGATTATCCGGTCATCTTTGGTACTCTATTCATCTTTACCTTGGTCGGACTTCTGCTCCAGCTTATCAGTGATGTTAGCTATCATTTGATTGATCCTAGAATTGATTTTGAGGGGCGTTAAGTGATGGCTGTAGATGATAATACGCTAAAGACTGGCTATTTAAATCCTATTTGGCAAGCCAGATTTAAACGGTTTAAAAAGAATAAACAGGGTGTGCTATCCCTCGGTATTTTCCTTATTTTATTTGTTGTTTGTATGGGCGCCAATTTTATTGCTAATGAAAAACCTTTAGTCGTTAAATATCAGGATAGTTTGTATTTTCCTATCCTTAAAGCCTATCCTGAAACAACCTTTGGCGGGGTGTTTGAAACTGAGGCAAACTACAAAGATCCAGCCGTTAAATCGCTTATCGAACAAGATGGGTTTATGCTCATGCCTTTGATTGAGTTTGCGGATCAGACCCCAAGTGTAGAAATTAATATGCCATATCCTGCCCCGCCTAATGCTAGTAACTGGTTAGGTACGGATGATACTGGCCGCGATGTGTTAGCACGTATCTTGTATGGGATGCGTATCTCACTTGTATTCGGTTTGGCTTTGACAATAGCTGGGTCGCTGATTGGTATTGTTGTTGGCGCTATACAGGGATATTATGGTGGTTGGTTTGACCTGATAGGTCAACGTTTTATGGAGGTTTGGGCAGGTCTTCCACAGCTGTTCATGATTATTATTTTAGTCAGCTTATTTAGTCCAAGTATAAGGGTATTGTTTGCGCTCATGTTACTGTTTGGTTGGATGAGTTTGGTGGGGCTGGTAAGAGCTGAGTTTTTAAGAGCGCGTAACTTCGATTATGTGCGGGCAGCTCGCAATCTTGGCGTATCCGACTTTAAAATTATGCTAAGGCATATTCTACCAAATGCCTTAGCGTCAAGTCTTTCTCAACTACCTTTTATTTTGACGGCTAATATCGTCGCATTAGCTGCATTAGACTTTTTGGGCTATGGTTTACCACCAGGATCGCCGTCACTGGGAGAGTTGATGACTCAGGGGAAAAACAACCTCGATGCGCCTTGGTTGGCTTTATCTGCTTTTTTTAGTTTAACAATTGTATTGTCGTTACTGATTTTTATCGGTGAGGCACTGCGTGATGCTTTTGATCCAAGAGGTTAGTCACTTCATTTATTAACTATCATTAACATATGAGCTATGAATGACGCTGTGTGTGTAATACACAATTGTTTGTAAAACTTAAAAAGATTTAAATTAACTAGTTGTGAGTATTATGAGCGTAAAAACGGAAAAACACTTAATAAACGGGCCTGCAGGCAAGCTTGAACTAGAAGCCTTATGGCAAAATGGTAATCCTCAGGATCAGCACACTGATACGATTGCCCTAGTATGTCATCCTAATCCTCGTCACGGTGGTACCATGAGTAACAAGGTGGTAACCACAATGTATCGTTTTGCAAGGGATGAGGGAATGCATGCGGTACGGTTTAATTTTCGCTGTGCTGGGAACTCAACAGGCGAACACGATTTTGGTCCAGGCGAATTTGAAGATGCAATGACGGTATTGCAGTGGTTAAATAGTCAAACCTCGGCCTGTAAGTTATGGCTTGGCGGTTTTTCATTTGGGGGTTATATCACTGCAAGAGTGGCAGAACAAATGATGCTAACACCGCACATTTGGGGTCTTACTGATTTAGAGCTGTTAAAAGTTGTACTTATTGCACCATCCGTGGTTAATAATGATGTGTCTGATTTGGTTTTGCCAACTAAAAAAACAATTCAGATATATGGCAATGTTGATGAAGTTGTTTCCCCTGATAGTATGGCTGCCTTTGCCAGAAAAATGCATATTGAAACGCATATTATTGAAGAAGCAGGTCACTTCTTTCATGGCCGATTAGGCGAGTTGAAAAATTTATTAGAAAAGCATGCCTTGTAATTTAAAGTGTGTACTCTAACGCTTGGAATTATAAGCATGGCTGCTTAAAAGAAGCTTTTAAAAAATCTCAATTAGTTTGAAAATAGCAACTTTAAGCATGATTCTACGGATTAAAATCTGAGTATGACAATTTAACGCTTAGCGATTTAAAGAAAGCATAGTCATAAAAGCGCAGTCATTAAAAGCCTCTTAATTAAAAGTTAATCAGGCATTTTACGATTGTATATTTCTAGCTCATAGTCAGTGATAGGTTGTAAATACAGGTTCTAAGTACATTTTTGTGGCTTAAATTATCTGTTTTCATCCTGCTTGAAGATATGTAATAATCCTATTCCTTATACGTACAGATGATGAAATGACCACAATGAATCAAACTCCGTTACAACGTTACGACGCTGCAATTGCAACAGGCGACTTTAAGTATGATGATATTCAACATAAAGCAATGGAATATCTGGATGCAATTTATCACGAGTTAATAGAAATTTCTGCTGAAAAAAAAGGGCTTCTAGGATTCTTTAAGTCCACTCCTAAACCACCAAAAGGACTATATATGTGGGGTGGAGTAGGCCGAGGTAAGACATGGATGATGGACATGTTTTTCGAGTCGATTCCTATTAAACGTAAGATGCGCATGCATTTTCATCATTTCATGCAACGTGTTCATAAGGAGTTAAATGCTCTACAAGGTAGTAGTGACCCTTTAGAAAAAGTGGCTGATATTATTAATGAAGAAGCCATACTCATTTGTTTTGATGAGTTTTTTGTGTCGAATGTCTCTGATGCCATGATATTGGGCGATTTATTTACCATGCTATTTAGGCGGGGTATTACTTTAGTAGCAACCTCTAATATTGAACCTTCTGGGCTCTACAAAGATGGCCTGCACCGAGACAGATTCTTACCTGCTATTGCAGAGGTGGAAAATCATACTAAGGTAATGAATATAGATTCAGGGATTGATTACCGCTTACGATTATTGCAACAAGCAGAGCTTTATATGTCGCCATTAACTGAAGACAATCAGCATTGGTTAGCAAATCGCTTTTCTGATTTAGCCGGTAACCAAAAAATTTATCAAGAACCTATCATTATTGCAGGGCGGGAAATTGAGATTAATGGAAGAACGGAAACCGTGTTATTTTGTGATTTCAGACAGTTATGTATGGAGCCACGTGCAGCATCGGATTTTATTGAAATTGCAAACCGCTTTACTACTGTGTTAATAGATAATGTTCCTGAACTATCAGATCTTCTACGAGATCCGACCAGACGCTTTATTTATCTGGTAGACGAGTTTTATGATCGTCGTGTTAAGCTATTAATTAGAGCGCAGCAAACTATTTTAGAATTATATCAAGGGGAAAAGTTAGCCTTCGAGATTGAACGCACTCGTTCTCGTTTGCTTGAAATGCAATCTGAAGATTATCTGAAACTAGAACATAGATTAGATAATGCAAAATCTGAAGTATCGAGCTAATCTACCAAAGCATTTAGACTCACAGTCGCCGCTTTTTTAACGGGTAAGTACTTAATATGCCAACGTAAAGAGTTGTATTCAGAATAAGGAACTTCAACCAGTCTGATGCCTTCTCGACGCATGAGGGGCATGTCTATAAAATTATTACCATCAATAGAAGCCTGAGCACTTGGCGGATATACCTCACCTGTGAAGGTCATTCCCTGAGGTATAGGTAAGGTTACCATCAAGTTATAAATAGGTCGCTGTTTCATATTAACATAAGTTGCTTTGTATTGAATAACAGTACCAGATTTCGCTGTATTAACTGGAATGTACTTAATATCTCCATTCGATAGACTGACCACTTTATTGGCTTGAAGCTTCATTAGCAAACCATCGTTTGCATGACATGATAAAGTGATTGAAATACATAAACCTGCAAATAAAGAAGCATAGCTTAACCTCTTCGAATAAGGCATTATGCTTGAGAATTGATGCAGACTAATAACAGACAAAGCAAACTCCTTGAGGTAAAAGATTGCTTTCATAAATTTCATTAGAAACCTTTTTCATTAGAAATCTTTAAAAGCACTCAGTGCCATCACTTTAGTTTAAATTAAATCCTTAATAATTATATAGGTAATTTGCAACTACAGTTATTCACTACTGTAATAAATGATATTCTCCAATAAAATAGGTTGAAATCAATTATATATTGTAATTGTGTTAATCGTGCTCATTTTATACGCACTAATGAATGGCTTACCTCTGCTCGGAGTTATATGGCGCTCGGAGTAGTATAGGGAGGTAACTAGGCACCTGCAATTGAATATCATAACCTAGAAATGTATCAGATTTACTACTAGAGAACTTCTTTAAAAACCAATAACGCTTTTAATATGAATAAAAAACGCTAACTTGCTAACTAGTAGTTAGTATGGTGCTGTGATATCTGAACATTTAGTTGTGAGCACAATTAATCAACGATTGTTGAGTAATTAATCAATATGATGGCCAACTTGTTATATAATGATAAATATGCGGGGCAAATTAGCAATTTAATAGGCTTGTTTAAATTATAAAAGATACCTATTAAATACGTTTATACATGCGTTTTTTGCAAATAAAATAGGACGATCTATATGAGTTATATTTCGTCCGCCATATTTAAACTCACATTTAATAGCTATATATTAGCTACAAAGCTTAAATATTTTTTGACAAAAATAGCTATTTTAATAAAGTTGTCAATTGTTAAAAATAAGTAAAGTATCGAATCTAGTAAAAGTATATATTCATCATTTAGTATCTAAATAGTCTAGCTGTAATCATTTCTCTGTAGTGATAGCTGTGCATCTGACATGTCGCTATACTATCAATGGTTTAATATAGTCTACAACTGTATTTCTTTTGGATTTATTGCATACTCATATAATTATTTTAATAAATAAGTTATATAAAAGAAATTGTAGATAGATGAAGTTTCAAATAACTTGTTTCATTGCTCAATTTTATTCATTTTAAAAATCACATCAGTCAAATATAAGGATAAACATTATGAATTATTATAAAGATGCGGATGGCATCGAAACGCAAGAGTGGTTAGATGCGTTTGAATCTGTTATTAAGCATGCAGATAAAGATCGTGCCCAATTCTTACTCAAAGCACTTTATAATATGGCTGTACAAGAGGGCTTGCCGTTTAACCGGTTAGATACAGCGTATATAAACACCATTCCAGTTGAAGATGAGCCAACTTATCCAGGTGACTTAGCAATTGAGCGTAAAATCCGTGCACTCGTTCGTTACAATGCCTTGGCAATGGTAATGCGGGCAAACAAGAACGATGATGATTTGGGTGGTCACTTAGCGACATTTGCTTCCAGTGCCACCTTATATGAGACAGGTTTCAACCACTTTTTCCGCGCGGCCAGTGATCATTTTGGTGGTGACATGATTTACTATCAGGGTCACTCTGCACCGGGTATTTATGCCCGCTCATTTTTAGAAGGTCGTTTGACTGAAGAGCAACTAGACAACTTTCGTCGAGAAGTAGGTGGCAAAGGTTTGTCAAGTTATCCACACCCTTACTTGATGCCTGATTACTGGCAGTTTCCCACTGTGTCAATGGGCCTTGGTCCGATAATGTCAATTTACCACGCTCATGTACACAATTATTTGATTAACCGTGGTTTATTAGAAGATGAAGGACGTAAAATTTGGGCATTTTTAGGTGACGGCGAGACTGACGAGCCTGAGAGTTTGGGTGCCATATCGTTAGCGGGTCGGGAGAATTTAGAGAACCTTATTTGGGTGGTAAACTGTAATTTACAGCGCTTAGATGGCCCTGTACGTGGTAATGGTAAAATTATTCAAGAGCTAGAATCAGTATTTCGAGGCGCTGGCTGGCGGGTGATTAAGGTCATTTGGGGTGGTAAATGGGATACCTTGTTAGCTAAAGATCATACAGGTGTGTTAAAAAAACGTATGGAAGAAACGGTTGATGGCGAGTATCAACTGTATGAAACACGTGATGGCGCATTTACTCGCAAAGAGTTCTTTAACAAGTATCCTGAACTTGAAGAAATGGCCAATGAGTTAACTGACGATGACATCATACGTTTAAATCGTGGTGGTCATGATCCTATAAAAGTGTATGCTGCATTTAGTGAAGCAATGAAAACAAAGGGTCAGCCAACAGTTGTGTTGGTTAAGACTGTAAAAGGTTATGGACTTTCAGATCAAGCGCAAGCAGTAAATAAAACACATGGCATCAAAAAACTGGATAAAGAAGGACTTGTTTACTTCCGAGATCGTTTTGATCTGCCCTTTACAGATGAAGAATTGGAAACACTGCCATTTTACAAGCCAGATGAAAATTCGGCAGAAATGAAATATCTTCATGGTCGCCGTGATTCTTTAGGCGGACATCTCCCTAACCGCCGTAGTGGTCATATTCCGCTAGAGATCCCTGATCTATCCATTTTTGATAGAATCTTAAAAGGCAGTAACGGTAAAGCCCAATCAACAACAATGGTGTTTGTGCGCTTACTCTCAGCAATGTTAAAGAACAAAGAGATTCAAGATAGGGTTGTGCCTATCGTGCCTGATGAAGCGCGTACATTTGGTTTAGAGGGTATGTTCCGCCAGCTAGGCATTTATTCAGCTGCGGGTCAAAAATATACGCCTGAAGATAATGATGCGCTTATGGGTTACAAAGAAGCTAAAGATGGACACATGCTTGAAGAGGGGATTAACGAAGCAGGTGCAATGAGTGCTTGGATTGCATTAGCAACCAGTTATTCAACTAATGCATTACCTATGATTCCTTTGTATATTTACTATTCAATGTTTGGTTTCCAACGTATTGGAGACTTAGCATGGGCGGCTGGCGACTGTCAGGCACAGGGCTTCCTACTTGGGGCCACTGCGGGTCGTACTACACTCAATGGTGAGGGATTACAGCATCAAGATGGGCATTCACATATTTTATTTGGTACAGTACCAAACTGTGTATGTTATGACCCCTGCTTTGGTTACGAGCTTGCGGTAATCATCCATGATGGCTTACGCCGTATGTATGGTAATGGTGAGCGAATTTACTACTATATTACCCTAATGAATGAAAACTACGAACAGCCTGAGATGCCAGAAGGTGTGGAAGAGGGTATTAAACGTGGTATGTATTTGTTAGAAGATAATAGTGAAAACCAACTTAGCACCCATGTGCAGTTATTAGGTTCTGGTGTTATTTTACGAGAAGTTCAGAAAGCAGCTCGCATTCTTCGTGATGAGTTTAACATAAGCTCGAACGTTTGGAGCGTTACCAGTTTTAACGAGCTGACCCGTGACGGTATGGCATGTGATGATTACAATCGCCTGCACCCAATGGAAGAGGAAAAAGTGCCTTGGGTAACTGAGCAGTTAGCCAAACATGAGGGTGTGGTAGTTGCCGCAACTGACTATATGCGAAATTTCTCAGAGCAGATAAGAGCTTGGCTGCCTGATAGCAGACCTTATACTACTTTGGGTACTGATGGTTATGGTCGCTCTGATAGCCGTGAGCAATTACGTAACTTCTTCCATGTTAATGCTGAACACATCGTAGTAGCAACGTTAAAACGTCTTGCTGATGAAGGCGAAGTTGAAATGAGATTGGTTAAAGATGCCATTACAAGTTTAGGTATCGATACTGATCAACCCCCAGCTTGGCAAGTACAGCCACAATTCGATCACTTCCCTGATGCTCCACCTCCAGAAGTTGTGAACCCAAATCCTGTGCCAGAATTAGTTGAAGAAGATGACGAAGAGATTCGTAGTGAAGGTCGTGCTGAAGATAAAGCCGACGCCGAGATTCTAAATGATAAAAACATTGAAGAATAATAAAAAGAAGAATAACAACTAATTGTTGGAGAAATAGCATGGAAATTAAGACCCCAGATTTGGGTGTGGATAGCGCTGAGGTAAGTGAGATCTTAGTAGCTGAAGGTGATATAATCACTGAGAATGATAATATAGTTTTATTGGAATCTGATAAGGCATCTGTTGAAGTGCCTAGTTCAGCCGCTGGTAAAATCACGAAAATCATGGTATCGGTTGGGGATACAGTAAGTGAAGGAGTGGTGCTTGTTGAAATCGACAGCGAGGTTGGAGTTGACGAAGATACAGAAGGTCACTCTGCAACCGAAAAGCCGAACGATAAGACAGAAGAACCTATCAGCCACTCTGATATGGACTCTCAGTCAAGCCTAGAAACAAAAGAACCTGATGATAGTGGTCATACTCAGTCCGATGAGACTCAATCCGGTGGCTCACATACATATTCGCTGCCAGATTTAGGTGTAGATGAAGCGCAAGTTGCTGAAATCATGGTTGCTGAAGGCGATACAGTTGAAGCAGAGCAATCTATATTACTTATAGAGTCGGATAAAGCTTCTGTAGAAGTTCCTTCACCTGTGGCAGGCACAATCGAAAAAATCTTAGTGTCAGCGGGTGACACTGTGACAAATGGTCAAGACTTTTTGATTATTCTAAGCGCTGATTCAGCCAATAGTAATCGCACCTCTGTCTCAAAGGATAGGTCTGAAGGTGAGTCTGCTATCAATAAACCCGATAGCAATACTGTTGACAATAAGGACGAAAATAAAAACGCACAAGCAGCTCAGAAACATACAAGTACTCAAGAAAAACCTAGCTCTAACAGCACAACTGCTAATCAGCAAAGTAAGCTTACTGAGGCGCAAGTTAATAAAAAATTGATAGACGTTTATGCGGGTCCTGCCGTTCGTAAAATTGCACGTCAGCTTGGTGTTGATATTACCCAAGTTGAGGGCACTGCCCCAAATAAGCGTATATTAAAAGAAGACGTCTTTAGTTATGTTAAATCTCATATACAAACGGGGGCTTCATCTAAGCCGGTCACTACTGGGATAAGTGTTGGTTCAGGTTTACCCTCACTCCCTGATATGAGTAAATCTGAGATATGGGGCGAGATTGAGACTCAAGACTTAAGCCGTCTGCAAAAGGTATCAATACCTCAGCTGAATTACAATACTTATTTGCCACAAGTAACCCAGTTTGATTTGTCAGATATTACTGAAACTGAAAAGCTGCGTGGAGAGCTTAAAGGTGAGTTCAAAGCTCAAGGTATTGGACTAACCATACTTGCTTTTATTGTTAAAGCAACCGCCTATGCTTTGACACAGCATCCAAGATTTAACAGTCATCTAAGTGATGATAATACTCAAATTCACATACGTAAGACAGTTAATATGGGTATTGCGGTTGCGACTGATGATGGCTTGATAGTTCCCGTACTTAAGGATGTTCAAAATAAAGGTATTAAACAGATTGCCATAGAAATTGGTACGCTTGCTGGTAAAGCTCGAGATAAAAAGTTAACAACAAAAGATCTGCAAGGGGCAAGCTTCACCATCTCAAGTCAGGGTAATCTTGGCGGTACGTACTTTACTCCATTGGTCAATTGGCCACAAGTCGGTATATTGGGTATATCAGAAGCATCTATGCAGCCTAGATGGAATGATGCTAAACAGACCTTCGAGCCCCGTTTGATGTTACCGTTATCATTGTCTTATGACCATAGAGTTATCAATGGCGCTGATGCAGCTGTATTTACACGGTATATTGCCAAACTATTGGCTGATCCAAGACGCATCTTGCTTTAGAGTTAGTTAATTGAATAGATATACGTAATAATATAAGCACGCTATACATCATATAATAATCCCTGTCAGCAACTGGCAGGGATTTTATGTATAGTATATATAATCTTCAAACTTATTAATCGCTACGGTATTAACCTCGTTTAGCATACAATTGTACTACTTCCACTGAGTGGTCTTGTATCGATTTTAAAGTTATTTGACTATAGGATTCAACAGTAACAGTATTTGTCACATTAATAATGATTTTAGCCGGTTTCGAGCGAATGCTTAATAAATCCTTCTTACTTTTAAAAATTAAAGCAGTAAGGAGAATGAGTATAAGCGCTATATCGGATAGGCTAAGCTTGCTCTATGAAGCTGATCCTATATTTTAAAAGGATATTAGATTATCATTAGCAGCACAATCATCTATACCTAAAAATATATTTTTAATAATTTATTATAATATACTCAGCCAAAAATCAATCTTCCGACTTTAAAGAAAAATTAAGTGTAGTTAAAAATTAACTAAATATAAGCCTCTCATGATCAACTTACGAATTTACAGAAAACTACGTAGAAGAGTTTACGATACTATCGAAAACGATGCGTATCAAAGCCCGCTAAGTCAGTTTGTTGATAAGTTTTTGATATTTTTTATTATATTAAATGTTTCTGCAGTTATTGCAGAATCAGTCGATCGATGGTATTTTCCAAATCAACATGCTTTTCAAATGTTTGAGAATATCTCAATACTTATATTTAGTATTGAGTACTGGTTACGTTTATGGGTCATTGTTGAGAAGGATATTGAAGAGACAGAGTCTACAGGAATTGAATTACCCAATTGGAAGAAGCGTTTGCTTTGGATAAAGAGCCCAGGTGCAATTATTGACTTTATCTCAATTTTCCCAGCATACATGAACTTTTTCGTTTCGGTTGATTTACGTTTCTTGCGTGTTTTAAGGTTATTTCGACTGCTTAAACTGACCCGTTATTTTGCAGCAATGCGTATTTTATTGATCGTTTTACAAAAAGAGAAAGAGTCCTTTAAGGCAGTTATATTCATCTTGATTATTATGATAGTAACAGCTTCTAGCGGTATTTACGTCGTAGAGAATCAAGCTCAGCCAGAGGTTTTTGAATCTATACCTAAGTCAATGTGGTGGGCTGTAGTTACCTTGACGACGGTGGGATATGGAGATGTCATTCCAGTCACAACGTTAGGCAAGTTCTTGGGGGCGGTTATCACTATTTTAGGCGTGGGCTTAGCCGCATTACCTGCAGGTATCTTGGCCTCTGGTTTAGCCTCTGAGCTTGAACAACGTCGGGAGATTCTAGAACAAAGGTTCCGAGAGTTGTTGCTGAGTGAAGATATGGATTTAATAAATAATCAATTTAAAATTGATAAACTTAGGCGTGAGGTTGGTCTAGATCGCCAGCAAGCAGAAGAGGTTGTTAAGCATTTATTGCGTGAGCAGCACTATGAAAATAAATTAAAAGAAATTGAGAAGCGCAATTATTGTCCCCATTGCGGTGAAAAACTCTAACGCGCATCTAACTTGTCATAGACTAATTAAATATCAATAGTATTTGGTTATTTATTTTATCAGTTGGATGTTTACTAATATTTAAAATACTACATTAAATAATATTTTAATGTAGAGAGTACTCCGTTGAAAGCTCATTGATAATTTGTTGAGTCATATTTTCCATCTTGTTGCTTTCTAGGGGTAAGTTATTAATTGTAAAGCGCCATTCAGATAATTCTCGACTCAGTGTGGCCACGTATATGGCAGAAGTATCTGTGTTCAATAAGGTAAGGTCTGTAGTATAAACCTCATTACCTTCATCGTCACTGATATACATATCTCCTCTTTCAACACTTTTAATTGAGTGCCCATTATATGAAGACGCAATAAGGGCAATGTGGGTAATATTGTTAGGTAGCTGAGGCAGTCTCAACTCTATTGTTTCTACATCAAAGCTACGATCAAATTCAGCCATATCTCCACGGTCTCTACCATCTAAGCTATCACCAAGGTGGCGAATGGCTTCAGATTCATCCCGTAATTTTTTAAACCATACCGTATCAACAACATTAAGATTTTGATCGAGTAAAATGCATGATAAGTCTATATCTAAGGGCTGTGTCTTACCTTTTAGGCGGCTAATAACTCCCTTTTTTTCTACTTTAGTGTATTTAAAGTTTAATCCAAATAGTAAGTTATGCGTATGTAGTGGCAACTCGCTTAGAAGATGACTGCCATTATCTAGTATGTTGGATCTGATATTGTTCGTATTGTTTTGCAGCGTAGAGGATACTGGTGTTGACAAGAGATGCTCCAAAGGAAGATTCAAATATAAAGGTTTTGATAATAAATTTTATTTATATCGTATTAGATTTGAGGACTATATAAAAGGGTTTGGTTTAACCTGTCAATAGACATTATGAAATTAATATACTTTCATTTAGCTCGTCATATTCAGCTATCCATACTTACCGCTTGTGCTAGTATCTGTGGTTCTATTGAGATAATGTTATTGCCAAAACTTCGCAACCACCAAACCAATTGTGAGGTTAAGTTGACCGTTGCTTCAAAGGTTTGAGTATCCTCGCCCTCTATAACCACTTGATCTTCTGATAATCGGCTTTCGAGTAGGCTTGAGCCAGACTTTCCTTTGAATACAAGTTTTATTTTTGTATTTTTGCCACGATCAGGTAAATCTCTAAACAAATGGTGCGCGAATCCCATACCTCCAGCTTCAAGGTAAGCGGTTAAATCGAAATCTATAGGAATGTTGGACAAGGTGTCTTTGACAGTTACTTTGGAAAAGCGGTGCAGGGCAAAGGTTCTGATAATAGACTCTGGATCATCAACCCTAGTTGCCAATAAATAAATGACAACGCCACGCTGTACAATAGCAAGCGGGTTTAAAACATAGTCGCCTGCTACCTCTCTATTGCGTCTTTTATATTCTGCTGAAATTTGGCGTTCATGGAATATGGCTTCATAAATTGCATCTTTGCAGTCAATATCTATATCTGGCGCAATTAAGGGCTGAGTGGGGGGTTCGATACGTACCCTATCAAGCCAGTTGTGAGTGACTTTGCTGTCTTTAAGCTGTCGTCTAGCCAAGCTGAACCAAGGGAATAGCTCTTTTAATATAGCTGGAGGTAAAAGCTGAGTTAAATTTGCTTCTACCATATTAAATGCAACGGCTTGAGAGAAGTTCATGTGCGGCAGACTTTGCACAGGTGCATCTTCTTTCCAGCGCCAGCCTTGAGGATTTGCGTTATTTTTCTCAATCGGAAAGCGTTTTGACAATGCGTTTAAATCGCGTTGTACCGTGCGAAGACTAACATCGAAGTTGGCAAGACGCAGCTGTTCATGTAAATGATGAGTGCCTCTCCAACGTGTTCGTTCTAATTGATTTAATAGCTCCCACTGCCGAGCAGTAGTCGCTGAGCTGCTTGTAGAGCTTTGACTAGAAGCAGGTTCTAACGTAGCTGATGTGGCTTTATCCGTACTTTTTATATGAGACATGCTATTGCTTTCATTTAAGTATAGGTTAATATGGATAATAGGGTCTATTTAATAGCTTTTCCAAAATAAACCAACAGATAAAACTCAATAAACCTAGTTTTTGTCATGTTTAAGTGTTTTAGTCGTTAAATTAGCTGTTGTATGGTTATGGCTAATGCTTAGATTTTGATAAAGATTTATCTGTAGTTGGTAACACCGCCTCTTCTGCTGGATTCAATTGCTCATCCCATTTTTTTAAGTTCTTAATGACTTTACCAAATAATGAGGATTTACGATAGCGTCCTTTTTTAGTGACGGCATCAATGGGCATCTCTGATAAAATTGTTAGCGCTTCACTGAGGGTACGCACGGCATAAATGTGAAACTGATTTGAGTTGACCGCCTCAATAATATCATCTCGAAGCATTAATTGGGAAATATTTGCAGCGGGCAAGATAATGCCTTGATCTCCTGTTAAGCCTTGATGACAGCACACATCGAAAAATCCATTTACTTTAGCAGTAACACCACCAACCGCTTGCACCATGCCTAATTGATTCATAGAGCCAGTAATAGCCAAAGATTGCGATATAGGAACTTCAGCCAATGCCGATAGCAACGCACAAGCCTCAGCAAGGGTAGCACTGTCTCCATCTATGTGCGCATAGCTTTGCTCAAAAGCTAAAGATGCGGTAAAGTTTAATGGGTGGAAGGGGCTAAATAGCGCCCGCAAGTAGCTATTCATAATTAGCATACCTTTAGCGTGCAAACTACCGCCTAGCTCCACATCACGTTCAATATCTAAAATATCTCCTGAACCCATACTATGCTGAACAACAGCCGTCAAACGTGCTGGCATACCAAACTCTATATCTGCATAATTAATAACCGTTAAAGCATTTATCTGTCCAACTGCCATACCAGATGTGCTAATTAACTGTTGACCATCCGTCAGCTCTTGCCAATAAAGCTCCTTGAGGTAACTTGACCGGTATTCTATGTCAGTTAAGGCGTGCTTTACGTGCGTTGATTGTACGAACTGGGACTGTTGTTGACTAGCATGGCGATTCGCCTCAAGCATGAGTTGAGTCAGTCTATCAATATGTAGACTGAGCTTATTTTGGTCTTCAACTTGTAAACTTAAATTATCCAGAACTTCAGCTTGGGCAGAGCAATGAAATGCTAAAAGATCATGTTTTTTAATGATATCTGCCATTTTTGAGACCATAGCTAATTCATTGTCTAACGTTCTCTCTACTTGATCATGAAAGTCTGCTCGTATTTTGAATACGGCGTCAAACTCATCATCAAGCTCTATGAATTTATCATATAAGTCCAAATCCCCGAGTAATATGACTTTGATATTTAGGGGTATTGGTTCTGGCATTAAAGAGACAGACGCTGTTGATGACATCTGAGGCTTAACAAACTGAATTTGTTTCAGTTGTAAGGCGCGTTTTAGGTCATGCCATGCTTCGGGATTTTTAAGCAATCGATTGGCTTCGATTAATAGGTAGCCTCCATTTGCGTGATGCAAAGCGCCAGATCGAATCATACTGACATCGGTAACCACAGAGCCTGAGCGCGTTGCATACTCAATATGTCCAAGCAGATTCAACTGATTCGGTGTATCAGCAAACACAATTGGTGCCCCATCTACTGTGGTACTAAAATTAGTTTTAGAAGCATAGCGTGGCGATCTTGCAAAATTATGACTGGACTCACTCATCTGTGATAAGTGACTAATAACCGTCACAGAATATTCAGCTGGTATTGAATTCAAATTTCTAGTGGTACTATTATAGGTGCTATTAGCAGTGTTAGCGTATTGAATAGCAATATCATAAGCGTTATGAAGCATATGATTCATAACAGTATTTAAATAGTTTTTTAGTTTTTGATTATTACTATGCGCCTTTATTAAAATCTCAAATAAAGGCAGCAAAGTATGTTTAGCAGCTGCCTGCAGCTCGACTATCCCAGTTTGAGTATGGGTTTGTGGTATCGTTTTAGGTTTTAAATTACTAAGTGCAGAGCTGTAATGTAAAGAATGAGCATTTTGCAATTGCGCCTTTAAACATTGAGTTAGCTCATTCCATATATTGAACATGCTTTCTGCTAATGCAGGTGCTGTGCTTTTTTTAACAGGGATTGCGAGAGGGAAAAGAGGGTGGCTAAAATTATGGACATAAACCCAGTCGCTTAAGATAGCTTGGGCTTTACCTAACTCTTTTAAATAATTACTAATAAAAGTACGTTTACCAAGACCATTTTCTCCAACAGCGAAAACATGATATCCAGAGGCTTTTATGTCAAAGGCTGTTTCTAGTGCTTGAATTGCGCGAGGCTGACCAAAGCCTATTGGTAATTCTGGCACCAAATCAGTTGTTTCAGGTAGAGCTTGCGGATCAGTATGTCTTTTAAGCTGTGATAAAGATACTCTACAGTTTTTTTTAACTAAATCTGTCACGTTATCTGATAATCCATCCGCACTTATTATGGCGTCCTCTTGAATGTGGTCATGTGTAGATATTGCAGTAGTCTTTTTTGATTTATAGTCTAAATATGAATTTTTGCGTTTTTTGCTCTGTTTAGTGTTTGGTTGATTGAAACTTGATTTAATTGGTTTTTTAAGTTTATCAGACATAAAATACTCTAAAATATTTATAAGATTCTATAGGCCGAGTTAAGTGATGCAAAAACACCCAGATGAATTTTGTTGAGCGATATTCAGGTGTTTAATAATTTCTAGCATCTTTAATTCGAAGTGAACGTGTTATAATCTTGCGTTCAACTGCTTAGCTTTAAATAAAACTATAAGGTAAGCTTAGCATTTTGTCTTGCTATTATTAATGTTGGAATCGACATGAGCACGGTTAAATTTGTGGTAATATCAAATCAGCTGGATGAGTTTAAGAGTATCCTATCCAAGGTAGTCAAACAACTAAAAGTTGAAATTGATGCGAGTCAGCAGCAGCAGCTTTTACTATATTTAGATAAACTGCTATTTTGGAATAAAGCATATAATCTGACAGCAATAAAAGACCCTGAAGAAGCGCTTGTAAAACATATCTTTGATTGTCTAGCCATTATACCTCATTTACATTCGGGTAGACTGCTTGATATAGGTACAGGCGCTGGGTTACCGGGGGTAATTGTGGCTATTTGTGAGCCTAAACGTCCAGTGACCGTGCTAGATAGTAACAAAAAGAAGATTAGGTTTATTAAACAGTTGGCCAGTGAGTTAAAATTAACAAACTTAACACCCATTGCCAATCGTATTGAGGATTATAACCTTGAAGAAGATAAAAAATTTGATGTGGTAACCTCAAGAGCATTTGCGAGTTTAACTGACTTTGTGAGTGCCTCAGCGCCTAGGTTAGTAGAAAATGGATATCTACAAGCGATGAAAGGCTTGGCACCAGATAACAACGATTTACAAGGTTTAAAAGAGGATTGGAACATCACTAATCTGCCCATAGCTGTGCCTCAACTTAATGAGACAAGGCATATTGTTGAGCTGTCTAGAAAAACCACCTAACTTTTATTAATTTATACTTGTTTTATTTAGGTCATGTAGAGTATTTTATGGAAATTTTGGCAGTTGCAAACCAAAAAGGTGGCGTAGGTAAGACTACTACGGCAGTCAATCTGGCATCGAGTTTGTCTGCCAGACGCAAAAAAGTGTTGCTGATTGATTTAGATCCGCAAGGTAATGCAACAACGGGAACAGGACTTGAAAAACGTACCCTTAAACTAAGTATGGCAGATGTATTATTAGAAGGTGTTAGCTTGGCTGATGCGATTGAGCGCAGTCCAGCTGGTTTTGATGTTGTCGGTTCAAATAGAGATTTATCCGGTATTGATATTACGCTAATGGGTAAAAATGATAGCCACCTTTTGCTCAAAGAGGCAATGCAATCACTTGAGGGGTACGATTATGTCATTATTGACTGTGCTCCCAGCTTAAATCTATTGACCGTGAATGCTATGGTAGCGACTCAAGGTGTCATTATTCCAATGCAATGTGAATATTATGCCCTTGAAGGTCTTGCTGATTTGTCTCAAACTATCGATAGATTAAAAGATTTAAACCCAAAGCTGCATATCAGGGGAGTGTTGAGAACCCTTTTTGATTCACGAAATACACTGGCCAATGATGTGTCAGACGAGCTTGAGACACATTTTGGCGACTTGATGTTTAAGACAATCATCCCTCGTAATGTAAGGCTAGCGGAAGCACCTGCACATGGTATGCCTGTTTTGGATTATGAAAAAAACTCGAAAGGGGCGCAGGCGTACCGAAAATTTGCTTTAGAAATAATTAAACAAAGTCGGCAGTTACCCTTAAATCTATAGCTATTACATCTATAATAGCTTTTTTAATTTGTTAAGTTCTTAAGCATTGATTTGTGAAGTTATTAAGCAATTAATTTAGAGTAAAGTGTAATTTTACTTGCAAGTTATGTGCTTTTCATTAGAATATTCAACCCCTAAATCATATCAGTCATTGATAATTGATAAGCTTAGAGTAGTCATTGATAAACACGTAATATATATGCAGGTTTAGCTTTTGGCTTTTTCATCGTTTTATATTATAGTTAGTTCTTATTTAGATTTTATATGCAGGTAGAGGATAACCATCATGGCAAAAAAGCGTGGATTAGCCGCCAACCGAGGGTTGGATGCTCTGCTTGGTTCAATTAAAAAAGAAAAAGAAATCACAGCAGTCGCTTTACGTGATGATTTAGCAACAGACGATAGCCAAGTCAATGATGCTAAACCTAAAGGCGAAGCTAAAAAATCTAAATATAAATCAACACCCTCAAAATTATCGTCTAGGCAGACGTTAAAAAATAACAAAAGCGCTGCCAATGGTCATTATAAATCTGAAAAATTTGAAGAGGTTTCCGCATCAGTTAGTAAGACCAATAGAGATAATGTAGCTGATGAAGAAATGACATTGGTACAGATGGATGTTGAACGACTCCAAGCGGGTAAATACCAACCTAGGCGTGATATGAGTGAATCAGCATTGGCTGAGCTGGCTTCTTCTATACGTCAGCACGGCGTGATGCAACCTATTGTTATTCGTCCTTTGTTATCTGGGGAGGAAAAAGTTTCTGATAAGGTTACTCATGAAATTATTGCGGGAGAGAGGCGCTGGCGAGCAGCAAAAATGGCGGATCAATCTACCATACCAGCTATCGAGCGTGCCTTGTCAGATGAGCTTGCTATAGCCCTTGCACTCATTGAGAATATTCAACGTGAAGATTTATCAGTCATTGAACAGGCAGAGGCATTACAACGTTTTCACACCGAATTTGGTATGAGCCATGCGATGATTGCTGATGTGGTAGGTAAAGCCAGAACCACGGTTTCAAATCTATTGAGATTAAATCATCTTAATGAAGTCGTAAAAACTCACCTGAGTGAAGGTCGCATTGATATGGGACATGCGCGCGCTCTGTTGTCATTATCTTCTGAACAACAGCCAATAATTGCGGAGAAGATTATTGATGCTTCAATGACGGTTCGTGAGGCAGAAAAGTTAGTAAAATCAATTTTAAATCCTGATAAAAACTCTAAAACCATTAAGCCTCGATTAGATGGTGAGGTTGAAAAATTAAGTCAAAAATTATCAGATTTTTTAGGTACGACGGTAAAGTTCAAACAAAAAAAAGGCGGTAAAGGCAGTGTTGAGATTTTCTTTCACAGCCCAGAAGAGCTTGATGAACTACTAAAACATTTTGAGTAATCTCAACAAGTGGGTTTAGTGCCTTAATCACGTTTAATTTTATATATTTTTACTTTTTAAAAAACCTCACTGGATTAAAATTGCTAGATCTAGATGCTTTGGAAGTAATTTTAAAGTCGGTTTATTTGAAATAAAGGTTTCAACAACTAAGGGCAAAAGATGCCGCAATCATCGGATACTGAAAAATCATCCACTGCCAAATTACAAAATTCATCCACTGATGACGCTAATTTAAATTCTGAGTTTATTTCATCAGTCTCTAAAGTAACCAAACCAACAACGCCCTCACAGACTGCGACCTATTTAAGGCTATTAAGTTATATCAAGCCTTATTGGTGGGCTATTTTATTAACAATTGTAGGATTTGCTATTAATTCTGCTACAGAAGTGGGCGTTGCTAAATTAATTCAATTTATAACTGACGCTATTAATAACGGTAAGCAGGCAGAGTTAAATTTATTTCCATTTTTAATTGTGCTCCTGTTTTTTGTACGTGGGGTTGGTACTTTTTTAGGTAATTATTTTTCTGCGTTAATATCACGTAATCTTGTATATAAATTAAGGGTCGAAGTATTCAATAAACTCTTAAGTCTGCCAAGTGCATTCTTTTTAGCCAATCCTTCAGGTACTATCTCATCCAAGCTCATTTTTGATGTCGAACAAGTGACAGCTGCCAGTACGGATTCATTAAAAACCCTGTTAAGAGATGGATTAACTGTCATTTCATTATTGGGTTTTCTATTGTATTCGAACTGGAAGCTCACTCTAATATTGTTTCTGGTATTGCCACCTATCCTCATTTTAATTCGTATTGCTTCTAAACGTTATCTTGATTTGTCAAAAGGTATACAGCAAACGATGGGAGATGTTAGTCACATCAGCAATGAAGTCATAAGTGGTTATCATGTTGTGAAGAACTATGGCGGCGAAGAATATGAAGCCAACCGTTTTGATCGTGCTTCCTTGAAGAATTTGAAGCAAGGCATGAAGGTGGTTGTGACCAATAGCATAAACACGCCAGCCGTTCAGCTTTTGATGGCGATAGCGATGTCAGTGGTGGTATGGTTAGCAATACGTCCTGAGGTTATGTCAGGAACCACGGCTGGTGAGTTTATAGCCTATTTGACTGCAGCAGGGTTAATCAGTAAGCCTGTACGATCATTAACAGATGTTAATCAGAAATTGCAAAAAGGCATTGCTGCTGGTCAATCCATTTTTGCGTTACTTGATGAACCAGAAGAGGAAGATTTAGGAACACTCAATCCTACTATTGGCGGCTCAATACATTTTAATAATGTTTCCGTTGAATATGAGGATGGTACAAAAGCGCTTGAAGCATTTAATTTAACTATCAATAAAGGTGAAACGGTCGCTTTGGTAGGTAGAAGTGGCGCTGGAAAAACAACCCTAGTGAATTTATTGACCCGCACACTAACTCCAACCTCTGGTCAGATTTGTATTGATGGGCAGCCAATTGAGAATATATCTTTAAATGCTTTGCGATCTCAAATTGCTGTGGTAAACCAGCAAGTGGTTTTATTTAACGATACTGTTAAACACAATATAGCATATGGTGATTTAGCAGTTAAATCCGACGATGAGATTGTCGACGCTGCCAAAGCCGCTTTTGCTCATGATTTTATAATGAAACTGCCAAAAGGGTATGACAGCCCCGTTGGCGCTGAGGGGTTACAGCTTTCTGGAGGTCAACGTCAGCGCTTGTCTATTGCCCGTGCGTTATTAAAAAATTCGCCGATACTTATTTTGGATGAAGCAACCAGTGCACTGGATAATGAGTCGGAATACTATATCCAACAAGCCTTAAATAATGTGATGGTTGATAGAACCACACTGGTTATTGCACATCGTCTAACCACCATCGAAGCTGCAGATAAAATCGTGGTTTTAGATGAAGGTCGGGTTATTGAGACTGGTACTCATAGTGAATTGATGGCAAACTCTGGACATTATGCCCAGATGTACGATAGAGACTTTACCTAAAATATGGCTGTTCAATGCATTGATGATGATGCATTTTCTTTTTAAAAGGTTGTGAATTCCGTTGAGAGAGACTAAGTTAATACTTGGATTGTTTTTAAAAATAACCTAAGCAACATAATCATTATATAAATACTTTACAAATTGCTTAAAACTATTTAAAAGTGATTAAATAACTATCATTTTTATTTAAATACTTACCTTACCAGTTGGACTCTATATGACTCCACATCAAGACTCAACATCCAATCATTCTCAATCACGATTAGAAGAAATAGGCTCAAACGTTGAGTTGAAGATGGTTAAAGCGTGGCAATCTCAAGCTTGGTGGCTGTGGCTGTTGTTACCTTTAAGTTGGATTTATGGCCTGATTGGTTATATTAAGCGTTATGTTTATAGGCTTGGTGTTTTAAAGTCATATCATGCGCCAGTGCCAGTTTTGATTGTGGGTAATATCACGGTCGGAGGTAGTGGTAAGACACCGCTCATTATTCAACTAGTACATTTTCTGCAATCTCATGGTATTAAAATTGGGGTAATTAGCCGAGGTTATGGCGGTAATGGTGAAATTATGCCGTGCATGGTTACCAGCAATAGTATGCCGCGCGACGTAGGAGATGAGCCTTACTTGATAGTGAGTGAAACAGGTGTGGCAATGAGCGTGTGTCCTAATCGGCAACTTGCTATTGAGTGTTTATTAAAAAACACTCAAGGCATTCAGCTTATTATAGCCGATGATGGACTGCAGCATTACAAACTTAAGCGCGATATTGAATGGATAGTTGTGGATAGTTCACGTGGCTTTGGAAACAAACAGCTACTGCCAACTGGGTTTTTAAGAGAGCCTATTAGCAGGCTAAAGGGGTCGACAGTCATTTATCATCATTCAGAAGCTTCCTCTATTAATAACTCATTTTCCGATAATCCATTGTCAGAAAATAGCTCTGAAATACCAGGGCAGGGTAGCGATAAGCGACAACATAGCGGAACACATCATCAAAGTAAGCTAACCATGCATTTACTGCCAGGTCATTTAATACCTTTAGAAACAGAAAATGACATTAATTCAAAAGCTGAAATAGACTTTAAATTCAATGACCGAGTAAATTTTGTTAATTCTGTTCAAACAATTAAAACGGTATATGCGGTCAGTGGTATTGGATATCCACAAAGATTTTTTAATACACTGATTGAACTAGGGTTTGAGGTCATCGCAAAACCTATGCCAGATCATCATAAATTTGTTGTGAGCGATATATTGCAATTAACGGATTATCCAATCATTATCACGTCTAAAGATGCCGTGAAAATTGCTCCGCTTGTGAGACAAAACACCGAACTTAGTCGTTTATCAATTTGGGTATTGCCTGTTACTGCAGTTTTATCTAAAGAATGTTATACGACATTGATGGCTCAATTAAAATTACTTAAAGTGGTTTAACTCGCTCACTTGTTCTAAGTATGGTTATATATACTGATTTAATAATAACTTTGAACGTGACTTTAAATATTAGAATAAATATAAGGATGTGTCATGGGTAACCAACATTCACATAACCAAGTGAATCCAGCAGTGCATATAGTAATACCTGCGCGTTATAAAAGTACCCGCTTACCAGGTAAACCTTTATTGAATATACATGGTAAGCCGATGATATTGTGGGTAGCAGAGAAAGCACAACAGGCGACATTTGCCGATGACCTTTGTATTGCAACCGATGACGAGCGAATTGCTGAAGTGTGTACTAAAGCAGGTTATGATGTGGTTATGACAGATAAGAGTCACGAGTCTGGTACGGATAGACTGGCAGAAGTGGCTAATATAAAAGGCTGGGATAAAGATGACATTGTGGTCAATATGCAAGGTGATGAGCCACTGGTACCACCCGTATTGTTGCAACAAGTTAAAGATTTATTAATGCATCAACCAGAATGTGTCATGGCAACTCTATATGAACCAATTGTTAATCATGAAGAGTTTTTACGCCCTTCTGCTGTTAAAGTGGTTACAAACCCTCTTGGACATGCTTTGTATTTTAGCCGAGCCCCTATACCTTGCGATCGTGAGCATGCTCTTGCTCTGGCCAATCAGCACCAATGTAATAATGAGAGCTTGCTACAAGATGAAAAACAATTTAGCGTGCCAAAAAATGCCAATCGACACTTAGGTTTATATGCGTATCGCGTTAAGCTGTTGCAGGATTTTGTTAAGTGGACGCCAGGTGTGCTAGAGATGATTGAGTGTTTAGAGCAATTAAGAGTGCTTGAAAATGGTGGAAAAATTGCAATAGCTCAGGCATCAATGCAGCTACCTGCGGGGGTTGACACTGAAGAAGACTTGGCAAGATTAAATTCTATGCCAATTGACGCACTTCTATAAAGCAGATTGTTGAGTGCTGTCTTTTATTAGGTCTAGGCCACATCTTAAAAGGGGGTTCATGCACAAATTTAAAGTTAAGGTGGTAGCGGGGTTATGAGTGGTTCAGAACAGTTAAGGCAAATGTCATATTTTGCCCCTTTGTTACCTTGGCAATCTAAAGGTTGGGAAGACTTAGTTGCAAGAAGCGAGCAATTACCACATGGCATGTTGTTTTCAGGTATGCAGGGAATAGGTAAACGGGCTTTTGTGTGGCGATTTGTGGCATGGATGCTGTGTCCAAATAGACAAGAAAACACCCAGCGAGCTTGCGGCCATTGCCAAAGTTGTCACTGGTTAACAACAGGCACACACCCAGATTTTAGAGTGTTACCTGAAGCCAGTTTTCCTCTGCCTATGCATCCTGACGCTCCTAGCAACGACAATTTAGACAGGCAACTTAAAAGCGTCAAGTCCAAAACGCCCTCTAATAAAAAAAGTGTCGCTCTCTCCAAAAGCGAGGATAAGAGGAGTACCTCAATTAAGGTAGATGATATTAGGGCATTGCAACCGTTTATAAGCCAAAGTAGTCTAGGACTAAAAATTTGTGTTATTGATTATGCTGAAACCATGACTATTGCTGCTGCCAATGCTTTACTCAAAACGTTAGAAGAGCCAAGTGATGGTGTCTTGTTATTTTTAATAAGTGATGCCCCTGCAAAACTATTACCAACAATTAAAAGCCGTGTTCAAAAAGTAGCAATAGATCAAATTGAGCGTGATAAAGTAATAAGTTATTTAGCCGAGACTATAAAAAGTAGAAAACTTCTTAATAACCCTCGAGATAATAAGCAGGATAACCTACCAAGCAATACGCAATATAATCGAGAAGAGGTTAATGACATTGATCTGAGTATACAAATTACTCAACTGTTAAATCTGGCTAATGGCGCACCATTAGCAGCGCTTAATATGTTAACCAGTAACTGGTATCAACATCGTAATACGTGGTTGCAAACTTGGCTAGCATTACGCTCAGCAAAACGGAGTGGAATAGCGGCAAGCGATTACTGGCAAAGTAACTTGAGCTTAACCGAATTTATTACCTTATCAGAAGTGATGTTAATGGATTTGTGTCGATGCTGCATTGGTATGCCTACGTTACAACTTGATTTAGACTTACGTAGCTATCCATCAGTTTTAGACTTGGATATTGAAACCGTGCAGTGGGTAATGAGTCAGATAGATGATATTAAAACCGCGACTTTACAAAATGTACAGGATAAAGTGGCTTACGATAAGATAATGTTAGTACTTGAAAACTTATAGTTAGAGGATTTATAGTTAAATAGTTATAAACTAATATTTGCGGATGTGCAGCTTGTTACTAAGCGCTGTGTGCAGACTGGCGTTTATTTGTTGATGCATGAGTTATGCGAATTTAGCATTAACTTAATATCGTGATGAATAAAATTTAGTATTTTATGCACACTTAAGGAGTAAGGTATGGCTTTACCCAGTCGTGGTGGTATTTTACGCTGTCATATTGAAAATTTACAATCCCTATATGCCTGCTATTTACCCTTTGTAAAAAATGGGGCAATTTTTATCCCTTCAGAACACTTACAAAATCTAGGAGATGAGGTTTTTGTTGCAGTGACTTTACCCGGCTCGCATGAGCGACTGCCCCTGCATGGCAAGGTAGTTTGGATAAACCAGCGTAATCAATCGAATAGACCTTCTGGTTTTGCAGTGCAGTTTGAAAAGGATGAAGCTGGTTTGAGAATGAAAAATGAGATTGAACGGTTATTGGCTGGAATGATTAACTCAGCTGAGCCTACTTATACCATGTAAAGCAATATCGATTAAATGTGTCACTTAGACGTTAGAATGATACTTATACAATTATTACAATCTAGTTAGGCTATTAGGACTCCCCTAGAGTAGCTTATTTAATTGGCTTATAAACATAAATAGATATTATTAAACCATTTAACCTTTCGATAGCAAAAGAGCCACTAAAATTTGTAGTGGCTCGTTTAACATGTCAATGACCTATTGATTATTTTTCAAGAATACAGGTAACCCCTTGACCACCCGCAGCACAGATTGATATCAAGGCACGACCAGATCCCTTTTGATCCAGAAGTTTAGCAGCAGTAGCAAGGATGCGACCACCAGTTGCAGCAAACGGATGACCTGCAGCAAGCGAAGAACCATTGACGTTGAGTTTGTCACGATCAATCGTACCAAGAGGGGCATCAAGACCTAAGCGTTCTTTACAGAAAGTTTCATCTTCCCATGCAGCAAGCGTTGATAAAACTTGTGATGCAAATGCCTCATGAATCTCATAAAAATCAAAATCTTGCAGGGTTAGACCAGCACGCTCAAGCATACGTGGTACCGCATAAGCCGGTGCCATTAACAAGCCTTCTTTGATACCTTTTTTACCGACAAAGTCAACCGCAGCAGTTTCTTGATGGACCAGATAAGCCAATGGTTTAAGACCATGATCTTTGGCCCATGCTTCACTTGAAAGTAGTACGCAGGATGCACCATCTGTTAGCGGTGTAGAGTTTGCTGCCGTCATCGTTGGGTTGGCATTAAGCTTACCAAACACCGGTTTAAGTGTCGCTAATTTTTCAAGAGTAGTGTCAGGTCGAAGCGTATTATCACGGGTCAGACCTTTAAAAGGGGTAATTAAATCGTCAAAGAATCCTTCTTCATAGGCACGGGCTAGGTTATGGTGACTTTTTACAGCAAGCTCATCTTGAGCTTCACGGCTAATGTTCCATTCTAAAGCAGTAATGGCCTGATGTTCGCCCATGGATAAACCAGTGCGTGGTTCGCCATTTTGAGGAGAATCAATTAAATCTTTAGGATTAATACTGGTTAAGGCAGCAAAACGTTGTTTATTATTTTTAGCCGCCCCGAGTTTAATCAGTGCTTTACGGAGACCATCCCCCACCGCAATAGGGGCGTCTGAAGTAGTATCTACTCCACCAGTTATCGCTGAATCAATAATACCTAAAGCAATCTTATTTGCAGAAGCGAACGTTGCTTGTAAGCCAGTGCCACATGCTTGAGAAATATCATAAGTTGGTGTGTGTGGATCTAGAGAAGTATTTAAGGCTGATTCACGAGTTAGACTTAAATCGCGGCTTAACTTTAAAACTGCACCTGCGACGATCTCACCAAGACGTTCACCTTGCAACTCGTAACGCTCAACTAAACCATTTAAGGCAGCGCTCAGCATATCGATATTACTCGCATCGGCGTAACTACCATTTGAGCGAGCAAAAGGAATGCGATTACCCCCTAAAATAGCCACACGGCGAAGTTGATTGCTGTGATTGCTGGCATTATCTAACGACTTAGTCATTGGTGTTCCCTTATTATTTTTATTGTTTGGTTGAGTCTCATCATAGTTGTTTCTATCATTATCTGCCGAAGCCTGCGTTTTATTTTTTTTAGGCTTATCCGCCGCACTTACTTCATTATTAGATTTGTCGCCTGTATTATCATTCACGTTATTATCAACATTATCGACATTAATCTCTTGAGTCATAGCGTTATCCTCAGTCAATGCCGTCGTCATATCGTCTATTTCAGACTGTTCTTTACTATCTTCAATAATTCTTTGCTTGGCAGCTTTATCTTCACGGATAATTTTATCGGTATTGGTATTTGAAGAGGGAGAGATTTCTTCTTGCAACTCTGCAAACCCATCTATCGTTTCAGATTTACCGTCGTTTTTTTGATCGTTAATGGTTTCATCGAGTAAAGACTTACCAGATTTCATGACCTTAGTTTCCGTTACCGCAGTTGTTTTTTTTGAAGGTTTTTTAGAGCCACTCATAAATAGTCCTTAAATATTACAAAGTTAATAGTAGTTTGCTTTGGAATTGGAATTTTGAGGTAATTTAAAAATCAGTGATTATATCTAGATTACCAACATTGATTGTCTTTGAAAAAGTCTTACCCTGATCTGTAATGACAGCGCTCTAAAAGCAATCATAAATTTGTTGATGGTATTATATGACGACAATGCATAAAATAATAACCAATGTACTGATCAATCCAATAACCAATATAATAACAATGTCCCTAAATATATTAGTATGACGACATATATTAGTATGACGACGTTATATAATAAGTGAGTTTTATGAGTTAATCACTTTCTCATAACTTATTCTCATGTTTAGGTATTTATTTTAGCACAATCATTTAACAAGACCGTCATATAACGTTACAGGTTGTAAGAGTTTTTTTAATATAGAAACACAAAATATTCGAGAAGACTAATATTCAAACTTGAGCGTCTATGCTTGTGTTGTGGCTCAATAACAATTATCAAGGAGACTATATATGACTATATATGACTATGAATGCTAATAATGCTACCTTTATTTTGAACTGGGTAGTCGTGTCTATCTCTATGTAAATTTGAGTTTAGATTTGAAAGTTGATTCAATGACCTACATTAAGACAGTAAGAATTTCATTCATTTAATTACTAAAACTGGAGACATTATGTCAGATCGTTATGGAGAGTTTGTACAGTCATCACTTGGAAAGAAAGTTGCCAAAAACCTTGGATTGCCTTTACCTATTAGATTAGACCGCTACCAAGCTGGAGAAAAAGTCGTTCGTGGTAGTATATTATTTGGTTCAGCCGCGGGGGAAGATAGTCGTTTAAGTGATTCTATTGCTAATGTCTTAAATGAATTACATGCTGATGTGTATATGGCTAGTAATGATCCGCATAGTGATTCCTTTTCTGCTATAGGGTTAAATACCAAACAAAGCAATAGTAATACTGATAAATATAAGGTGCTGTTATTTGATGCCAGTAATATTAGTCATGCGCCAGATTTGAAGGAGATGTATGATTTCTTTCATCCAGTGGCTCGTCAAGTAGAGCAATCTGGGCGTGTTATTATTGTCGGACGTCCTCCTGAAGAATGCGACCGTATTGGTAAAACATTATCACAACGTGCATTAGAGGGTTTTGTTAAATCTGTTGGTAAAGAACTTAAAAAAGGCATTACCACCCAATTGATCTATGTGAGCGAAGGTCAAGAATCGAATCTTGATTCAGCTCTACGCTTCTTCATGTCAGCACGTTCTGCATATGTATCTGGACAGGTGGTTCGTATTGGAGAGGGTAGCGCCGTCGATGTTGAATGGTCAAAGCCCTTAGCGGGTAAAACCATGCTAGTGACCGGCGCAAGTCGTGGGATTGGAGAGGCTATTGCCCGTGTTCTGGCTCGGGATGGGGCACATGTTATCTGCCTAGATATTCCAGCACAACAATCTGATTTACAAAAAGTCGCCGGTGAAATCGGAGGGTCTACTTTGGCTGTAGATATTACTGCTGATGATGCTGGTAAGAAAATTGCTGAAGCGGCTGCTAAACGGAGTGGACTAGATGGTGTTATTCATAATGCTGGGGTAACTCGTGATAAAACCTTAGCTAACATGGATGAAAATCAATGGAATATGGTTATAGACATTAATTTGCAAAGTATCGCTATGATTAATGATTACTTATTTGATCATGAAGTGCTAAATGACAATGCTCGAATTGTATGCGTATCATCCCTCTCCGGTATTGCAGGCAACTTAGGTCAAACCAATTACGCAACTTCTAAAGCGGGGGTTATCGGTTTGGTACAAGCCACTGCTAAGAAGCTAAAATCAGAAGGTAAAGGCATTACTATAAACGCTGTAGCGCCAGGATTTATTGAAACGCAAATGACGGCGGCAATCCCATTTGCAATTCGTGAGGCGGGACGACGAATGAATTCAATGAGCCAAGGTGGTTTACCTGTTGATGTTGCTGAGACCATAGCATGGCTCGCTTCTCCAGCGTCAGGCGGTATAAATAGCAACACTATTAGAGTGTGTGGACAGAGCTTGCTAGGGGCATAAAAAGGTGTAGAAAACGAGCATTAACTGGTTCAATACACAAAATAAAATTATGAGCTGTCTACTGATGGCTCATATATAAGACAAGTATAGTCAAATACCTTTTAAGACAGTTAAGGTCTTCTACAACAGTTAAGGCCTTCTCTTTGTTTGTTTTACTAAAAATGTAGTATCTACAGTCAGCTGCCTTGTAGCTGAGTCAAAAGTATTTAACTATAAAGTATTTAGTTATAAAGGTATTCGACTATAAACGTATAAAAATTCATTAGATTAATCTGTTTAATCTTTTGTATGACAACCGTATATTACATGGGAATATTCAAGAATGACTACACGTGTCTATAAAGAATTACCAAAAGCCTATACTACATATCCTAAGATTATTAAGTCCATGTTACCTATTGTTGGTAAAGCCAATAAAGGGTCAAAAGATACGCTGCCAGTGGCAACCTACAGTGTCAATAAGTTTAAGTTAGATAAACTCAATTTAAAAGATTATCGCCACATATGTGGTTTTGCAGACGATGGACTAGTGCCCCCTACTTATTTTGCTGTGTTGTCCCAAACCTTGCAAATGAATATGATGGTCAATGAACCCTTTGCATATGCTATGTTAGGTTTGGTGCACATTGAAAATTCAGTGACGCAGTATCGTCATATAGCAGATACTGAGACGATCTCAATGTCGGTTAGCTTTGCGAATCTAGCAGATCATGCAAAAGGAAAGCAATTTGACTTTGTGACTAAAGTTCACAGTGGGGAAGAGCTAGTTTGGGAAGGCACATCAACTTATTTATCTCGTCAAAAGTCTTCTAAATTATCACCTGCTACGGCAAAGCGTAGCAAGTCTAAACCTACCGCTTTTAATGTGGAAGAAGATAGTGTACTCAATTACGTATTCGAGGTGCCTGAGTCTATCGGGCGTAGATACGCCAAAGTTTCAGGTGACTTCAACTTAATTCATTTGCATCCCTTAACTGCCAAGGCATTTGGATTTCCTAAAGCTATCGCTCACGGTATGTGGTCTAAGGCAAAATGTTTAAGTTTGATGGAGTTACCCGAAGCCTTTAAGGTGGATGTTCAATTCAAACTACCTATCTTACTGCCATCTGAAGTGAAACTAATGAGTAGTAATATGTCTAAGCTTAAAAGTTTTAATGACGCTGCTTTTACTTTAGTAAATGCTAAAAAGGATAAGCCGCACTTATTGGGTAAAGTTAGTAAAATTTAATACTCCTATCTTAATAAAATAAGAATATAAGTCTTAGGCATATATTGTCGACAAAGGGCGTATCAGCATTTATGATAGGCCCTTTATTCATTTAGTTATTGAAAAACGACTTAATAGGGCGACGTCAAATGAGTGAGGATAGCAATGTGGATTCAGGTAAAGCCAACGAAACCACCCTTGATATGGCATTAAAGCAAGTTATTACAGAGGCTAAGTTTCCTGATCCAAATACAGTAGTAACGGGCGCTTTAGATGCGAATAAAATAGTTGCAATTGCTGATGCAGGTATAGAGCATATTATTAACTTGCAGCCTAGAGATGAGTTAACATTTGATGAGAAATCATACGTTGAAGCTCAAGGTATAAAGTATACGCATTTGCCAATTAAAGGCGTAAATGATCTAAAACAGGTGAACGTACTAGAGTTTGATAAAGCTTTACGTACACATCACGGTAAAAAAACATTGATACATTGCGCAACTGGTAATTTTGTTGGCGCGTGTGTAGCGTTGAGAGCAGGCTGGTTACGTGGGCGTAAAATGGATACCGCTATACAACGTGGTGTGGAACACGGGTTACAAAGTGATTTAGAAGAAGATGTACGTATGCGCTTATTAGTACCACGCTAGCGCTAAACCTAGCGGCTGACAATAATTCATGTTAAGTTAATCATATTAAGTTAATAACGGTACTCTAAGGATACACTAAGGGATAAGGGCGTTAAATAATATAAGGTAAGACACTTATTTTCAAAATAGAGGCTTGTATCACTTGTATTAGAGGGTCTTTTTGAATTTAGCGCACTAATTTAATACAGCTCAATACAGTGATACAAATCTAATGGTATAAATCCCACTATAATTTAAATATATATGAGTGACATTATGCAAGAGTTGCAAACAAAGCTTTCACAATTAATGCAAACACTTCAACTCGAAAATGCGCCATCGGGTGGATCTCTAGTCATTTTTCATGAAGGCGAGCTCATATCGGAGTGTAACATTGGGCAAGCCACAAAAAACTCACAATGGGCTGCCGATACCTTATCGCTCAATTACTCTACGGGTAAAGGTGTCTTAGTCACTTTGATACATGTTTTGGTATCCCTAGGAAAACTTGATTTTGATACAGTAATTGCTGAATATTGGCCAAGTTTTGTCAGTCGAGATTTAGATCCAGAAGCGCATGATTTAAAAAGTAAAATCACACTTAGAGATGTATTAACCCATCGTGCAAATCTATTTAATATTCAGTCTATCACTGAACAAGCAGACGATATGCTGGATTGGGAGGAAATGCTTAAAAAAATTGAGCAAATGTCTCCAGAAGTGCCTAGGAATCAGTCAGTAGAAAGCTGTTACAGTGCATTGGTATCGGGTTGGGTACTGGGTGGATTAATCGAAAAAGTAACCGAAATGCCACTCAATAAAGTGTTAAACGATTATTTGGCAAAACCCCTCGGCGTAGAAGGAGAGATGATATTTGGTGTCGAAGAAAGCCAAGTCGATAATGTTGCGACGCTGATAAAATATTTTGATGATAAACCAGGGCAAAAACAGCATCTAGATAATGCCAGTCATGCTACAAAGAGCAATAAAAGTTCAAAACCAACATTAAAGCAAGATAGTGAGGCTGTTACTAATGCTTATAAAACACTACCCAGTTATGCTTGTTGGTATGAACTGGTTAAGCAAGAAAACAATTTGAAAGATGACTTTAAGCTAACCACTGCGGATATTACCAAGTTGTATTTTGAAATGGGTAGCGTAAATCTGATTGATTATAAAAATGCACTATGGCCTTCTGGAAAAGAGCCTTTAAATTATTATGAAGATAAGGCACTCATTGCAAAAATACCCGCTGCAAATAATGTGTCTTCTGCGCGTGCCCTTGGAAAGATGTATGCGATGATTGCCAATCAAGGCAAATGGGAGGGACAGCAGTTAATTAGTCCAAATGTCTTCAATGAGTTAACCAAAGTTTATGTGACGGGTAGTGATGCGATAATGGCAGCAACAGCACCATCAAGTATGCATTGGCGATTAGGATATCATCGTCTTTTTACGCGTTGTAACTTAGCCCCTAATGCGTTTGGACATATGGGGTATAATGGTTCAACAGCATGGTGTGATGTTGATAGAAAACTGGCGGTGTCCTTTGTGCATAATTATAGAACCATCATGAGTACAGACATTCGTCAATTTGCTATAAATGAAGCTATATTGCAGTGGGTTGATGAGTACATTTAACGCATCAACCTTGTTAGCCATTATATAGTTTAGAAATTAAGATTTTTTAAATGGTTTATACTTTAAATGCCCTGTTTTTAAATGCGATGTTTTTAATGGTTAGCTCGTTAATCACAAAGTCCGTTTTATCAGAGTTGGTGCACTCATACCATGTAAAAATATTGAAACTAACACCACTATAGAACAAATAATCCATAAGCTTGTTGCCTCATCCGTACTAAATACATTTTTATTTAGTGCATAAGCAAGATAATAAAACGTTCCGATACCGCGGATGCCTAGACTAGATATGATAAAGCGTTCCCTATTGGCTAATTGGAGTCCGCTTAAACCTACCCAACCTGCCAGTGGACGCACTGCAAATAAGCATAGCAGGCTAATTGCATATACTTGCCAAGGTAGTTCAACTCCTGAGCTTAGAGCTTGGCCTAACACAATGCCAAAACAAACTAATACCAATGACATGAGCAAACCCTCAGACTGCTCGGAAAAGTCGTGAAGCTCAGTATGATATTTATTACCGTGTTCTGAACGGCGAAATGAAAAGGCGGCAATAAAGACGGCGATAAACCCATAGCCATGAATAAATTCCGCTATCCCATATGCTAATAAGGTCAATGCTATAACGACATAGCCTTGCGAAATAACCGTTTCTCTAAAGCGTCGGTTAAATACTAATCGTCCGATGCTTTTACCAACGATAACACCAATGATGGTACCCGCAATAATTTTCCATAGAACATCATATGTAAACCAATCCCATATTAGGCCAGTCGTGATGCCATCAGCTTTGCCGTAATGCTCTGCAAACTTAATGGCTAAATAAACAAATGGAAAGGCTAAGCCATCATTTAAGCCCGCCTCAGAGGTCAGTGTAAATCGTGGCGTATCTTCTGAGCCAGAATTGGGTGGTCCGACTTGAATGCTTGAGGCTAAAACGGGATCTGTAGGAGCGAGAACAGCTCCCATAAGTAAAGCTGCCCCAAGGCTAAAACTAAATACATAGTAGCCCAGTGCTGCCATGACAGCGATGCAAATCGGCATAGTGACTAATAACAGCCTAATCGTTGGTTGCCAATATTTATATTTTAGGGGAGTGTCTAGTTTAATCCCAGCGCCTACTAAGGATATTAGGACGACAAGCTCACATAATTTTTCAACTGCTATACCATTTTCGATTGGATTTAAAAAAGGTAACGACGCCCAAAAATAACCCATTGCTAAACCGAAGCTAACTTGCAGCATGGGGAGTGAGAAAGGTAAGCGTTTGAACAAAATGGGTGCAAATGCGCCAAATAAAAAAGCAATACCGCAAACTAATAAAAATCCATTATAGTTATCATTCATTATTTTTGCACCACTTGAAACAAAAGGTAGAAGTTTAAGTTAATTTAGGGTCTAAAATAGATTGCCGCTATCTTAAAAAAGCGGGTAATAATGCCTGATTTTGGCATAAATAAAAATTCTGGTTTAGTAAAAGTTTCATCGTAATCGTTGTAATTTAGTAATAGAAATGGTTTGCCAGTACTTACTCATGAGGTCACTCATAAAAATTGTATAAAAATAAAAAAGCCAGCCGAAGCTGACTTAACTCATCAAGCTTAACCTACTAAGCGCTAATACTATTATTTATGACCTAGAATCAATGTTCCACTTGACTCACATCACGCACCGCGCCAGTATCTGCGCTGGTGGTCATAGCCGCATAAGCACGTAACGCTTGACTAACGTGACGCTCACGATCAACGGGCTTCCAAGCTTTACTACCACGAGATTCCATCTTTTCACGGCGATTGGCAAGCTCACTGTCTGACACCTCTAAATTGATACTACGATTGGGAATATCAATATGAATGGTGTCGCCTTCATTGACCAGTCCAATCGCACCACCTTCAGCCGCTTCTGGGCTGGCATGACCAATTGAAAGACCTGAAGTACCGCCAGAGAAACGACCATCTGTTAATAGTGCACAATCTTTGCCCAAACCTTTAGACTTGAGGTAGGATGTTGGATAGAGCATTTCCTGCATACCAGGACCACCTTTTGGACCTTCATAGCGAATGATGACAATATCCCCCGCTACGATTCTATCAGCCAGTATGGCTTCTACTGCATCATCTTGTGATTCAAAGACTCGGGCACGACCAGTAAAGGTAAGAATGCTATCGTCGACGCCAGCAGTCTTAACCACACAACCACGCTCAGCAATATTACCAAATAGTACAGCAAGACCGCCATCGGTTGAATAAGCATTGTCTACTGAACGGATACAGCCTGATTCGCGGTTTAAATCTAAATTTGACCAAGCTTTGTTCTGTGAGAAAGCTTGGGTAGTACGTACACCACCTGGCGCCGCTATGTATAAATCACGTGCTGCTTGATGGTTTGGGTGGTCCGTATTCATCACATCCCACATCTCCAAGGCTTCTTGTAGGGTCTTGCTATGCACTGTGGGTAAGTCTGTCGTTAACAGACCTGCACGATTTAGCTCTGCTAAAATTGCAAATACACCACCTGCACGGTGTACGTCTTCCATATGATATTTTTGAGTAGCAGGTGCCACTTTGGACAAACAAGGCACACGGCGACTTAGCTCATCAATATCTGCCATTTTAAAGTCAACTTCAGCTTCATGAGCGGCAGCCAATAAATGTAAAATAGTGTTGGTTGAACCGCCCATAGCAATATCAAGGCTCATGGCGTTTTCAAAAGCGGCTTTGGTAGCGATTGAACGGGGTAGGACAGAATCATCATCCTGCTCATATCGGCGTTTGGCTAAGTCGACAATACGGCGACCTGCTTCTAAAAACAGTGCTTCACGTTTTGCATGAGTCGCAAGTAATGAGCCGTTACCGGGTAGGGATAAACCAAGTGCTTCGGTTAAGCAGTTCATAGAGTTTGCGGTAAACATACCAGAGCATGAGCCACATGTAGGGCAAGCAGAACGTTCAATTTCAAGTACATCTTCATCACTGACATTGTCATCAGCTGCATCAATCATGGCATCGACTAAATCAAGCTTACGAATGGCCTTACCCTCTTCATTAACTGGGGCATCTAAATTGTGGCTAGGTGCTAAGTCTGAAGCCAATACTTTACCCGCTTCCATTGGGCCACCAGACACAAAGATAACTGGAATATTTAAGCGCATCGCTGCCATTAACATACCGGGTGTAATTTTGTCACAGTTTGAAATGCATACGAGCGCATCAGCACAATGAGCATTGACCATATACTCTACAGAGTCGGCTATTAAATCGCGGCTGGGTAGCGAATACAGCATACCGCTGTGACCCATAGCAATCCCATCATCTACAGCAATGGTGTTGAACTCTTTTGCGACACCGCCAGCTCTTTCTATTTCTCTTGCAACCAATTGACCCATGTCTTTTAAATGAACATGACCTGGAACGAACTGGGTAAACGAGTTTGAAATGGCAATAATAGGTTTGTCAAAATCACCATCAGTCATGCCAGTAGCACGCCATAAAGCACGTGCGCCAGCCATATTCCGGCCTGAAGTAGACGTTTTAGAGCGATATTGCATAGGTCGTCCTTCTCATCAATAGGAGTTAAATGTAATAATCTATTGTAACGTATAAAACCAATTTTAATTAAAGGAAAAATTATTGCTCAAGTATAAATAAATATTATGATTAACGCGCTATAACTAACGATTAACTGAAAAATAATCAGTGTGAATGGCTAGAGTCATATAATATCACCCGTTAATCTAGATTATTGAAACTTAAAGTTTCGTGTCAACGTATTTATAAACAGATTCTTAATAAAGCGATTTAAATGTTTTGTATGGATATGAACCCGGATGCTGAAGCTGCTAAATAAGTCTTATTTTGATGGCCTCATCTAACTGAGGTAGGGTATCTATATGCGCTTCTAATAATGCTAAAGTCGCCACTGAATATGACGCGGGTAATGCTTGATAGTCGTCTAGACGGGGAATCGACATCCATTCATCTTCTAACATTATAATGAGAGGTTGGCTGTTTTTATTAAGCATAAATACATCGCCATAAAAATGCCATTTCTTCATAGAAAGTAGTAGAGCATCTTCTTTAGCCTCAGTATAAACAGGATCTCGTTGTTTTGCCGTATTGGTAAATTTCAAGCGTAATGCAATTTGTAGAGGCTCACAAAACATGACTAACGTGCCAGTAACTTTGACTTGCCAAGGTGTTTTAATCAGGTCTTCGGATAGGTGTAGGTGTTGAGCCGCTTCGTTTGCAAACATAGGTGTCTGAAACTGTTTTAACAATTGTCCTTCCAATGGGTGCAGACTTTTAATCTCTTCGTCCAAAGCATCATAATGATATATAAATGGTAGTTTTTCACTTTGCGTGAGCGTTTTATCTATAATTTTACAGTTATGTACTTGCCAACGTGTGTTTACATCAGCAATGATTTGATTAAGGATCAAGCTGTTAGAGTCTAAGCTATTAAATTCTAAGCTATTACTATTACTGAAGATATTGGAGACTTCTGTTTGCTTGTCAGAGGGTTTTTCAATTTGCTTTGGGTAGCCTTGACGGGCGTTGACCTGTATATAAGCCGCACCACTAAGATTAGCCTCTTCACTGTTTTCACTGACGTTCACTAAGTTTATGTCTATGTTGTCGCTTTGAGTAACGATATCGCTTTCGTTGTTAATAATATAGGCATTATTTTGGTTGTGTTCATAGGGCTTATGAAGCGTGTGTCTGTCGTTGGTATTAATATTAGTGTTGATATTAGTGTTGATATTCGTATTGGTATGAATATTTGCATTTGGATTATCATTATGGTTTAAGCTGGGATTTACTTGTAGGCTATGCTGATTGACGCTATGTTTATCCGAGCTATGTTTATCCAAGCTAAATTTATTCACAAAGTAATTGTTATGTATCGTCATAAACTATGTCTCATTGTCATCTTTTAATGCACGTAGTTTGATATTACCTGATTGTCGCTGCATTATATTACGAACGAGCTTTGCCGTAACCTGTAATTCAGTAACTGTACCAGCAGCTATATCAAGACCAGAAAGTGGTGGTTTAACCCAATAGGCCTTCTCATCCCCATTAGCCTTATTAATCTGAGCTAACGAACCAACGTTAGTTAAATTTACAAAGTCAGCCAGCTTAAGCATTTGCATACCGGCATAACCACAAGGGTTGATGGCATTAAATACCTTTAAATCACAAGTTAAGTTCAAAGCGATGCCATGATAGCTAAACCCGTGCTTGATTTTAAAGCCCAGTGAGGCAATTTTACCCAGCATTAAATCGTTATTATTATAAATATATACGCCCGGTGCATCTTTACGTGCCTTAGCATAAAACTGTTGCGTTGAAACATGTGACTTAAGTTCTTGATTCAAGACATCTTCGATGCTTTGTTCGGCATGAGATACTAAATTACGTACGGTCCAGCCCAGAGCTTTTAAATCAAATAAGAAATATATAACCAACTGACCTTTACCATGCCATGTGACCTGACCGCCACGGTCAGTTTTTATAATAGGGGTATTACCCCGTTGTAAGATATGCTCTTCTTTACCTGCTTGCCCTAAGGTATAAACGTCATTATGCTCTACGACCCAAAGTTCGTCAGGGGTAGAGACACCTTGCTTTTTTTTGTCAATACGATCTAGGGTAATTTGTAGCATATCGGCATGCGTACTTTGATAGTCTGCATCTATTAAGGTACGGAGACGTAATGTGTCTACAAGGTTGTCATAGATTTTTGTCATAGAGAGCACTATGCTAATAATGAACGGTTAAGCCCATAACATAACACAAATTTAGGTTTTGAATATAGGTCGTTTAGCTATTAAAAACGACTGACAAAGTTACCAGAAAAAGTGTAAATCTAGCGATCGTTAAAATCTAATTACCTGTTAAGGATAATAACATGAGTCAGCATATAATAACGACAAAAGCTCAATTACAATCACAATTTGAGCACATGCAGCGACTAACAAGAAAAAAACCGTTAAATTCATGGGATAACAGGGCGTCATTGCTCGATAGCTTAGAAACTATGCTAAGTGAAAACAAGCAGCGGTTTGCAGATGCCATTAGTCAGGACTTTGGTAATCGCAGTCAAGTTGAAACTAACTTTGCTGAGCTAGTTCCAGTTTTCCAAGCTATTACACATGCCAAGAAGCATGGCAAAAATTGGATGAAAACCCGTCGCGCTAGTATTTCAGCATTATATCGCCCTGCACATAATGAAGTTCAGCCTCAGCCTCTTGGTTTAGTAGGTATTATGGTACCTTGGAATTACCCATTATTCTTATCAGTTGGCCCTATGATTGATGCTCTAACCGCAGGCAATCGAATATTTATAAAAATGAGTGAGTCAGCACCTTTGTTTGCCCAAGCATTTGCTGAAGCGGTGGCTAAGCATTTTTCTGCCGATATGATAGCCGTTGTGGTGGGAGAGGTGGAGTTAGCCATTGCTTTTAGTGAGTTGCCATTTGATCATCTTCTCTACACGGGTTCGACTAGTGTGGGCAAAAAAATAATGGCTGCTGCTGCACCAAACCTTACCCCAGTAACCCTTGAATTGGGTGGTAAGTCTCCCGTAGTTGTGTTGAAAGATGCAAATCTTAAAAATGTGGTCAATCGCGTGATGATGGGTAAAACCCTTAATGCGGGCCAAACTTGTATTGCACCTGATTATGTATTGATTCATTCATCCCTGCATAGAAAATTTGTCGAACTTGCCAAAGAGTGGGTAAAGAAACACTATCCTAACATCAGAGATAATAATGACTACACCTATATTATCAACGACAGCCAGTTTAAGCGTGTAACAAGTTATCTTGACGAATTACCAAAAGAGAAAGTTGTTCCTTTAACAGAGTTCGAAGCCGATGCTGAAAGTCGATTAATGCCGCCGGTCATTGTCGTGAATCCTGAGACAGATTCGCAAGTTATGCAAAATGAACTCTTTGCGCCAATTCTACCGTTGGTTCATATTGATGATGTACGTGATGCCGTTGAGTTTGTTAACCGCCGTCCACGTCCCCTTGCTTTATATGTATTCGGTAAAGATAGCAATAATATTGATTATGTCCGCAACCATACGGTATCCGGTGGTGTCGCTGTGAATGAAGTTATTGTGCATGTGGCTCAAAATGAATTGCCGTTTGGTGGGGTGGGGCATTCAGGCATAGGCGCATATCATGGCAAGTGGGGGTTTGAGCGTTTTAGTCATATGAAACCTGTTTTTGTACAATCTAATCTGAATGCTATGAGTGTTATGCTGCCGCCCTACAGTCAGTTGTTTAAGAAAGGGCTGAAGCTTTTAAGTAAGTAAACTCAAACGGTGTGGATTAAAGTAAAAAACTTGGTTTCAAGTTGAGCTTTCTAAACTTAAGCCGGTGTAAAGAAAAACAAAGCCTCTACTAGATGATAGGGGCTCTTTTATAGGGTTTTGTTGCAGAATAAGGAACACTATTCGCAATTAAATATAGATAACGGTAAACTAAAAAGTGAACAGGTTTTAAATAACCCAAACATTAATAATTAATCTGGGCAGTCTTGTGCATCTCATTATAAAAATTCGACAGTGGTTGGTATTAAGCTTGATTTTTTTATCTTCACAAGTTTTTGCAGCTTGTGGAGATGATCAGTCAGCGCCAGTTAGATTTGGCTCATTGACTTGGGAGAGTGGTCAGTTTATTTCTGCTGTATTACAGGCCATTACTGAAGAAGGTTATGGGTGCGAGACGATCCTTGTACCAGGCGCTGGACCCGCATTAGAAACGGCATTATCACAAAATGATATTGATGTAATAGGCGAGCAATGGGTAGGACGTTCACCTATTATGGAAGATGCCATTAAAGCAGGCAAAGTAGACGTTATTGGAGATACGTTGAAGGGCGGTGCCACTCAAGGATGGTATGTACCCCAGTATGTATTAGAAGATAATCCTGAGCTTAAAACCTACCAAGACCTGCCTAAGTTAGCTCATTTATTTACTGATCCAGAGAGTCCGAGGCGTTCCCGTTTTCTAAACTGCCCTACCGGCTGGACATGTGAAGTTTTTAATACGCATCTCCTTAAAAATACTGGTCTAGATAAACACTATAATAACGTATTGCCAGGTACAGGTGCGGCACTTGATGCCGAGATATCTTCAGCATTTGAGCAACGCAAACCATTGCTGTTTTATTATTGGCAGCCAACAGGGCTTATGGCTAAGTATGAGTTTGCTCCGATTCAGTTTCCAGAGTACGACAGTGACTGCTGGGATAAATTACTGGATGCTAATAGTCAAACGGACTGTGTCTCTGGTTTTCCAGTATCTGAGTTAGGTATTGCCTTATCTAGCCCCTTTATTGCTAGTAACCCTGAACTTGTCGATGCGTTTAAAAAGGTTCAATTTACGCCTGACACACTTAACAATGCTATTTTGGAGATGAGTGAAAATAAGCGTAGCGGCGAGGAGCAGGCAAGGCTGTTTCTAAAACAAAACCCTCAAGTTTGGCAAAATTGGTTAAGCCCTATCGCGTCACAAAATCTTGCAAACTCACTTGGTGTGTCCATAACTGATTCAGCAATAGACAGCAATACTCATCAAAGCAACGATGCTTCATTAACTGAAACCAACAATGTTTTAGAGTGGTTTCCCGTCTGGTCATTTGAAAATTCATTAAATAATACACTGAGCTATGTTGTCCAAAATTTTGGAGATATTTTTAGGTCTATTAGTCAGGTCACGTTAACTTATCTGCTACTACCCATCGAAAAGCTTCTGAGTATGACGCCGCCATGGCTAGTGATTGCCTTTATAGGGTTGATTGGATGGTTTGCTACTCGTAAATTATGGTTTGCTATCGCCTGCGTTGTTGGGTTGTTTCTGATCGGTGCGTTTGGATTATGGGTTGCATTGGTACAGACCTTGTCTCTGCTGATAGTTTCTGTACTGATTACCATGGTCATTGGTATTCCAATTGGAATTTTAATGGCGAGTAGTCAGTTGCTGCGGCGAACCATAACACCTGTACTTGATGTGATGCAAACCATGCCAAGCTTTGTCTATCTTATTCCTGTATTAATGCTATTTGGTATTGGTAAAGTGCCCGCGTTATTTGCCACGGTTATTTATGCGTTGCCACCGCTTATTAGGCTGACGATGCTGGGTATTAATCAAGTACCTCACGAGATGGTAGAAGCCGGCCGCTCGTTTGGTAGTAATCATAAGCAGCTGTTGTTATGGATTAAGTTGCCACAAGCACTACCCAGTATCATGGCAGGAATCAATCAAGCGGTCATGATGTCACTCTCTATGGTGGTTTTAGCTTCAATGATTGGAGCACCTGGACTCGGCGAAGATGTGCTGCAATCTATTCAAACTCTTAATATCGGTCAAGGCTTACAAGCAGGAACCGCTATTGTGATTATGGCAATAATCATAGATCGTATTACTCAGGCCTTTGGTAGAGGGAGGCGTAAAAGAGATGAGCTACTCAATCATAATAAAAATTAATACGTATAACTTTCTTCAATGTCTTGATTTAAAATAAATTTTGTACAAGAGTCCTATCATGAGCCATATACATTTAGAGAATGTGAGCAAGGTGTTTAATGCGAATCCTAAGCAAGCCAGCCAAGTGCTGATTATGCTTGAGGATGGACTGACCAGCACAGAAGTACGTGAGAGGACAGGATATTCTGTAGGATTATATGATGTCAACCTCTGCATTGATAAAGGGGAGCTCCACTGTATTATGGGGTTATCTGGATCGGGTAAATCAACATTAGTGCGTCATATTAACCGATTGATTGACCCAACGGTAGGCAAGATTTGGGTGGATTGTGTTGATGAAATAGACGATTCTGAGGTCTCAGTAAATGGAAGGATAAACAATAAAAATGTTATTAATATACTGAATTTAAACGATAAAAAACTACAGAAATTTCGTCAAGATAATATCAGTATGGTGTTTCAGCATTTTGGTTTAGTACCCCATATGACGGTAGTACAAAATGTAGCTTATGGGCTAAGAGTTCGAAAAATACCCAAAGCAGAACGACATGATATTGCTCGTTACTGGCTTAATGAAGTGGGGTTAGAGAGTATTGAATCCAGTTATCCTGATGAATTGTCTGGCGGTATGCAGCAGCGGGTGGGCTTAGCACGTGCTCTAGCGGTTGATACTCCGATTATATTAATGGATGAAGCTTTTTCAGCACTAGACCCTTTAATACGTGGACAGCTCCAAGACCAGTTATTAAAGCTGCAAGAAAAACTCAATAAAACGATCGTATTTATTACGCATGACATTGATGAGGCCATAAAGCTTGGTAATAGAATAAGTGTTTTAAATGGGGGGCGTTTAGTACAAACGGGTACATTAGATCAGCTTCGCGATAGTCCAGTTGATGAGTATGTAAAACGTTTTATTATGGTCGATCATTAAACCGTTATATCCGTAGTTCTCTATGCAGGCAATGTCACTATCGTTATTAATCCATTATTCCATTATTTAATAGGCCAATAGGCCAATAGGTAAATAGGTCAATAGACTAGATTTGATTCAGTTAAATTGACACTTTATCGCTTGCTTATAAGATGGGGTTATCGAGCTCAAACTGACGAATCCAGTCTTCTAGGGTCTAGAGCGACTATGGCTAGTTTAATGACTTCAGTACTGTTTACAGCCTTAATGGTTGGGTAAATTTGCTCTCCATAGCCTGAGATATGGCAGTCACATTGCCAAGTCATGTCAAATTGTTGAGGTTGATACAATATTGTTGTTAATTCATGCTCTATCGCTTGTTCATCGGTAAAACGATATATCTGAGAAGCAACGATGGTTTCGGACATTGGTTTATAAGGAATTGGTTGATAAGGGGCAAAGCCCAAAAACTGATTGCAAACTGCCATAGCGTCATTATAAGAGCTTGCTAAATAAGAGCTTACTGAAAAGACAAACATGATAGGTTCGCTATAAAAACGGAACGGATTGTACAAAAGGTTGTCAGGTTCACTCGGAATGATTAGCACTTTGGCTTAGTCGATGAGAATCAGCTTCTATTTCAAGTAGGTTACTTGGTTTTTTTAGCTCATCCGAAACACTTTTTAAAATCATCTAGTCATTGCCATAATCTATTTTAGCTAATTCGTTCTCTGGTGTATTCGGATCATCAATTAAGCGCTGCATAGCCTCAATACGGAAATGAAGTGCGTCTTGCAAAATGTCGATAAATTTAGCGGGTAATTTAAAAATAAGCGTTGAATTCGAAGATATGTAAGCCATAATACCCTATTATAAAATCTTTAAACCTTGTAGGCTTACATTCAAATGACTTCTTTATTCAGTCGCTTATAGCCTTATATTCAGATGCTTATAGCCTTATTTAACTCAAAGCTTATTAAACCGGCCTGTACCTTTGGGATATATCCCGTAAAGTTTATGCAACTGACTACTATTTTATAAATGTATATAATATAAGCCTGTCTGTTATAAGGTCATAAGACACTACCTATCATAACTTATGATTCATAGCCTAAGATAGCGCTACTCGTATTACCCTTCTGATTTAGTGAGATTTCTATGCCAACCCAGCAAAAATTGTACTCAAAAAAAATGTACTCAAAATTGACTTCTATGCCATCTAAAACCTCATCATTGCAAAAAAAAACGCTTTCGCTAAATGCGCCATGCCAGATTGGGCTTTTTGGCGTAATGGCAATATCATTAATGGCTTGCGGGCAAATAAGCAGCGCAGACAATGGTAAAAATAATACCGCTCAGGCGACTACTGAGTTAAATCAAGGCATTACCAATAGCCGCGATATGTTGCCGAGTGAGTTATTGAATCAATTAAAAACACTTCCGCAACTAACGGCTGGTTTAGGCGATACAGGTGCGACGGTAATAGACCCTAATAAGCCAACTTTAGTGAAGTTTTGGGCAAGTTGGTGTCCACTGTGTCTGGGGACTTTAGAAGAGACAGAAAGTTGGCGAAATGATAAAGCTTTTGCAGGTTTAAATGTTATTACCGTGGCCAGTCCTGGACATTTAAATGAACAAGAAACTGCCGAATTTAAACAATGGTATTCCGGTGTGCAGGCTGATTATCCCAAGCTTCCTGTACTCATTGATGACTCTGGAAACCTCATTAAGCAATTGGGCGTTCAAGTCTATCCAAGTTGGGCTATCTTAGATAGGCAGGGTAATTTAGTACGCTTGATCAAAGGTAATCTAACTGAACGACAGGCTTATGGTCTGGCTGAAAATGCAGCAAATGACTTTAAGGATTTAAAAAATAGTAAAGCCAAGCCCGACGCTGGCAATACCGTGACAGCGACTGCAATGCCAGAAAACACAAAAAGTAAAAATGGCGTTTACTATAACTCTGAGGGCGCCCCAATAAATACCAAAACCATCTACCTTGCTGGGGGCTGTTTTTGGGGATTAGAAGCTTATATGGAGCGTGTTGATGGGGTAGTCGATGCCATTTCAGGCTATGCTAATGGTAACCCCAGCATTGCAGACCCGAGCTATGAGCAAGTGATTGCTGGCTCTGGACATGCTGAAACTGTGAAAGTAGTTTATGATGCCGATAAGATTGACTTAGAAACTCTGCTCAAGTATTACTTAAGAGTAATCGATCCTACCAGTTTGAACAAACAAGGCAATGATAGGGGCGTTCAGTATCGTACAGGGATATATTATACCGATGCCTCAGATAAGGCAGCGATAGACAAAGCCCTTCAGCAGATTAAGCCTAAATACAATAAGGCCATCGTCGTTGAAAATAAGCCTTTAAATAATTTTTCAATGGCGGAAGAGTATCATCAAGATTATTTGGCTAAAAACCCCAATGGGTATTGTCATATAGACTTAAGCTTGGCTGATGATAAAGTACAGTCTTCAGGTAGCAGTAGTGCGCCTAAATTAGCACCAGCCAATACAATCCAAGCTGCTTTAGATCCTAAGCGCTATGCAAATTTTGATAAAAATGCCCTAAAAAATACGCTGACCAAATCGCAGTATGAGATTACTCAAAAGGCAGGGACAGAACGCGCTTTTAGTCATGAATACGATCATTTATTTGCGCCAGGTATCTATGTGGATGTGGTAAGTGGTGAACCCTTGTTCTTATCCACCCATAAGTATGATTCTGGCTGTGGTTGGCCGAGCTTTTGGCAGCCCATAGACCCGCAGGTTATTACCGAGCATAGAGATATGGCGTATAACATGGTGCGTACAGAAGTGCGTTCTCGTGTGGCTGGTTCTCACTTAGGACATGTATTTAACGATGGTCCAAAAGATAAAACTGGTTTACGTTATTGTATTAACGGTGGTGCGCTACAGTTTATTCCTGTCGATAAGATGCCACAGTCTGGTTATGGCGTTTTTGTTGATAGAGTAATATAAGGTTAAAAAAATACCGCTAACCATTTAGCGGTATTTTTATAGAGATTCAAACTTCGTCATGCTAATTAAGTTTAGATTAGGCCTTACTTGGATTATATTTCTTTAAAGCGTCAATGCGATCATCTAATGAAGGATGAGAGCGGAATAAATTAGCAATGCTGAATCCCTGAGCTCGACCGGTAGAGATAGCAAAAGCTTTCATATTGTCAGGCATTTGGTCTGGAAGCTGTTCAGCAGGACGGAGGGCGTTTAGTGCGCCAATCATTTTATCTCTACTGGCCAGTTTTGCGCCCATCTCGTCAGCGCGGAATTCTCGTAAACGTGAGAACCACATAACGATAGCAGACGCTAAAAACCCAAGTAGAATATCCATGACCATACTGGTCACAAAGTAACCAATGCCAGGGCCATTGCCTTCATTTTTAAATACTGTTCTATCAACAAAACTACCAATAATACGAGCAAAGAACATAACAAAGGCATTGACCACACCTTGGATTAGTGCAAGAGTAACCATATCTCCATTTGCCACGTGACCAATCTCGTGCGCCAATACTGCTTCAACTTCATCCGGCGTCATGCTTTGCAATAAGCCTGATGAGACAGCAACTAGGGCTTTATTTTTATTCCAACCTGTGGCAAAAGCGTTTGGTTGTGAGTTATTAAAAATCCCTACTTCCGGCATATCAATTTTTACAGCTTTTGCTTGCCTTGCTACTGTATCAATTAACCATTTTTCAGTAGCATTACTCGGTGTTTCAATAACAACGGTACCCGTTGACCTTTTAGCCATCCATTTCGAGATAAACAATGACACCATTGAGCCAACCATGCCATAGATACCGCACATTATGGCTAAGCTAGTGTAATTTAGTCCACCTGCACTGTGTACACCGCCAATACCAAAAAATTTGGATAACACACCAAATACGATGCTAAAGACAACTATTACTGCTAAGTTTGTCAATAAAAATAATCCAATACGCATCATTACGCTAATTTCCTTTTAAATTTTGCAGGTAACATTATAAAAATGAGCCTAGCTGTTGAAATATATAGAGTATATCGATGGGGGGATAAATCAAAATATCAAATTAATTCTACTATTTGATGAAACAGGAGGAGCCTCATCGAATCAGTAACACCCTATTTTAATTAAATATCATCGTTAAGTTATATCACTAAATCATATTACTAACTTAAGAAACCAAACAAAATATATGACAATTCTTAGAGGTCTATCGGTCAAGTATCTTTAATTAACTGATTAGACAACCTTTTAATTAAACTTACCTTAATTAAACTTACCGATTAAAAGTGTCTGGTCGTAAAAAACACACCTATACTGAGCAACAAAAAAGCCAGCAAGAGTAGCTTAGTAAACCATGGCCAAAGCTTAAGTTTGGTAAGAGTGTCATCGCTGGTTAAATATCCGAAAAAACAGATAAGGCTTAATACAAAGGTAATCATACCCAGACCAATCGGAAGTATAGCAAGGTATAAAGTGCTTTGCATTGAGAGTACCCTTCATGTCATAAGCTTATAAATAGATAACCTCAGCGATAAATATATCGCTTAGGGTTGCTCAACTTAATTTTCACTGTTATTTAAGGTATTGCTGCTACTTTCAGTTTCAATATCTTCATTAAAAGCGGCATCAAGTGCTTGCTGAACAGCTTCAATGCGAGCTTGGCACACTTTATAGGCAGCAATGGACTGCTCGACCGTGGTCATTAAATTATCGATATCTGGTTCATTTGAGTTTTGCAGCTCTTCAGCATTATTCTTTAAAATTGCATAGGCTGCTTTAAAGGTTTTAGGGGCTATTTTTTTTCGTGATGCCATAGGGGAATCCTTATATATTGACAGTGATAAGTTTGTGTGTTTGGCAGACAAGGTCACTTAGCGTTATGAGGCGTAATATGCACGCTGGTCACTACTGCTGAAAATTGCCCATCTTTCATCATTACATTGACAAAATCGCCTTTATTAATGCTTTGGATACCGCTTAGATAAGTATTGTTATTATCTTTAACTAAGGCATACCCTTGATCTAATTGGCTGTTAGGGTGCTGAATAAGTATAAATTGTTGATAATGGCGCAACTCATTTGCGGTACTAGACACTAGCTGATAGCTATTTCTTCTTATTGAGTCATGATATAAGTTAAGGTCTGATTGGTACTTCTCAAGATTTGCGTAAGCTTGTTTTTGAATGTGATTTAAATAATTACTAGAGTTAACAGATACCTCGCGCAGTTGAAATTTAGCATGCTGTTTAACGGTATTAAAATGCGTGTCGCTCAAGTGTTGCCATCGTTGCAAGCTATGAACACTTGAGTTTTGAATGGTGCTAAATTGACGTTCTGAGGCACGATTGGCATTTAATAGTTGTTGGTGGCTCAATCGGTAAATATTATCAACATAGCTTTGCGTTTGATGCATCAGTTGCGCTAAGTGATTGATAATACCAGCGATAACTTTTGAGGGGGTGTCAAAGCTTGTGTGAGCCACTTCATCTAATATAACATTATCTCGTTCATGGCCGATGCCCACCCAAACGGGTACAGGCTGTTCAGCCACTAAGGCGGCAAGTTCATAATCATTCAAATAGGCTAAATCGCCAACAGCACCGCCGCCCCGTATGATAACCATAAGATCAGGTAGCCTATCATAGTCTTTTTTAAACGTTAACATTCCTCTGGTTATGGCATGGCGAATTTCTGTAGGTGCAGTGTTACTTTGAAACGTAGCGTAATGATAGTGAAAATGACAAGCTGAGCTTGCTTGTAATCTATCGGCATCTGCCCGAAAGTCTCCAAGACCGGCTGCCTTTTCGGGCGCTATGACTAAAACATGTTCAATATCAAAGGGGTCAGGAAGCTGCTTATTTAGGTTTAATAAACCCTCGCCGCCGAGCCGCTCAAGCATTGCCGCATATTGTCGGGCTAGGTCGCCAATGGTGTAACTTGGATCGATATCATTGATAGCAAGTGAAAAGCCATAAAGAGAATGAAAGGTAGCCGTTACGTTGAGTAACACAGTAACATCGCGCTCTAGTGGCATACCAGTCGCACGCTCAAATTTACTAAGAACTCTAGTGGCTTTGAATTTCCATAAGTTACCTCGACAACTAGCGACGACTTTACCGCTATCATCTTTTTCTGCCAGCTCAAAATAGTAATGTCCATTCTTACTTGATAAATTACGTATCTCCGCTTTGACCCAAACGCTGTGGTTAAAAGTTTCTTTTACCACAAGCTCAATAGCTGCTAGGTAATCACTGAGTCTTAAAACCGTATTTTCGAGGTCATCATCTAAAGAAGGGCTCAAGTCATCTAGGGCATAATCTTCTGAGTCAAATGCAGTATCCGCAGATGAAAGTGAGTTAAGGCGTGATAAATCTGGCTTTGGCATAAAAGGCTAATTAATATAAAAAATGGGTTATGAGAAATAAGGGTTTTAGTAAGGTAAAATTTAAATAAATGACAAAATAGTTTAATACCTTTACTTATCCCAAAGTCTTAATTCGTATATGATTTAAGTGTTAAAGAAGGTCAATAAAGGTTGCATAGTAATCATTAATTTAATATAAGTCATTAAATAAATATCAGTCATTATGTATTATAAATGAGCATACTATACTATATGGGTAGTGATTATCAGTAGTCATTTAATGAGTCACTAAACTGTAGCTTAGTCGTAGATATTTAATACATTTAACCCTTGTAACTCAAAGAAAGATGATAATATCAAATAGAATCATGGGATAATAGATACTATCTAGTAAATTAGGCGGCTTTACATCATAGTGGTAGTTCATTATGCTAATTAAACAATAAAAGGATTTTGGCGATCCTTTCGATGTACTACTGATTCAAATTGAACGTTCAAAACGAATGCTTTAAAACAGCCCGCAATCCTCTAAAGCGCTTTTTTCTATAATCAATCTAAGCTCAATTTATGAAATAATGGACTATATCATGAATATTAATTATGCCCCAGCGTCACAAGCCTATCACTTTCCCCTTACCATTAAACAACTCCTAAATCGCTGCAAGCTTACCTCACAAAACCAAGAAATTATCTTCGCTGATAAGCAGCGAATGACTTATAGCCAATTCTTTACGCGTATAGCAAAATTAGCCAATGTACTTGATAGTTTAAATCTTGAAAAAGGTGATATTATTGCCGTGATGGATTGGGATACACCAAGGTTCTTAGAAACCTATTTTGCAGTTCCAATGTCGCAATATGTTTTGCAAACTGTCAATATACGCTTATCTCCAGAAAAAGTATTGTATACCATTAATCATGCTAAACCCAAAGTTCTGCTGTTAAACTCGGAGTTCGCCCCTTTAGTAAAAGACTACCAATTTGAGAACTCATCCATTGAGCATATTATATGGCTTGATGACGATGGTGTGAGCAGTGATGGTTTTTTTGGCAATAATCAATCAAGGGTGGTTGGCGAGTATGAGGCGCTACTTAACACCGCAAGTGATACGTTTGAGTTTAAAGATTTTGATGAAAATAGCATAGCGGTTAACTTTTATACATCAGGTACTACCGGTAACCCCAAAGGGGTCTTCTTTAGTCATCGGCAGCTTGTTTTACATACATTAGCGGAAGCCGCCACTTTAGGGTCACTACCGCAAAAGCAAGGGGTGGTACTTGGAGATGTCTATATGCCAATGACACCTATGTTTCATGCGATGGCATGGGGGTTTCCGTATGTTGCGACTATGCTGGGTTTAAAACAAGTCTATCCTGGCCGATATACACCAGAGAAGTTGATGCATTTAATTGATAAAGAAAACGTTAGTATTACTCATTGCGTGCCGACGATTTTGCAAATGGTGCTTGAGCAGGCAAGGGTGGAAGGTAAAAAATTCAATGGTCTTAAAATGATTATTGGTGGTTCACGTTTGACTGAAGGACTTGCTAAAAGGGCCCTGTCAGCGGGTATTGAGGTTTATACGGGCTATGGTATGTCTGAGACTGCTCCTCTTATTAGTATTACTGAGTTTACTACTGATGACCCTGAAATGAGCTTGGAGGAAGATATAAAACGCCGTTGTTTAACAGGTAAACCGGTCATGATGGTCGAAGCTCAGGTTTGGGATAATGATGGGAATGAGCTGAAGCGGGATGGCGAACAAACTGGCGAATTAGTATTGCGTGCACCTTGGTTAACCCAAAGTTATTTTAAAAACCCCGATGCGGGAGATGAGCTTTGGGAGGGTGGTTATATGCATACCCAAGATATTGCCTTTATAACAAAAGCGGGTATGCTCAAAATTACGGATCGCCTAAAAGATGTTATTAAGACAGGAGGAGAGTGGATTTCTTCTTTAGAAATAGAAACTATTTTGTCCTTACACCCTTCAGTGGCTGATGTGGCTGTGATTGGGGTGCGTGATGCCAAATGGGGAGAGCGTCCACTTGCGGCTATTGTACTAAAGCATGATTGTCAGGACACCAAGCCTGAAGATATTAGAGCCATAGCAGAGCAAGCTGCGGCAAAAGGTATGATTCCAAAGTACGGTATACCAGAGCATTTTAAATTTGTGGCTGAATTACCTAAGACCTCAGTCGGCAAACATGATAAAAAACTTATGCGTGAGTTATATGCTGGTCAAAGCGAAATATAAGTCGTCTTTTTATTTCATTTCATTTAATTGAAGTCATATACTGAGTCTTATTGATCTTCTCCAGCGACTCTATTTCTCAAAGAGCCATTATTTCAAAAAGTCGTAGCTGAATCATGTTGCGACTTTTTTTTGTAAATCATTAAAGTTCTTAATTTGAAATGTAGCAAGCTAAATCAATTGCTGACCTCAACATCCAATTACTGCCCTATAGGATAATATATAGACTCATAGACCTATAGAAATTCAAAGGTTGATGTCTGCGATTATAGTCATCTATAGGTGTTAATGCTTATGTTTATCATTTATTGATCTTAAAAAAAGGTGCTCCATATCTCTATAATATTTCTAACATGAATCAATAATGTAGTTTTTAGGGTTTTTCATTACTCATTAGAAGGGTTTCATCTAAATAATATGGTTATAGTGTCAAATATTTGCTATTTTCTACACCTCCAGTATTAGATTAGCAGTTGTTCTAAAGTAACAGTGGTTCTAATTACTAGTGGCTCTATATTAATACGTAATGAGTAAAATCACTTGGTTTTAGAATATTTTATGACAGATTTTAAAAATACAAATTAGTTGAATGAACATTCTATGAAAACTGAATTAGCTAAAAACACTGAATTAACGCCTAAAAAACACATAATGGCGTTTAAACGCAATCGCAACTTAAAATTCGCTAAATCATTTTTTTATAGTATTGCTGCGCTTCTTTCTTTACAGGCAGTAGCGATGCCAGCACATGCCTGCAATATTCCTAAGAGTTACTATAAAAATGTGTCGTGTACCGCAAGTAGTCGGTACTTTTTAGCGGTTAAAGATTCGGGCGCACCCGTTGCCTTAATCAATAAACAGGGAAACCGAGCGGTTGATTTATCCCGCTATTCACAAGTTGATGTGAGTAAACTGAAAAACGGTATCATGCCCGTACAGCGTGCAGGTAGGGTCGGTTATGTAAATATGTCTGGTCGTGAAGTTGTGCCTGCCATCTATGATCCGATCATGCAAGATCCTAATACTCAAGGATGGGCGCGTGCAGCAAATAACGATCGAATAATCGTTAAAAAGCAAGGTGGGTTTGGGATCATTAGTGCAAATAATAACGTCATATTACCCTTTTCATCCAGTTATAAGACCATTACTGATTTTAGTGCTGGTGTTGCAAAAGTGGTCAAAGTCAACGAAACTTTCTGGATTGATACCAATGCTAGAAGAACAGCAAATCCAAATATACGCCAACCCACTACCAAGACCCCATTAGAGACTCCAAATCTAACTCAAAACTCCCAAAATAAAAGTTATCAAAATAGTGATCGCCAAGTGATACCCAATAGCTCCTTAGGGCGAAGCGAAATTTGGCAGCCTGAGAAAAGAGATGGGAAGTGGGGGTTCATTGATCGAAACGGTGTGCCAATGATTACCTTCTCATTTGAGCAAGTTACCCCCTTTTCAGAAGGTCTCGCCGGTGTGCGTTTCGGAGACAAATGGGGCTTTGTCAATTTGGCAGGCGAGTTAATAATCCCGTTTCGTTTTGAAGAGTCTGGCATTGATCGTAAAGGGACTACTGGAGAACAGCCCTTCGTTTTCAAAGAAGGTAAAGCTTGGATAGGTAATTTAAAAAATGGCAAAAAAATGTGTATCAATACCAAAGGTAATGGAGTGAGTTGTTAGCCAATAATGACTCAAAACAAAAAACAGCTCACTAGGAGCTGTTTTTTTATAAATGTGACAGTGAGTAGGGCTACTTTGAGGTATCGTACTTTTCCTCAAGTGCCATAGCTCGCTGGAAGCTGGCAAGTTTAGTCAAGCTCTGAACATAGGCTTTGATGTTCGGATAGTCCTCTAACTGGCCATGCTGGTTTAACATGATAAGGTCAAAGGACAACATAAAATCAGCACCACTTAGCTTATCGCCAACGATAAAAGATTTACCTTCCACAGCATCATTGAGATAGCTCAGTAGTTTGTCTTTTTCTTGGGCAATATATCCTGATAAAAATTCATTATCAGTTACGCCAGCTTTTTCGGTAAACAGTTCAAGTAATAGCGGAACCATTAACGAGCTTTCGGCAAATTCAATCCACTGTACATACTTACTATATTCTTCAGTTTCAGGAGCAGGGCGCAAGCTATTCGTCGCAAATCGATCAATTAATATCTGAGTAATTGCACCAGATTCAGCAATAACCTGCCCATCAAGTTCAATGACAGGAGACTTACCTAAAGGATGAATCTCTTTTAGACTATCTGGAGCGAGGTGGGTTTTTTCATCTCGCAGGTAGCTCACGACTTCATAAGGCTGTCCGAGCTCTTCTAATAACCATAATATGCGTAGTGAACGTGACTGATTGAGATGGTGTAATTTAATCATTTAGGGCTCCTTAAGATTGAAGTTTATGAATAAGTCTTTTGGCAACTTCTTCAGATGAAGCAGGGTTTTGACCAGTTACTAGTAAGCCATCTTCTACAACGTATGACTGCCAGTCAGGACCTCTTTCGTAAAGACCACCATTTTCTTTTAAGGCATCTTCTAGTAAGAAAGGAACAACATTAGTTAGGCCAACCGCATCTTCTTCCGTATTACTAAAGCCCGTTACTTTCTTGTTTTTAACTAAAAATTCGCCATCAACTTTCACGTTTTTAAGGGCGGCGGGCGCATGGCAAACAAATGCAACAGGTTTGGCTGTATTCACAAAGTCTTCAATTAAGGCAATCGATTCTTTGTCATTGGCTAAGTCCCACATTGGGCCATGACCACCAGGGTAAAATACTGCATCATAATCAGCAGCGTTGATATCTGCCAGTTTATGAGTCGTGGCTAAGTGCTCTTGAGCTGCTGCATCTTCTTTAAACCGATCTGTAGATTCAGTCTGTGCATCTGCTGAGTCACTGCTTGGGTCAAGTGGGGGTTGACCACCTGCAGGCGATGCTAACGTGATGTCAACCCCAGCATCTTTAAAGGCATAATAGGGTGCTGCAAACTCTTCTAGCCAAAAGCCCGTTTGTTTGCCTGTATCTCCAAGCTTGTCATGTGACGTTAGTACCATTAATATTTTCATAATTTAACCTTTATAATTTAACCTTCATAATTTAACGGTTATAATTAACCGTTTTTAACAAGATTGACAGTTTTATAGATTTTTGTATTACGCTTTTAAAATCTTATACACTAATAGAAGTTATTCAGGGTCAGCAACTTTTACCACTGTCTTGCCAAAGTTATTCCCCTCTAACATATCGACAAAGCCTTGAGGGGCATTACCTAAACCATCAATGATGTGTTCTTTGGTCTTAACTTTCCCTTCTGAGACCAGTGTCCCCATAGTTTGTAAAAATTGAGGGAAGTGGTCACCGTACTCTTCAAATATAATAAAGCCTTTAACGGTTAAGCGTTGTCTTAAAATCGTACTCATCAATAAGCTTAAGCGGTCCTTACCCTCTGGTAACTCAGTCTGATTATAATGAGCAGCAAGACCACAAACCGGAATACGCGCATGGGCGTTGAGTAGCGGCAATACAGCATCAAATACGCGACCACCAACGTTTTCATAATAAATATCAATACCATCTGGGCAAGCTACTGCTAGCTGCTCTTCAAAGTCATCGGCATAGTGATCGATACACTGATCAAAGCCTAACTCTTCAACCGCATATCTGCACTTATCTGCACCACCAGCGACACCGATGACCTTTAAATCATGCAATTTGCCCACTTGACCGACGGTGGCGCCCACTGGACCTGTCGCCGCTGCAACTACCAAGGTTTCACCTGTTTGCGGTTTACCGATATCCGTTAAGCCCATGTAGCCTGTAAATCCTGGCATACCTAGCACACCAAGACCGTAAGAGGGATGGCTCATATCACTGGTCAGTTTATAGACGCCTTCGCCATCACTCACGCTATAATCCTGCCACCCTGAATAAGCGATGACAATATCGCCTTGTTTGAAATTGTCGAGATTTGACTCAACCACTTGTGACACGGTAGCGCCTAGCATTACATCCCCAATTTGTAGAGGATCGGCATAGCTTTTTGCATCACTCATGCGACCCCGCATATAAGGGTCTAGCGATAGGTAAAGCGTACGCAGCAGCATTTCATTAGCCGCTGGGGTGGGAATATCAGCGCTTGTTAATTCAAAATTATCATCAGTGGGCTTACCATGAGGACGGCTGGCCAGTTTAATTTGGCGGTTGCTGTCTTTTGACTGTGAGTTTGCAAATGTCATTTTTATTATCCTAGTTAAAGTGTTTATTCTTACCAGCTGTTTTAAGAGCTATTTTATGATTTGTTTTCTGAGTTGTATTAGGATTTAAGATTAGTTTTGATCTTAAGCGTTGTCCGATGACTCGGTACCTGCTGCTCTTTGTAAGATGCGACGTGAGACGTCCAAGTCATTGGACTTATGTTCTCCCAACTTGACCATACCATGCTCTTGTAGTTGCTTTACAATAGGCTCAATCGCTGTGTCATCCAATTCAGCATCAGCTAGATCTACAGGTAGACCTAGACTTTTAAAAAATTCTTCGGTATAGCTAATAGCGTTTTCGATGATCTCATCATCGGTTAATGTGTCATCCTCTGTATTGATATTCCAGACATTATGAGCATATTGTATTAACTTCTCTTTTTTGCTCTCTTTAAGCTCACGCATGACCGATGGCAATACAATCGTTAACGTTCGAGCATGGTCAATGCCATGTAGCGAGGTAAGCTCATGACCAATCATATGAGTTGTCCAATCTTGCGGAACACCAGCACCAATAAGACCATTAAGTGCCATCGTGGCTGTCCACATGATATTTTTACGAATTTCAAGGTCATCAGGACTCTCTTTGACCGCTAAGCCCTCGCTAATGAGTATTTTAAGCAAACTCTCTGCAAACGCATCTTGTACCTTGGCATTGACGGGGTAGGTTAAATATTGCTCCATGACGTGAACATACGCATCGGCTATACCGTTCATCACTTGACGCTCAGGTAGAGTAAGGGTCTTGGTAGGGTCTAGTATTGAGAATTTTGGATAGACCAGAGGATTACCAAAGGGCAATTTAGCATGCCGCTCACTATAATTGATGACACCGCCAGAGTTCATCTCAGAGCCTGTGGCAGGTATGGTTAATACTGTACCTAAGTCCACGGCAGAATCAATATCTTTGCAATAGCTGGTCAATGCCTCCCATGCTTTATCACGAGATACACTACCATCTTCATCTTTCAACGATGACACTAATGCCACAAATTTACTGCCATCAATAACCGAACCTCCACCCACTGCTAATATGAAGTCAATATCGTACTGATTCACCATATCCGCTGCTTTCATTAGGGTAGTGAATTCAGGATTTGGCTCAATACCGCCAAACTCAAAAATCTCACGGTTACCATTAGACTCAAGTGCTGTTTTGACTTCGTCAAGAGTTCCCGTACGTTTGGCTGAACCGCCTCCATAGGTTATTAATACACGGGCATTTTCAGGCACAAGTTTCGATAATTGTTCAATCTGGCCTTCCCCAAATACGATACGGACGGGATTGTAATATTGGAAGTTATTCATGATCACCTCATAAAACAATGAATTTATATATGAATTTTAGAATGGAGTGACTCATAATACAGCTAGAATAGACCGGTCGTCTAGTAAATATGTGATAATAATTGTAACCGAGTATTGAAACTACGTATTGAAACTAAGTAATGCCTTATGTAGCGAACTATTATTCAGGGGTGTGTGAGCGATTAAAGTATTAGCTAATAGAAAATACTTTTTCTTGAAAATAATCTATTTTTGTCAAGCTCATTGAACCTACTATTTGTAGTGCGTGCACTCGCTTTTCATGATAGGTTAATTTCTAGATGGGGTATAACTTAAACCAGTATCTCTCTTTATTAAAAATCAAAATTACAATTAAGAGTTAAAAGTACAATCATGAATCAAAAGTACTTTTAGAACAGAATACACAATAAGAGGACTATTAGGAACTAAGCGCCATATCCCAAATCATGATTTGTCATTTCCCATACTTCTTCTAAAGGGTAATTAGACTGACTTGTTTTAGCAATGAGACTGGCACCAAGCCAAGCATAATACCAACGCTTCGCCAAACTATCAGCACTTAATCCGTTTATTTTAGGTATCGAATTCTCAGCCCAAGCGGCTTCAATTTGCGAGCTTATCCAATCAACGGTCTGCTTACATCCTCCGGCTAGCGCATCACGCATCGGGTCTGAGATATCGGCAACCTCACCACTAAGTTTGACCACTAAGCATTTTTCATGGTCGCATTGGTTCTGTTGCGTGTTGTACCAGAACTCAAAGTAGGTGTAGAGCTTTTGTTGCGCGCTGATGTCTTGTGAAGATATTGAATCAAGACGGTTTTTATAATGTTTGAAATACCCATTGATAACGGCTTCCCCAAAGGCTTCTTTGGAATCAAAATAATGATAGAAAGAGCCTTTAGGAACGCCTGCAGTATCCAATATTTGTTTGATACCCACCGCAGTAAAGCCTTTATTAGCAAGTAGCTGATAACCTATGGCCAATAAATGAGACTTCGTATTATTGGGAGAAGGTTGTAGAAAACCTGAATGTTTAGAGCCTAAGGATTCAGCGTGCGCCAACGCCATCTCATCTGCAGACGATTTATCGGCTTTAGAAACCTCTCTATTGGGTTCGGAGGTAGAAGACATAATGAATTATCCTATATTTAAACTAGAAATTTAGGCAAATTTACCATAAATTAAGCTACTTTAAGTTTATAAAAGTAAAATGAATCAAAAGAGCTAATAATACAAGTAGTCGAAGGTAATTTGCTAAATCAATAACTATCCTACAATCTAACATAAATGAAGCAAGGAAAACCTCGGCTATTTCGTTCTTAGATAGATTTTTATCTTGAGATTGTTTGGTCAACGAGAGTTTTCCTAAACCATGCTACATTATCCGAATGTTATTCTAACCTGACCGTGTTAAGCCTGAGGATGTAGTATTTTCCAGTATTGTGGCTAGTTTAAATTTGTGTCGTTTTTGCACATTATTATCCACCTATCCAACGATTTTTATAGGAGGCAACCAGACATTTTTAGAATTTACTCATAATTAATTTTATGTATAAAACTTAGGCAAACTTAAATACATGACTGTGCATCAGAAATCTATTTTTAAACTCATTGCAGTCAAATATTAGAATTTATTAGTAGACATAAAAATGATGAGGCTTATTACCCGTTAGAACGATATGCTATATCAGTCATCAAAAAAAATTGAAGAAGCTAAGCTTTCAAATGAGGATAAGATATTAATTACTAATGAGTTTTTATCTAATTGTTTAAAATTTGATAAAACATCAGGAAATCCTATCGAAGAAAAGAAGACTATAGAAAAACTTATTGATTTTGTTTTATATAGTGACACTTACTAAATGTCAAATAACACAGTTTCAATGTATTAACAACAGCTATCACTTCAATGAGAGAATGAAATGACACAATTTTGTTTTATTGGTGCTAAAAATCATAAAGACCTGAAAGATTTTCATTCGCAATTAATGGGCCTCTTTGATAACAGAGAGGCTCTAAAAATAGAAAAAGAAATAGACTTTATATTTCAGTTTACTTTAAACAATAATACTTGGTGTTGCTTTATAACTGATGTAAATATTCTTTCTTATAACAAAAAAGATGGATCTGAGCACTTAAACTGGATTGGAATTAGCTTTTTAAGTAAATGTAAGCAACAAGGTCAAATTTGTTTCGGTGTTGTTCAGGTAGGCCATAAAGAGAGTGAAGATGACGCTATAGCAAAGTTGAGTTCCCAAATAGTATGTAAGGATATAGAAAGTATCTTAAAAGGCATTCCTATTAAAGCTAACTCTTTTTATTGTTAAGTTTAAAGGTGATGTTATGTCTAGATTTGATGCGACGATCAGGAAATACCCCCATATTTAAAACACTAAATAAGTAGAACTAAGCTGCCATATTAAGTTTCTGAATCGGCGTAAAGCCCTCATTACCCATATTGGGTCTCTCGTTATTATAGTGATTAAGCCAAGCCTGGGCCTGCTGTCTCACTTGATCTAAACTATCAAACAACTCCTGATTAAGCCAATCATAACGTACTGTTTTATTAAAGCGCTCTACATAAGCATTTTGCTGAGGATTGCCAGACTCAATATATTCAATAACGATACCTTGCTTAGTTGCCCAGTCTTTTAAATCATTGCTGATATACTCAGGGCCATTGTCACACCTGATTTGATCAGGCTTACCACGGCATTCTATGAGCTGATTTAAACGGCGTATCACTCTTTGAGCGGGTAGTGAGAAGTCAACCTCTATGGTTAATGCTTCACGATTAAAGTCATCAATGACATTAAAGAATCTAATAGACCTACCATCGGTTAAGGCATCGTGCATAAAGTCCATACTCCAGCTTTGATTGATGTTAGCTGGCACAGCAAGCTTTTTGGGTTTGTCTCGTTTAATACGGTGTTTAGGCTTGATTTTCAGGTTTAATTCAAGCTCACGGTAGATACGATAAACTCGCTTATGGTTGTAAGGTAATCCGAGTACATTTCTTAAGTATAGAAAACATAGCTTAAAGCCCCAGTTTTTATGACTGTTTGTCAGATCAATCAACAGCCTGGCTATCTGCTCATTCTCATCCGCTGTCTTTGGCTGATAGTAATAGCAGGTTATGCTGATGTTAAAGATCAGACAGGCCAAGCGTATACTAATGGCTGTGGCTTTGATGTAATGCTCAGCAAGCTCTTTGCGCCTAGAGGGCGCTACCACTTTTTTGACAGGGCATCCTGTAAGATGTCTGATTTAAGCCTTTCCTCGGCGTACATCTTTTTCAAGCGGGCATTCTCAGCCTCTAATTCTTTAAGACGGGTAATCAGTGAGGCATCCATACCGCCGTATTTGCTTCGAACTTCGCTATCGCTACGTCTTGCATCGCTAAAACAGTCCCCCAGACTGTTTTTTAACGCTCTTCATTGTAGAAGGTACTTTGGCTAATATTACTACGAGCATAGCTCTTCGTCTTGCACTTCGGGTTACTGTCCACTGGACAGTAACTTATCCTCGCTCATCACGTAGTATGTCAGTGACTGGTACGCCTTGTTCTGCCTGTTTGAGTATATTAACGATCTGAGTGTCGGTAAATCTTGATTTTTTCATGTCGAAATCTCCTGCTAGTATTTTAGCAGTTAGTTTCTACTTTTACGTGTTATTATTTTTTGGGGTGATTACCAAGCCATCTATCTTATTGCTTTTTTTTGTTCAATCGCCTACTTATTATTATGATTGACTAGACGACTTATGAAACATTGTTAAACCCTTTAGTCTGAGAGCAACAGAAGGTAGAATTAGCATAGACAATGCATAACTAGCTGAATGATATCAATAGATAGGTTATATAAACGGTCAGAGTGTTCATAGTGGTTATCATAAACTTGTTTGCTTCACATATTTAATAGTCATTATGCGGGCTATTAAATATATATAATCCTAATACGTTTAATTCTTCTATCACAAAATCAGGGCTTGTTCTCACTGGAATTATAAGAACAAGCCCTCGTTTTGCAGTGATAGAAGTCTATGAGTTAGGATGAATTAATTTTGCCATGAAATAAGTGTAAAAAAGGCGATATAAAAAAGCAAGGTACACAAGATATAAGGGTAGATTATTAAATCGGATGAAAAACTGATTTTTATGAGCGAGATTTAGAGTCTTTAACGCATTGCCTTAGTGTCTAAAAATAATTTAAAACAAATAATATAAAGGGTTAAAAATGAAAAATAAGCATTCTCTAAGTAATGATCGTCTTAAAAATATAATAAATATTGCACAGGGATATGTCAGTAATGATAAAAACTTAGTAGAGGACTTTATCTCCGTATATTATCAAAATTTAGCACCACGAATGGCTGAAAAAGTATCAGATATAGATTTGGCGGGAATAGCGCTGCATCATTTTGTTTTATTAAAGTCTTATCAAGACAATCAGCCTGAGATTTGCTTATTTAATCCAAATGTCGAAGAGGAGCATTTCCATAGCCGTCACACGGTATTGCAACTGGTCGCTTATAATAGACCTTTTCTGGTAGAGACTTTATCAATGTGCATTGATGAGCTTGGGCTAGATGTGCATTGGATTCATAACAACATCATAGATGTTGATCGAGATGATCAAGGCGAGATTGTTTGTATTAAAGATGTACAAGATAGTGATACCCGCTATTTATCGGTCGTGCATTGTGAGATTGAGAATACTGATAGCGAGACAATGGAGGCTTTGAGAGAGCTATTAAAAGACAAAATATCGACTCTCGATACCATAGTTGGGGATTGGCAAGCTATGCGTAATAAGCTTAGCCATGTCAAAAATGAGTTAGACAAAAACCCTATTCCCGAGCTGTACCATAGTGCTGAGGAACTTAAGGCGTTCTTACAGTGGATTTTAGATGATCATTTTATATTTCTAGGGTTTAAAGAGTACCGTCTTGAAGGCGTTGAGCATTTACCAAAGCTAGATATTGATTCTGATACCGCTCTGTCTCCTGAAGTTGCACAAAGGATAGATCTCATCGCCGTTGGCAATAGTGGTTTAGGCCTGTTAAACGGAGATACTGAAGACAAACGTTCAAAAAGCTTCTCGCAGCTACCCGATAGTTTAAAGGTACTGATGACCGTACCTCGTGTTGTATTGTTATCTAAATCGAGTCAACTGTCTCCAATTCACCGTCCAGTTTATATGGATTTTCTGGGTATTCATAAATATGATGAGTCGGGACAGTTAATTGGTGAATACCGTTTTGTTGGTTTATTAACCTCACAAGCTTATCAATCAAGTGTGCAACAGATTCCTTTATTGCGTGAAAAATGCAAAAAAATTATGGAAATGGCAGATTTTCCATTAAATGGCTATAACTACCGTAAATACATGCACATCATTAATGCCTTGCCTCGAGATGATTTGTTTCAGGCAAGTACTGATGAGCTATATACCATTGTTACAGGCATAGCTCAGATTAAAGATAAAAAACGCTTGAGTTTGTTCTGCCGTGTGGACCATTATCAGCGCTTTGTGTCATGTTTGGTATATATTCCAAGTGACAAATTCAATACCGGAATGCGCCTGAAAATGCAACAAGCTTTGATTGATGCGTTTAACGGTTACTCAGCGAGGTTTACTACCGAATTTGATGAGTCTTATCATGCTCGGGTGCATGTGCATGTGCGTACTGAACCAGGCAATATTAATGCTGTAGATATAGATCATTTAGAAGATGAACTTAACGGGCTAATGGATGATTGGTCAGATCAGTATCAGCAGGTTATGGTTGAGACGCTTGGCGAAAAACAAGCCAATAGTTTACTAAAGCGTTATTTACAGAGTATTCCAGCCGCTTATAAAGAAACATTTGATGTCCGTACTGGCGCTACTGATATTAAAAGGCTGGCAAGACTCAGCAGCGATAATCCAATGATATGGAAAATCTATCAGTCTACAGGTGATGAGAAAAATCAGCTGCATTTAAAATTATACGGCTTAAATCATCCTGCCATCTTATCGAATATATTACCCATTTTAGAAGACTTTGGTGTGTCTGTTATCTCAGCTCAGACCTATGAGTTTGATGTGGCTGATCAACCGACTTGGTTGCAAGAATATGAGTTAACCCTTCGTCATGCTCAAACTATCAATTTAAAAGTGGTGCGTGAGCAGTTTGAGGACAGCTTGGCACAAATTTGGGCAGGTCGAGTTGAAAGTGACCCGCTTAATGAGTTGGTATTGGCTACCCGCTTAGATACTCATGAAGTTGTGGTTCTAAGAGCACTAATGCGTTATATTTTACAAGCAAAAGCGCCGTTCTCAAGCAACTACATTCAGCAAACTTTAGTGAAGCATGGTGATATTGCCGTGTTATTGGTTAAGTTGTTTGATACCCGAATGAATCCATCGATAGGCAATGATGACCGTAAAACTAAAGTCAGTGAACTTAAAGATCAACTTAAAAATGCACTATCAAAAGTTGAGAGCTTAGATGAAGATAGAATCTTGCAATGGTATCTTGATTTAATCAACGCTATGCTTCGTACCAACTTTTATCAGCGTGATAATGAGGGTAATCGTAAAGATAGACTGTCCTTTAAGTTTGCAGCCAGTAGGATACCCAACCTGCCCAAGCCAAAACCTATGTTTGAAATCTTTGTTTACTCTCCACGTGTTGAAGCGATACATCTGCGTGGTGGCAAAGTAGCAAGGGGCGGACTGCGTTGGTCAGATCGAATGGAAGACTTTCGTACGGAAGTCTTGGGCTTAGTGAAAGCTCAAATGGTTAAAAATGCGGTTATTGTACCGGTTGGTTCTAAAGGTGGTTTCATTGTTAAACAAAAGACACCAGCAGATGGTAGAGATGTTTTTCAAAAAGAAGGGATAGCCTGTTATCAGACTTTTTTAAGAGGAATGCTAGACATCACTGATAACCTAGTCGACGGTAAGGTAGTGCCTCCGAATAATACGGTGCGTCATGATGAGGATGACCCCTATTTGGTGGTAGCAGCGGATAAAGGTACCGCGAGCTTCTCTGATGTGGCTAATGCAGTAGCAGCTGAATATGGGTTTTGGTTAGATGATGCCTTTGCTTCAGGTGGTTCAGTCGGTTATGACCACAAAGCGATGGGTATCACCGCCCGCGGTGCTTGGGAGTCGGTAAAACGACACTTTAGAATGCTAGGCCGTGACATTCAGCATAAAGATGACTTTACGGTGGTGGGTATTGGTGATATGAGTGGAGATGTGTTTGGTAATGGTATGCTACTTTCTAAGTTCACTAAACTGCAAGCCGCCTTTAATCACCTGCATATTTTTATTGATCCCAATCCAGATTTACAGAACTCATACGCAGAGCGTGAACGCTTGTTTAACTTGCCCCGATCTACTTGGGATGATTACGACAAGTCCCTCATTAGCGAAGGTGGTGGGGTATTTTCTCGTCAAGATAAATCTATTCATATCTCAGCAGAGATGAAGTCTGCATTTGACATTGAAGACGATACCCTAACGCCAAATGAGCTGATAAATAAGCTGCTGAAAGCTCCAGTGGATTTGATTTGGAATGGCGGTATCGGTACGTATGTCAAATCCAGTGAAGAGAGCCATGCTGATGTGGGCGACCGAGCCAATGATGCCGTTAGGGTTAATGGTAAAGAAATCAGAGCCAAAGTCTTTGGGGAAGGGGGTAACTTAGGCTGTACCCAGCAAGGCCGTATTGAATATGCCCTATATGGGGGTCCAGAACAAAAAGGTGGGCAACTGTATACCGATGCTATTGACAACTCAGGTGGTGTTAATTGCTCAGATCATGAAGTGAATATAAAAATCTTATTGGGCAAGGTGGTTGAACAAGGTGATATGACCACCAAGCAGCGCAATGAGTTATTAAAAAGTATGACGGATGAGGTGGGAGACTTAGTCTTACGTCAAAATTATCTGCAGCCGCAGGCCATAGAGCTTAGCCATTTAAATGCTATGGATAATCTAACCGATCATAAGCGCATCATTAACTATTTAGAGTCCGAAGGCCGTTTGGACAGAGCCATTGAATTTTTGCCTACTAATGAGGTCATTGAGCAGCGCAGACGAACAGGAACTGGCATGACCCGTCCAGAGCTGTCAGTGATATTAGCGTATGGCAAAATGTGGGTTTATGATCAATTGTTAGCATCAGACTTACCAAATGATCCCTATTTTGTCAATGAGCTACGTAAATACTTCCCAGATGAGTTAGCAAATCGCTTTTTTGAAGAGATGACCCGTCACCGTTTACACCGTGAAATCATCAGTACCTATTTAACCAATAGTGTGGTGAACCGTCTGGGTATCGAAGCGATTTTCCGCCTATTTGAAGAGACCAATCAGTCCATTGCGACCATTATCCGAGCGTATGCGATTGCCAGAGATATTTTCCAAGTTACACAAAGCTGGAAAACGCTTGAAGCACTCGATAATCAGGTCGATGCCATCACCTTACTTGAGCTTGAGAATAGAATAAGAGACGTGCTAGAGCAAGGTATCGTCTGGTTAATCAATGCTTATGGCAGCGATTTAGAAGTGGCAAATACAGTTGATCGCTTCAAAAAAGGGGTAGAGGAATTGACCCAGCCTCAAGGCATCATTGCCACCCAGTTTGATGCAAATCTGGAGGGTGATATTGCAGATCTGAACTCGGTAGGCCTAGATCAAAGTAATTCTCAGACCTTTGCTATTCTGCCGTATGCCATCGATGCGTTAGATACCGTATTATTGGCAGAGCAATATGATTGCACGATTGATGCGGTAGCGAAGCTGTATTTCGAAGTGTATCAAAACCTGAATATCGACTGGTTGATGGATAAAGTAGAGCATCTACCTCAGCAAGATCATTGGGACAGACGTGCCCGATATGCGCTACTTAACGAGCTGTCACGCAGTATCAGACAGATGATGACCAAGTTGCTGTCAAAGGTTGAGCCTGAGCAAGCGTTACAACAGTGGCAAAATGCTCATGAGCAATCTATTGAGAGTATGGCTAATGAGATGGAAAATCTTGAAGGCACCACGGTTAGCTTGTCTGCTTTATCCGTCATGATTAGCGAGATTAATAAACTCATTAGTGAGTAGCGAGATGTTTTTTAGATTATGTAGCTAATCCTGCCATCCGCTACTATCTTGGTTTGCAAAGGGCGAACCGCTACGCTTTAACCCGTTCCTGCTTCGCGATAACGGTTTAAAGCAAGCGTATCAGCCCTTTGCTTTACCAAGTATATCCGCTACTGTCAGGGCTAAACCGCTCTACCTTTTCACGTGTAAGTCATCATTATAATGGGGAATATTAAACTGAAGGTAAAAATAGAGTTGGGGATGAGTTTTCGTTAAAATCCCCCTAAATCCCCCTTTGAAAAAAGGGGGACTTGCCACCCTTTTCAGTATTTTCCAATTGAGCAGCTAAAAGTACTGTTGATAATTCAGTTATTAATATTGCCGGCTATTAAGTTGAGATTGAGATATAAAGTTATGTTTTAACAGCATAACACCCTGCACCGCTAAGCTGACTATGACCACCCGATATCTTTTCGACCTTAATTTGAGTCAATATACGCTCTTTTAAGCTCTGTACGTGCGAGATAACCCCTATCAATTTGCCTTCTGCTTGCAGATTGGTCAAAGTATCAAGTGCAATATCGAGCGAGTCCTCATCAAGGGTGCCAAACCCTTCATCTAAAAATAGAGAATCAACACTGATATTTTGACTCGCCATTTTGGATAACCCAAGCGCCAACGCCAGACTAATTATAAAGCCTTCACCACCCGACAAATTCTTAGTACTACGAATCTCACCACCTTGATAGTCATCAATAACATTTAGCTCTAGCGGATTTTCCTCATCACGAGTAAGCAGATAACGGTCACTCATCTTTTTAAGCTGAGTATTGGCGTTACTAACCATGATTTGGAAGGTCAAACCTTGCGCAAAGGTGCGATATTTTTTACCACTTTCTGAGCCAATTAGCTCGCGTAAATTACGCCAAACTGCAAATGATTGTTGCTTCTGCTTAATTGCCTCAAGTTGTGCTTGTTGATTGGTTTTATTGACTTCATTGTCTTTAAGCTTTTGTTCAAGCGCACCAATTTGTTTATTAAGCTCTGATATTTCAACCTCTATTACTGAAAGTTTGGTCGTAAGCGTCGTCTTATCAGTTGCATCGCTTTGATCACCTTCACCAACCGCAATTAATGGATTCGCCAGTTTTTCTTCTAACTGTAGTTTGGTATCTGCAAGTCTATGCTCAGCAATTTTTAAATCACTGTCTATTTGTTGTTGTTGTCTGGCTAATACCTCACGAGTTTCACGTTCTAGCATGGCATCTTTAAACTCACTTTCATCGGCAAAATCATTATCTTTTAACAACCCATCAAACACAGTTTGTTGTTCGTCTAACTTTTCACTGGTTTCTGCTATTACTTTATCCAGTTTTAACCCTTGTTGCTTAAGTTGTTCAATACGCTGTTGGTTATCATTAAATGATTCTCTCACCTTAGATAACGTTAATCTGGCACTATCCATCGCCAAACGCAGGCGTTTATCAATGGCGTCTATATCTGCTACTTCATAAGCAGGAGCTTCTTTATTGCTGTTTTTAACATCAACACTGGGCACCTGAATATTAAGCTCACTATCCATTTTCTGATAGTGCGTTTGTCTAGTGCTCTGTAATGACTGTAGATTGTTTTTCAAATCATTAATAGCAGTAGATAAAGCATCCCGTTCACTTTGCAATTGTTCTAGCTGACCCTTTAAACCTTCAATTTTGGTAGTTAAATTACTAATGTCACTATTAAGCGACTGGCGAAGCTCGCGCTGTTGTTCATAAACTTTTTGCAGTCGTTGCATCCCTCGACAATATTCACGCAGGGGTTCTATATCCGTTTCAGGCTCTAGCTTCGTCAAAGTCTTTTTATCGGTTATTGAGTCACTTAATTGGCTTAATTCACTATCAAGCATTACCCACTTGTCGCTATCATCACTCTTATAAACGCTGGCTATGTCACGTATAGAGCGAATCAAACGCTCAATCTCCGTAATATTACCCTCAATATAACTGTCATCACTAGCAACTTGTTGATTACTCAGTTTAATCTCTGTTTCGATATCATTTATTTCTTTCGAAGCAGAGTGGGCGTTATCTTGCAGAGATTTAAGTGCCGTTTCGCTTTTGCTAATCTCCTGCATTAACGTATCGTTATCATCAAGCAAGGTATTCAACGCATCCTTGCGCGACGACAAATCTTGCATAACCTTTTGCAGCAGCGTCATTAAATCATCGGTAATCGCCTTAATCTTATCTAAATTTTCGTTTGTGACCTCATTAGTAGGTTTATCCAAAAATGAGTTTAAAGTCTTTTGCGAGTCATTGAGTTGCGTAACTAATGAATATTTATCAAAACTCTCTACAAGCTTAGGGCTAACGTTATTTAATCGTTGTTTAAAGGCCGCTATTTGTGAGGCATTATTCACGACTAATTTTGATGCTTGAGCTAACTGCTCACTTAACTGTTTTTGATAACCGTTCAGCTCATTTTTCGACGTTGCCAAATTAATTTTATCTTCAGCAATAAGCTTCTCAACATCCTTAATCTCAATCGATAATTCACCTAAACGGTTTTTAAGTTCAGAAATGGGAGAGTGCTTATCCAAACCATCCTGTGACGTGTTCTCTAACAACGGATGATTGCTCGCATAAGGATGCTCAAGCGAGCCACACAGCGGGCAAGGCTCATCGTGTTGCAACAAATCAATAAAATCTTCAAGCTTAGCGACTTGTTGTAATAGCTCTAAATTGGTCTTTTTATCCTCATACTCTGTATTCAGTCTATCTAGCGTCTGTTCATTCGTCTCAATACGCTGCTGAAACTTAACAATCTTAGCTTGACTACTCGGTAGTAAAGAAATAGACGCTTGCACTTGTGAGGTAAGCTCACTTAGCTGACTTAATTGCGCCCGCATATCATCAAGCTGTTTGCCACTTTGGTCGATATGGTTTAGTTGATGACGTAGCGATTGTACAGTTTGCCCTTGCAATAAGTTACGATGTTGTGCCTTTAAAGAGTCAACCTCTTGTTTTTTACGTTCAATTTGAGCATCCGCTTGTTGCTGGTTACTCTTGAGCGTTTCAAGTTTCTGCCTTAATTGCTCTAAGTCACTCAATGCCTGACTTCTATTTAACGCCTTATCCGCATTATTGCTTAACAAGCTTTTAATTTGCTTCCCAAGCTGATGAAAGGACTCAATATGACTGACAAGTTGCTCATGATGCGAGCGAGTAGCAAGATAATCGGTTGCTTGATCCAGCTGAGTCTGCAATTGTGCTTGATTAGTTTTAGACGTGTTTAAAGAAGCATTTAACGCATCAATATTGGTGGTTAATGTTTTATGGCGAGTCTGTTGGTCATGCAAACGCTGTTGAGTCTGCGAAATTTGACCATTGATTCCTCTTATGTCACTAATCAGAGGTTGTGCTCTCTCATACTGATCTGATGCCGTTTGCTCAGCTGATATGGCATGGTCTAAATCAGTCTTATTTTGGCTAAGTTGACCTTCAGCCTCGGTCAAATTCTTTTTACATTGATGCTGGTCTATTTTTACGTTGTCCAATTGCTGGCGATAAATCGCCAGTTGATTAAAGTCATTGCTAATCTCAAGCGCCTTGTTTGCCTTATCCAACCGCTCGGCATCCGCAGTAAATTCCAACTTTACCTTCTCAGCATTCTGCACATCTTGCTGATACTGATTTTGCTTAGCCTGCAAATCCGCAACCGCATCTAGCCACTTAATTTGTGTTTCAAACCCTGCCTGCGTGGCTTTCTTACTATCTAACTCACCACTCTTAGTGCCAATCGTTTCTCGATACTCCGCCTCGGTATCGGCATCTAAGAGCGATAAACTATTTGCCACCGCTTGCATCCGCTCCAACTCTTCCTTCTCGATACGAAACTTCTCATGCACGTTTTTAGAAATATCGGCATAAATCTGTGTACCGGTAATCTTCTCTAAAATATCAGCACGTTCATCCGCTTTCGCCTTCAAAAATGCCGAAAAACTGCCCTGCGCCAGTAAAATAGAACGGGTAAACTGCGAAAAATCCATCGACGTCAGTTCAATAATTTTCTTTTTCGTCAGCGAAGATTTTTCTTCTAATACTTTATCGCCCGCACTCGGATTATCAATATTTACCTCGGCGATCTCATGCGTCGCACTTTGCAAATTCCCATCAGACTTGCCATACGCTCGGCGTTGACCCCAACGGCAACGGTACTGAGCTCCGTTCAACTCAATCACCACTTCGGCATAGCATTCACCAGTCTGCCGTGTCATCACATCATTGGTTGAGGTAATCTCACCAAGGCGAGGGGTCGCCCCATACAGCGCCAAACAAATGGCATCCAAAATCGTGGTCTTACCTGCACCCGTCTGCCCCGTAATGGCAAAAATCCCTTCATTCACAAACGCCGAATCGCTAAAATCGATATGCCATTCGCCTTTAAGTGAGTTTAGGTTTTTGAGTCGTAGTTCGATTAGGCGCATGATAGTTTCTTAGAATTAATATTAGAAATAAGAAGTTAAAAGGGTGCTTTGAAGTTAATCAGGATTGGTAGCTCATCTCGCTTTTCGCTACTATCTGCACGATTGAGTGAGGCGAGTGGCTAAAGTTTGACGTGTCACCTGCTTCGCGCGCCACGCCAAAACCCAGCCTGAGGAGGGATAAAGCAAAGCACTGCTTTGCCCCGACGCAAGAGAAAATCTGCGATTTTCTGAAAGACTCACTCAACCGTACAGTATATCCGCTAAAATCGAGGCTAAACCGCTCCTCCGATGAAAGGTTATTGTTATTTTAAAAGGGTAATTGTTTTAGAGAGTGGGCGGTAGGGTGCGCCCAGCGCACCAATCACCATTGTGAATAAAAAGGTGCGTGGGACGCACCCTACGGGAACTAGAATTAGTTACACTCTAAAAATAATCACATTCTAAAACTTAGACAGGATAGTCAAATCTCGCTAGCTCTCAATTTAATAAACAATTGTAGTTCTAGGTATTCAATAGTTAATGACTTCATCCAAAAACCCTTTCACAATCCCTGCGGTCTCGACAGGTTTTTCAATCATCGGCATATGCCCTGCTTCCTTAATAACAGCTAGCTCACTATTAGGCAGATTATCATTAAACTTCTTAGCAACATCTAGGGGCAATAACGTGTCTTCAGCACCTTGCATGACCAGTACGGGGCAAGTTATTTTAGGCAAGCGAGGCAGTAAATCCATCTTGTCGTTTTGCGAAATAAGATATAAACCCTGCGGGAACATCAATAACTGCGCTTCACGGTTGCCGTCATAACGCAAGATACGCCCGAAGTGGTCTACATAGTCATCGGTTAATAAGTCTTTATTATAAGTCATACTATCGAGCGTGCTTTTGATGACCGCTGGGCCAATAAAGTTGCTCCCGAGCTTTTCATACCAAGCTAACTGGGTATATGAAGGACTAGCAGGGGTGACTAAGTCCGCATCGCTAAACAACGAGATATCATAGCCGTCTTCACCATTTGGTATACCTTCAGAATCTACCAAAATGAGGCTATCTACCTCACTAGGAAACTTAAGCGCCATCTCTAACGCAATACCGCCCCCGAAGGAATTACCAGCAACACTATAATGGTCTATACCCAACTTTTGCAATAATTGGTGTATTGCATCACGTTCAGTATAACGGTCATAGACATTTTTTGGATAAGTACCCGTTAAGCCATGTCCTAATAAGTCCATTGAAATAAGGCGATAATCATCCTTTAACGGTTCAATCCAGCCTTCCCAGTTGTGCAGTGACCCAAAGCCACCATGTACCATAACCAAAACGGGTGCATCAGGATTGCCCTCATCACGGTAGTGCATAGTTGCCCCTGCAAATTCACCGTCTAATGACATAAACTGGGACTGCTTATTAATATACTCGTCTGCAAGCTCGGCTTTGGTTAAATCGCCTTTATAAAAAATAGCAAAGATGATAATCACTGCAAGTACAACAAGGACGAGCAAGATTATTAAGATTTTTTTAAGCATGGTTGTCTCAATGTTTAGGCGTTAATTTGTTTTAAGCGAGTAGAGATTTCTTGCAAGCGCAAAAATTGCTGAACGTATAACGGCAACATGCCAGCACCTTCGGCAAACTGAAACACATACATCACCATTGCCATGACGGCTCCTGCTTGTATGGTTTGCCCGATGCCCACTGCTTCAATCACCGAAAATACAATTAACGCAATCATCCCGAGCCATATCACTCCAAAAATAACCGTCTCAAGGTCAGAGAGCTTGATATTCCAGCTCATAAGCTTGGTCATAAAACCTCGTACAGGCAGGGTATGACGGTTTTCTATAGCTACGACTTGTTCTTCCATCGCATTGTTATAGTGGTGGTTTAGCTTGGTGGTCAGCTTACCTGTGACAATAAATACCAGTATCATTAATGCCATTATCGCCAAGCAACCTAAAAAAATCTCAAAATCAAGAGCATATAAAATAATGACTGTGCCCACGAGACCAATCACACTGTTAATCAATTCGGGTAATTGATTTTCTAGAAACTCTACCAACTCTTTTAACATCGTGACGCGCGCATTAAGCGTGGAATTATTGGCGTCTGTATGTTGCTCAACAATCTAGGTGCTTAAATCAACATAGATTTTCGAATACACGCGGGTGTCATAAAACCGCCGTAACGTTCCCGAGATAACAACGCCAAGTCCTAAAAACCCTAAATACCAGACACCCGTACCCAGCCCCTTTAGCAAGCTATCAATCGCAAAACCAATGGTTAAAGGTAGCATGAGCATAGCACCTGCTTCGGCAAGCACCAGTATCAATGTAAGAATAATGCGCCATTGGTAACGTTTGAATATTGAAAAAAGGGTCATAAAGTCAACCTGTTATAGATGTTAATCGTTTTGCTAATTTATTAAATAAGGCTTTTTGATATTAATAATCACAGACTATGGAATGATTAATTAAAGTTAAAATAGTGCTTTTAAGGTTTGAATCTGGAACTAAATTTTAGCTAATAACCCACTACCTACCAGCAAGCGTAGGCTGGGCTTTTAGCCCAGCAAATAACTTTGAACTCAGCCTCAATCACAATCCGTAGCCAAACTATCCATAATACAATCGCATCCCCAATCAGCAGGATAACTACCATTTTTAATAAATTGATGAATGGTTGAATACTGCCAATCAGTTGGATTAGAAACATAGCCATGTTTAACAGGATTGAAATGTATATAATCTACATGGCGGTTATAATCTAAGTCATCCCTTATCTTATGTTCCCAAAATCGTCTCTGCCATATACCCCGTTCTTTTTTCATAGCTCTAGATTGAGATATAAACTCTTCGGCTGTTTTCGGTATCTGACGTGAAAAATTACCTTTTAGACCAGCTATAATCCTCGAAAAATTGGCACTATCTTGGGGCAACGTAATTATCATGTGAATGTGGTCGTGTAACACCACACAGGCATTAAGCTCAAAGGGTTGAGATTGCTTTATTTTCCTAAAGGCTTGTTTAAACTCATAGATGTGATTCGATAATAGGCTGGATCTTCTATCGTTCAAATTAATCGTGTAAAAATAACTACCGCCTTTGGTTTTGTCGCGTAGGTATGTTCTCAATAAAGACCTCTTTGATTAAATTGCTGGGCTAGAAGCCCAGCCTATGCCAACTGCGAGGTTAGTGTTTAAAATAGAAAGATAACTATCCAGTTAAATAATAAAAAATATTTAAATATAAATAACTAAATTGTTCAAATTTTGAACAAAAACTATTTTTTTGTGGCAGATTTATTTGATTGATTGAATTAATATTACTGCCGTAGGTAAGGGAGTGCACAAAACCATACCTACAATTAAATTATTTAAAATTCGTCAATTGGAGCAATAACTATGAAAATTTATCTTAACAATGGACAAGGTGCAGGATTCCCAAGTACAACTGGTAATCCTTCGGGTGGCGGGCGTGACAATAATCCACCTCGTAAATAAGTTAAAGAAATTAATACAATCGCAAAAGGATATTTATTATGAAAAGTAAAAATACGACTAAATCAAACCATCAAGCTGATATTTCAAATAATAATCAGGGAACTTCAGGTACAAACAAAACTTACGATCAAAACCAGGGCAATCGAGGTAAGCAACTTAACCCTAATCAAAAAAAGTCAAAGTAGTAACATATAATTTAGAGTAGTCAAATCAAGCTATTCCCTCAATGGGGTGGCTTGTTTTATTAAGAAATTAGACCACTCGATGCGATTATCTTTAATTGATGAATCTACTTTTTGTTCATAATAGTCAGTGATGGACTGCCATACATCATAATATTCTATATACAATTTGCAACCTTGGTTTTTTTTAGTTAGTTTATTTTCTTTATCAGCTTCGATATAAATGAGTTGAAAGTATGCATAAACAAACCATATCATACCTTCGAAACTTGGGGTAAGTCCTCCAAGATTATTCAGGTCCTCGGTTGTAATATAATCTACAAATGACTTTTGCCAGTTTTCTAATGTTTCATTAGGTTCGTTTTCAGGATGTTTCAAGAAACCTAGTAACCAATATAAGTCATCAAGGCTAGTCCATTTCCCCTCTTTCTTTCGCTTGATGAAGTCAATTAGCTTACCATCAGGATCCTCCGTATTCCAATCAATCTTACTATCTATTCCATATGTACTATTAGGCATTTCCTTCCTGGTTTTCCAATAACCTATAGTTTGTAATAATTCTATAAGAGTACGAGAAGGTATAGTAAAAGGAGTATTACTTTTCTTTATTGAAATATATCCATTTTGCTCTGAGTTGTATACCCATTTGTCAGGATCCAATTTATGCATAAATAACCAGCCAAAACTTATAGGCTTTATAAGTTCAGAATAACTATAAAAATGAATACAAGCATCAGGATGGGCTATAAAACTTAAAATCAAACAAGTATAAAAGTCATCAACTGACATAGTGTCTACTATATCGTTATTATAATAATTAAACTTAGTTTCCAAATAGTCCTTCACTTCGAAAATTATATTTTTATCAAACGGCTGATTTATATAGGCATCTACTACTTTTGCATACTCATATAGCTCAGTAAAATTTTCAGCACCAAGCGACTTTAATAGTAATTGATAAGGCTCTTTAGACATATTACCTGTAAGTAAATCAAAATCTGTGAAACTAAAATGTCTAGTATTTAGAGACGTCATTAAATCGTTGAAAATATTAGCTAATCCTATTTTTTGCCTAATGGATTCTTTAGATAGTTGTTTAAAACCTTTCATAATACTTTTTGAATCAGGAGATGCGTGCATCAATAGAGCAGTAGGTAGCATATTAATTGCGAACCTTATTTTTTCTGATTCATTATCTAGTAAGTTTATATTTCTGTCAGTCATGTTTTATCCTTATAAAGTTAAAAGGAAATGTATATAAATACTAGAATGAATTATAATTTCCCAGAGTTAACATCTTCCTGACTCGCCTCATGTAATATCTGCTGATAAGCATCCCGTAGCTCGTCCTTCTGTGACTCGGCGATTTCATGTACCGTCATACAGCGTTCAAACACTTCCATCACATTCAGGTCTTGTAGCGTCTCAGTGCTATTTTCCGACGTTAATACCTTATTATAATTATTAGTATTTTTTATTTTTAACGCTTTAAATGCGGTGCCTTCTAATAACGCCTGTACTTCCTCATTAAGATTACTAACGATTTCATTACCTTCATAGATAACTTCCAACCATATTACTTCATCTTTTGGTAGCGAGTTTATGGACTGCTCAATATGTGTCATATCTCCTTTAATCTGCATTAACTTTTGAAATGTAGGTATAGGAATGCTCATAATCTGCATCTGTTTATTTTGGTCATGGTAAACAAGCGCAGGCGAGTCGGTAACGTTTATATCAAAGCTATCTATATTAAAGCTATCTGTCTCAAAACTATCTACATTAGCTAGATCAGTTGTAATAATTTCAGTCGGGATTTCTTCAGACGATTTATGGGTATTATGTTGCTCGTTTTTACTTTCGTTAAATTCATCATCAAGATCTGCAAACAAATCATCAATAAATAGACTGTCTTGATTTTTAAGTTTAGGCTTAACCGATGTTTTTAAGGGTGTTTTTGAAGTTGATATTTCTGACGTAGATGTTTGTAAAATTGGTGTGATAGAGGTTTCATTAGGATTAGGTGTTAACTGTTGACTCTCATCAAAACGCTCATTTATAAAGTCACCAAACCGAATCAATAAAACTTGCTTTTGCTGGCGAGCCTCCCCAAAACCCATCGGAATCGGCGAACCACTATAACGAATGTGCTCACATCCACCGACACGTTGTGGTACATGCAAATGACCAAGCGCCACATAATCAAAACAGTCATCAAACATATCAGCCGATACATTACCCAAATTGCCCACATAAAGACTGCGTACCCCATCATCATCTGTGGTACGTCCACTAGAGGCAAACAGATGACCGGTAGCGATAATCGGAATATGACGTTGGTATTGTTCAGTAAGCTTATTTTGTTTGGCTTTGGCAATTTCTGCCACACCATCATAATGGGCTTTAATACCTTCAATGACTTTGCTGTCTTTATCACTATCAGATTCACCAGCTCGGCTACTGCGCACATCACGATCACGCAAATAAGGCACAGCAGTTATGATGCAACAGGGAGAGCCTTCGCTATCATTAAGGGTCAATACCTCGGCTTCTAAATCCTCACAAGCCGTTCCGACCACATGCACATTTAATGACTTTAATATATTGCTGGGCGCATCAAGAAAGGTAGGGGAGTCATGATTGCCCGCCACAATGACGATATGTTGACAGGTTGAAAGCGCAACCCGCCCCAAAAACTCATAATACAACGCCTGTGCTCGATTGCTCGGTGTCATAGTATCGAAGATATCACCTGCGACAATAAGAACATCGACTTGATAGCGGCTAATTGAGTCTTCTAACCACGCTAAAAAAGCCTCAAATTCCTCATAGCGCATCTGACCATATAATCGACGGCCCAGATGCCAATCTGAGGTGTGCAGTATGGTTAAAGGATTGGTTTCGGAAAGAGATTTATCTGAGTTCGCCATAGAGTTTGAGTTCGTCATTGAGGAAGGTACAACGCAATAAGGTTTGAAAAAGCAGTAAATTTAACAGCTAGACTGGTAACTGAAATATCATAACACAAATAATTTTAAGCGGGCTTCTGAGCAGCTCTAAGAAGTTGATACCCTATTTCTTTAACGGCTTTTTAAGAAGGTTGCTAATAGCTTTGAGTAGTTACCTTCTCGTGTGGCGAAGTTGGCTTGTCTATAATAGTCAGCGAACTACTAAACGGTTACGGCGTTAACCTCGTTAAGCCTACTCCAGTAGTACTTGCACTCGGTTGCCTTGTAACCATTTTAGACTTCTTTGACTATAGTGTATGATATGCCTATCCAATTTTTAAGTGAAAGGCAGAACAAGTGTTAGAACCAACCAAACAGTATGTAACTTGGCAAGAAGGCGATACCCAACATAAGGCACTTTGGATATCTCAAAGTAATTACGAGCCGCCAATCCGTATCGTAATAGTCGATGACACAACCACAGCAGGTGAGGCTTATCGCTTAGCCAACGCTGGCACGTCTATGCTGTGGCGAGGCGATTTTCATAATGCTAAGCAATTACTACAAGCCATCCAGCGACGTATAGATCGTGTTGAAGCGCGTAAAAAGAGTAAAGGACTTAACAAATCTGCGAAAGATATAATTGAAGGTGCGACTACGACTGATTTAAAAGAATTCTCCAACGACTTACCCAGTCTTTTTCATAAAAATCGCCAAGTTCAATCGCAACGGGCTCGATTATTAAGTCGTCTGTTATTACAGCTTGATGAAAACTATATCAGCAAGCTACGTCGTGCGCCTGATGTGAGTGCTGCTTGTACTGCGGCATTTGGCAAGATATCTGAACCATGCATGTTGTCATTCCGTGATCTACAAGGGGCGATAGGGGCGGCGCAGTGGCGTGAAAAAGGGGTGCCCATTAAGGCATTAGGACTATCCATTTACCCGCATTATGGAGTTTTTGCACCCACTCGCCAAGAATATGTGCAATTGCTGCTTGATGCACCGCTACCTGACAGTCGTAATATTGCCTATGACATTGGTACTGGCACAGGCTTACTCGCTATTGCACTTGCCAAACGTGGCTTTAATCAGATCATAGCGACGGACTTAAGCCCTCGAGCGTTGGACTGCGCTCAGGATAATTTGAATCGTTTAGAGTTAGCGAACGTGCAATTGCAACAGGCGGATTTATTTCCGACAGATGCGCCATCTGCCAATATAATTGTGTGTAATCCGCCTTGGTTACCCGCTAAGCCAAGCTCGCCGTTAGAGTATGCCGTTTATGATGCCAATAGTACCATGCTACGAGGGTTCTTAATGGGCGCAAAGCAGCATTTAGCGGAGCATGGCGAGATTTGGCTGATTTTGTCAGATTTGGCTGAGCATTTAAACTTGCGTACCCGTGAAGAACTATTAGACTGGTTTGAAGAGGCTGGTTTGACGGTAAAATACCGACTTGACACTGAGCCTACTCATGGTAAAAGCCAAGATATCACGGATCCGTTATTTGAAGCACGTAGTAAAGAATTAACATCGCTGTGGTGTTTAACTTAAATAGTCTAAGTAAAACACTGCAATTGCAGTTGTGCGAGGGACGAGCACCGAGTTGAGTCATTAAGAAAAGTGGAGCTCTGATACGCATATTTCTGAGGCTTTTAGTCTTTCGATACTGAGGCCCTGCTTTTGTTTCTTCTTAGGGTTGTTGCAGTAAGAGGCTTAAACCATATTAAGCGCATGCGCCTGCTGATCGGTATCGCTAATATGTTCGCCATACCACGCCAGATTGTCATGCAGTTTGGCAACCTCACCTACGATTAATAATGCTGGTGTTGGTAGTGGGTTGGCCTCGTGCTTGGCAACAATATTGCTAAGCGTACCCGTCATGACTTGCTGGGTTGGCAGACTGGCATGTGACACAATCGCAATCGGCGTATCTTTATCACGTCCAGCGCTTATGAGTCCTGTGGTCAAACGCTCTAATGAATGTAACCCCATATAAAAGACAATGGTCTCATTAGGGTTGGTTAAAGATTCAAAGCCATTATTCGGCTCGCCAGACTTTAAGAAACCAGTGACGAAGCGCACCGATTGTGAATGGTCACGATGGGTAAGGGGTATGCCGGTATAGCAAGCAGCAGCACCAGCAGCAGTAATACCGGGCACTACTTGATAGGGTATGCCGGCTGCACGTAACGCTTGAATCTCCTCACCACCACGCCCAAACACAAAGGGATCACCACCTTTTAGACGCACCACACGTTTGCCTGACTTGGCAGCATTGATCATCAATTGATTAATCCCTTGCTGAGCGACGGCATGGTTACTGCGTTTTTTACCCACAAATACTTTGTGCGCATCTCGGCGGCAAAGGTCTAATACCTCAGCCGATACCAGCGCATCATGATAGACAATATCGGCTTGTTGCATAAGGCGCAACGCCTTAAACGTCAAAAGTTCAGGATCACCGGGGCCAGCACCGACGATATAAACCTCTCCTATATTTTTTTTATTGTTAGACTCTGTATCCGAGGTATTGCTTGCTATCTCATTAGTAGCAGCCTCTAAATTATCTTTTAACGCCTTTTCTGCCTCACTGTCACGTCCAGAAAACATGAGTTCACTAACCTTGCCTTCAAACGCTTTTTCCCAAAACTGACGTCTGCCCGTTAGTGTCGGTATTTTTGATTTGACTTCATCTCGCATATCGCCGGCAAGCTTCGCCAGTCTGCCATAGCCTTGAGGTATTAAAGTTTCCAACCGAGCACGGGTAAGGCGTGCCAGCACAGGCGCTTTACCATTTGATGAAATACCGATAACGATAGGGTTTCTATCGACAATGGCTGGGAATATAAAGTCACACAGTGGCGGTGTATCAACCACGTTAACCGGTATGTTTAAGTCTTTACAATCTGCATGTACTCGGCGGTTTAATCTTTCATCGTCTGTACCCGCGATGACGATTCGTTTACCTTCAATATATTTTTTGTCGTACTGCGCCGTAATCAAGCTGTGTTTTTCATCAGCCAGTAGTTCACGTATCTCTTCACTGATCTCTGGAGCCAATATCGTAATAAGTGCCCCAGCACGAGACAGCAGATCCGCTTTACGCTGAGCCACTTCGCCACCACCGACAATTAATACCGGTTGATTTGTTAATTTAAAAAATAAAGGAAAGGTATCCATAATCCAAAAACTTACACTGAAAATATGTTGCCATTATGTCGTAAGAAGCGTTAACAAACATCTTAGAAGTTGATATTACTTAATTCGTATTTTTCATAACAGAGTCTGGTTTTCTATTCTTTAGGAGTTTTTGAAATTTGTTTTATCCGTGTTAAATAGCAGCATATATAAAACCGATGACTTGAATGCTATTAAGCATTAGTGGGATAAGATGAAAGATAACAAACAAAAAAAACACCGCTTACATCGAAGCGGTATTTTTATTAGCCAAATCATCATCTCTTATAAATAAATCTATTATTAAAAGCTAAAGTTACAGCTGAGTATGCAATCCACACTCGCGGTTTTCCTCAACCTTAGTGGGATCGAAGTAATCAAACTCATTGGGTAAGTCATTTTCTTCTAAGTAAGCATCTAAATCGTTGTCAGTTTTGTAGAACAACGGCGCTACTTTTAACACGCCATCTTTTGATTGGCTGAGTACGTCTAAACCCTGACGGAATTCAGTTTGATCCTTGCGAATAGCATTAAACCAAACGTCAGGTTTTAATTCACTAAGGGCACGTTTGAATGGCTCAAGTTTTACTTGCTCAGTAAACTCAGCATGTAGGGGGTTGTTAACACTTGGAATACCATTAAACGTCGCATCACGATGAGCGCTGGTTTGCTTAGGAATATATGTCACGACATTAAGATTTAAGTCTTTAATCAGCTTGTTGGCAAACTTATAAGTTGCATCAGTATTATAACCCGAGTCTACCCATAATACAGTGATGTCAGGCTTTTGCTTGGCTACTAAATGTAAGATAGCAGACTCGTACGGACGGAAGTTGGTGGTAATAATCGGATTTTCAGCTTTTGCTAACGCCCATTCTACGATTTGCTCTGGTGTCTTGCCGTTTAATTCTTTGTTAGCTTGGTCAATATTGATATCGATGCTCATAAAATGTCCTTAAGCGAAAAAATGTAAAATAGTTAATCAGTGAAATAGTTAATCAGTAAAACTCTAAAATAATCATTAAAAATTTATCTAAACATGGGTAACTGACTGGCTACGCTACCATCGTATGAGGAGGGTAGCGCACTAAATAGGAAGGGAATATCTTCTGTCATCTTCTCATCAGGAATGACGAAACTATCTACTCCCGCACGTTTTAAGTAAGCAATTTGGTCAAGACCAAACTCGCCAGCGATGCGAATTTCGCCTTTAAACCCCTGTTGACGCAGATGACGTGCTTGACTAAAGCTACGTCCATCAACAAAAGCTGGCTGAAATAAGACGATTAGGTCAAGGTTATGTAATAGTGGACGGTCTGCATCCTTACTGGCTTTAAGTAAATCATCTAATTGGTCAGTACTCACATTGGTATCTGCCCACAGTCCCATACGGCTTGAGCGCCCTGCAATGAGATCTAACAGCTCCTTTAATAATCCTTTAGGAGCGCCTGTAGTAGTGGCTTTTGTATCTGACTTAGGAGCGACGACTTCATTTAATGGCAAGATCACATCTAAGCGCTCGTCTTTGTGCAGTAGTTCACTCAGCTGAATGCTTTTAATGGATACAGATTCAGGAAGCTCAGCCGTATTAATAGCATACCAACTATCATCATTTGTCATGCTAATGGCTTCATCATTTAAGATATGATAACTACCCATATACTGCCTCCTTGAATGGTTCGATACCCACACGTTGCACGAAGTCAGCAAAGGGTTCGGGGCTATCGCCTTCAACGTGGCGCTGATTAGTATATACGTTTAAAATCTTCTTTAGGGTTGGTGCTACCTCCTCAGTGGCAACAGAGCGCCCTAAGATATTACCAAGACGAGTGTCTTCTTTTGAGCTACCACCCAAGCTGATCTGATACCAATGCTCGCCTTTTTTATCAACACCTAAAATACCGATATCTCCAACATGGTGGTGAGCACAAGCGTTCATACAACCAGACATATTCAGCTGGATATCTCCCAAGTCATATAAGTAGTCCAAATTATCAAAGTACTTCTCAATTTGCTCAGCGATGTTATAAGTAGTGGCATTGGCCAGCGCACATAAATCAAATCCTGGGCATACAATCATATCAGTAAGTGTACCGATATTAGCCCGTGCTAAGTCAAGCTCCGTTAGAGCTTGCCATAACGCATAAAGATCAGTCTCTTTAACATCTGCAAAGACTAAGTTTTGCTGATGCGTAGCACGGATCTCAGCAAAGCTGTACTCATCTGCTAGGTCAGCTAAGCGATCAAGTTGATGATCGGTAATATCTCCAGCAGGTACATATTTACCATTAACGAGACCTGATTTTAAAGAGACGATTACAGCACGATAGCCAGCAACTTTGTGTGCTACTGTATTTCGTGAATACCAGTCTGAAAAGGCCTTTTCTTCAAAGTGTTTGTTGAGCTCGGTTTTGCTGGCCAGTTCATCGATGTTTTCGTAATCGAATTCTGGAAAGTAGCTTTTAGCGGTTGCAAAGTTATCTTCTGTTAAGGTAAGCGGTCCATCTTTAGTGAACGTTTCCCATTCTTTTTCAACCAGCTTACCAAACTCTCTAGCACCCATACTCTCTACTAAAATTTTGATACGGGCTTTATATTTGTTGTCACGTCGGCCGTGTAGGTTATAGACGCGTAATATGGCATCTAAATAGCTCAATAAATGTTTCCGCGGTAAGAATTCACGTATGGTCTTACCGATAATAGGGGTACGACCTAATCCACCACCGACGATTACCTCAAAGCCAATCTCGCCTTGTTCATTTTTAATAATATGTAAGCCGATATCATGAACCTGAGTGGCTGCTCGGTCTTCTGATGTCCCGATAACAGCAATTTTGAATTTACGTGGTAAAAATGCAAACTCAGGGTGAAAGGTTGACCACTGACGAATAATCTCACAATAGGGGCGTGGATCTTCAATCTCATTGGCATTAACGCCCGCATAAGGATCAGTGGTGGTATTACGGATACAGTTTCCTGACGTCTGAATGGCGTGCATCTGCACCGAGGCCAACTCAGCAAGGATATCCGGTACTTCTTCAAGCTTAGGCCAGTTTAATTGTAAGTTAGTGCGGGTAGTGAAATGACCATAGCCTCTGTCATAACGGCGTGTAATATCTGCTAGCTTGCGTAATTGATAGCTTGCCAACAGACCATAAGGCACGGCAATACGTAACATAGGCGCATGACGTTGAATATAAAGACCGTTTTGTAAGCGCAATGGTAAATATTGCTCCTCGGGTAACTCTCCAGCTAGGTAACGACGGGTTTGATCGCGAAACTGCTCAACCCGTTCATCGACCATGGCTTGGTCCGCGTGAGTGTACTTATACATAATTATTATGCCTTTAGATAAATAAAAATCATGGCACTATACTACCTAGGCATTGTCCAATCCATAAATTCATAATAGTCATATCTATATCCAAACACAGCATAGATAAGAATAAGCAAAGTTGGTTAGTCTAGTGCAATCAAATTTTTAAAAGAGTTTAGATCATTGATTTAAGCTTATTTTAGCACTCTATAAACTCTCTATAAGTACTGGATGATGTTATGACTGAACAAAAAATAGTAAAACGCTTAGGTAAAACGAGCATCGTACCCCCGCATGGAAGCACTGAGCTAAAGCCTTTGTTGCTAGAAGGAGAAGCACTGAGTAAAGCACTTGAAGCGGCCAAATCATTACCACAAATTACCTTAACCTCTCGCGAACGGGGTGACTTAATCATGCTAGGCATTGGTGGATTTACTCCGCTAGATGGCTTTATGAACCAAGCCGATTGGAAAGGGGTTGTCGACGAGATGACCTTAAAGTCAGGCAGTAATAATGGTCTGTTTTGGCCAATTCCCATCACACTGTCAACCACTAAAGAGCAGGCAGATACCCTAGCGCCAGGTAATGACGTCGCATTGGTCGCTGAGGATGGGGAGATCATGGGGGTTATTACCGTTGAGGAAACTTATACTATTGATAAAAATCACGAATGCCAGCAAGTATTTACCACTACCGATGAGGCGCATCCGGGAGTTAAGCAAGTATTAGAACAAGGCGAGGTAAACGTGGCAGGTGCGGTTAAGGTATTTAGCCAAGGCGAATTCCCAACTTTATATCCTGATATTTATAAAACACCCGCCGAAACTCGTGCTTTATTTGAACAGAAAAACTGGCAAACCGTGGCTGCCTTCCAAACCCGTAACCCAATGCACCGCTCACATGAATATTTGGCAAAAATTGCTATCGAGATTTGTGATGGGGTAATGATTCACTCTTTACTAGGTGCTTTAAAGCCGGGCGATATTCCCGCGGAAGTGCGCCAAGAAGCCATTAAGACATTAATTGATAACTACTTTAAAAAAGATACGGTCATTCAAGCAGGCTACCCTTTAGATATGCGTTATGCAGGCCCACGCGAAGCTTTATTGCATGCGCTCTTCCGTCAAAACTATGGTTGTAGCCATTTGATTGTTGGTCGTGATCATGCCGGTGTGGGCGATTACTACGGCCCCTTTGATGCGCAAGCCATCTTTGATACTATCGATAAAGATGCGCTGGAGACCAAGCCGCTCAAGATTGATTGGACCTTCTGGTGCAATGCGTGTCAAGCAATGGCATCGACCAAAACATGCCCGCATGATGCTGAGCACCATGTAAAAGTATCGGGAACCAAGCTACGTAAGGCTTTATCAGAAGATGCTCCAGTGCCAGAGAATTTCAGTCGTCCAGAAGTGTTAGCAATCTTACGCGAATACTATGCAGGCATTGCCAAAGAAGACCGTGCTGAGATTAAGCTATCAGGTGCTTCAGCGGTTTAAATATCGTTAAAATTAATTTGACAAATTTTAAGTGGTAAGCCGCTATATTCTAAAGAGCACCCTAAAGAGCACCAAGTAACTTTAAAATACTTGGTGCTCTTTTTTACTTTTTTGCTACTGAATTGGCTTTGATTAAGTTGATCATTTAACATTTGATCATTTAACAATGGTCAGATTTAATAGGCAACCTAGACAATCATTAATATTATAACCATAAGTGCAACTATTTAACCAATAAAACATCACGTTTACCTAAAGGCTTCACGGGGCGATTATTCCCTTCATACAGTGTAGATAAGTCTACTAACTGGGTTGCAGTGATGGACTTTGGGTTTTGCATCACATACCACTGTACTTTTTCTGAGCAAGGAGGTGTTGTTAAAGATCCTTGATAGTGATAAAAGCCAGTCGCTGTTGGTAGAATTTCACTAATGTTAATATTTTTTACTAAAACCGGTTGACCTGTTTTAGCAGTAGCCTTACTACTATTAACCAAACGTTTAAAGTTTGTATCATTAGATGTATTGGTAGCATTCGGGTTTAGCATAACCCCAATCACAGCTAAATGACCATTAGCATTTGCATGTACAAAATGAATTTCAGCGGGATAGTTTACCCCAGATATTTGATGTTCACTTGGAGTATGATAATGAAATTGTTTTAAGGTATATAACTCGCCTTTAATAGTTGTTGTATTTTTATCATCTTGTGGTGTATAAACGACAGTATGGCCATTACTAATAACTTCTATATTTGATGTTGAAAAGTTTGATTTAGGGGCAGCGTCAGAGCTTTTTAATACAGTTTCAATATTAATGGGAGACTGTTCTTCGCCAATCTTACAGGTCTCATTTCCTTTGATATCACCCCAAAATTCTGGACCATTGTCTCCAAGGTAACTCCAGATAGAAACATGATTATCCGCATGTTTATTGATAACATTCTGCGTGTTTGAATGAGTAGTTGAATGAGTGTTATTTACTGTGGATGAACAGCCAATAAGGCCAATGGTAAAAAGAGTAATGGTCAGGGTGTTTAGGGTTAGATTTTTAATAACTTTGCTCCTTGAGGCTAGGGGTAAGTTTAATGCTTAAACATTAATGAATATAACTACTTCATGATAAACCTACTGATACTTTTAATATTTAACTGACGACTGAAAATATAAATACAATCAACAGTTAAATAGCTATAAACCTTTAATGCCTTAGACTAAAGACGAATATTAATATATCAGTAACACCGCATTAGCACAAAACAATCGCTCATTTTTTTCTAACAGTCTTACCTTCTGCCAGTTTAAAATGTTATGACCACAATGGCTATTTTATTAACCAGAGCCTCATTTTATTTTTCTATTTTAACTTTTAAGTAGAGCCATTCATATTCCATTTCTTCAATACGATAGCCTAACTCATCACTAAACATAAGTCATAACCCCTGTTAGCATAACCAGCATCAAAAAATATACTTCTGCCAACAAAGGACACAGAAAAATGGCAATTACATTTAATTTCAGCCAAGGCACCCTTACAAAAACCGCTAAGCTCGCTTCAATTAGCACAGTAGCAGCATTAGCGCTGGGTCTATCCGCCTGTAGCAATCAAAGTAAAGATGAGACAGCGGATAGCAATGCTGATAGTACTAAAGCAACCTCGGCAGAAGCAAAAGATATAGAGCTACTTAACGTCTCTTATGACGTAGCACGTGACTTTTATAAAGACTACAACCCTATGTTTGTTGAGCATTATAAAGCTGAACACCCTAACGTTAATATTAAAATCAAACAGTCCCACGGTGGATCAAGCAAACAAGCTCTTTCAGTTGCTAATGGCTTACAAGCTGATGTGGCAACCATGAATCAAGGCTCTGATATTGAGTTATTGCAAAAAAGAGGCCTAGTAGCTGACGACTGGACGGATGCCTTCCCAGATTACTCGGTTCCTTTTACCAGTACCATCGTGTTTTTAGTTCGTAAAGACAACCCCAAAAACATTAAAGGTTGGGAGGATTTAACTCAGTCAGGTGTGGAAATCGTCATGGCCAATCCAAAAGTGACCGGTAATGGCCGATATGCCTTTTTAGGGGCTTATGGGTATGGATTACATACTTTTAATAATGATGAAGATAAAACCAAAGGTTTTGTGAAAGACTTACTTAAAAATGTAAAAGTTTATGAAAATGGTGGGCGTGCAGCGACCACTACGTTTGTTCAACGTAATATTGGCGATGTGCTAATTACCTTTGAAAATGAGTCAAATTTAGCGGCGACAAAGTTTGGTAAAGGTCAAGTTGATATTGTTTATCCCGATTATTCGATTAAATCAGAAAGTCCAGTAGCCGTTGTTAAGACGGTTACTGACAAGAAAGGCACTACCGAAGCTGCCACAGAGTATTTAAACTACTTATGGAGCGATGCGGCTCAGCAATTGGCAGCTGATTTGTACTTACGCCCCAGTGTGCAATCTGTACTTGAGGCCAATAGTGACAAGCTACCACCAGTAGATACTTTCCGTCCGAATGATGTTTTTGGATCATGGGATGAAATTATGGACAACTTCTTTAGTGAAGGTGGCGTCTTTGATCAATTGGCGATCAATGCACCGAACTAAACCATCTTTTAATAAAAAGCTCGTTATAAAACGATAGTTGCAACATCCGGTTTTTATATAGGTTTAGCAAGACGTTTGGTTAATAATTATCTACCTTGACTAATAATAGGGCGTTTTCAGTAACGCTCTAAATTATTTCAAACCTTTAATTGACCAAGCAATCAAGTTTTAAGGGCAGGCTATTAACACAGTCTATTTATTCAACGAATGCAGTTGGGAATAAGCGGTTATCTAATAGATAACGCTTATTCCCAACTGCATTTTTTGTTGGGTAAAAGCTTATTACCTCATAAATTACAATTGTTTCAATCAGTAAGCAATAGGCTATTGAAAGTGACATAAAAAGTTCAATAAACATGTGAAGGATAAAAGGATAAATAGCGTTTGAGTATTTAACCTATTAAGTCATCTAAAAAGGGGGTACCAGAATCTAAGTATATTCCTTTTATTCACTACGATAGCCTTATTCATCATTAAACTTAATAACCGAGCCCTGTTAGCATGAGCACTACCTAAAAAGTAGCTATTTTAAAGTAGCGATATTTAAAGAAGCAATCTGAAAATCTAAGCAGTGAGACGGTAATGAATCAACCAGCCCCATCGACAGTGATAGCAGAACCTAAACGCTCTTGGCTAACAAGATTGCGTCAGCGTAATGTACTGCCAGGCTTTGGCTTATCACTGGGTATTACTGTCTTAAGCTTATCGCTTTTGGTTATATTACCTTTTGCAATGATGGCGTATACCACTACTCAAATGGGCTGGAGCGGATTTATTGGAGCAATTAGTCAGCCACAAGTGAAAGCAGCAATTATCTTGTCGTTAAAGATGTCGTTTTATGCCATGTTGACCAATATGGTGTTTGGCACATTAGTGGCTTGGGTATTGGTACGTTATGAATTTTTTGGCAAATCTTTAATTAATGCTTTAGTCGATTTACCTTTTGCCTTACCCACGGCAGTCACAGGTATTTCACTGGCCACTTTATATGCGCCCAATGGGCTTATTGGTCAGTTTTTTGACAAAGTAGGCATTCAAGTGGCATTTACGCCAATTGGTATTTGGTTGGCCTTAGTGGTGGTTAGCTTCCCGTTTATTGTTCGCGCTGTACAGCCCGTATTAGAAGAGTTATCGGTTGAATTCGAAGAAGCAGCGGCCGTATTGGGTGCCAATCGCTTGACCACCTTTCGTACTATCATATTGCCAGAGCTATTTCCAGCGCTGTTAATGGGTGCTGGCATGATGTTTGCTCGTGCTACTGGCGAGTATGGGTCTGTCATCTTTATTGCTGGTAATATTCCGATGCAATCTGAGATTTTGCCGTTAATCATCATTAGTAAACTTGAGCAATTCGATATTGAAGGCGCTTCGGCTGTTGCATTATTTATGTTGCTTATCTCTTTTGTTATCTTACTGGCGATTAACTTATTACAGTGGCATTTGTCTCGTCGAGTTGGTGCGAAATAAACGCTGTTATAAAAATTATCTGAAGGCACTGTTACCGCCAAACTTATGGCAACCTCTATAGTAGTAACAGTATTTCAGGTACGTACAGGTGCAGTTATTAAATTTAGCTAAAGTAAAGCAAATTGGGATAATCTAGGAAAGCGTTATGCAAATTTCAAATGGCTACAATTATCAAGACAATGCCGCTACTAAGGATGCACCATGGGTGCGTGCCTTATTTATCGGTGTTGCTTCGGTATTCATGATAGTCATGTTGGTTGTCCCGTTATTGGCTGTGTTTTACGAAGCTTTTAAAGGAGGCTGGGAGCTGTACCTTGCGGCATTGGTTGATCCTGAGGCCATTTCCGCTATTAAATTGACCTTAATTACAGCGGCTATAGTGTTACCCATTAATATTGTTCTGGGTATTGCCATCGCATGGCTGGTTACCCGTTATCAGTTTAAAGGTAAGCAGTTGGTAACCACATTACTGGATTTACCATTTTCAGTATCACCAGTGGTTGCCGGTCTAATGTTTGTCATGCTTTTTGGTCTCAACTCAACCATGGGTGGTTGGTTAGAATCAATGGGGATACAAGTGATATTTGCGGTACCGGGCATTGTTTTGGCTACTTTATTTGTTACCTTTCCCTTTATCGCTCGAGAGCTTATACCTCTGATGCAGTCTCAAGGCGATAGCGAAGAGCAGGCGGCATTGACTTTGGGTGCTTCAGGCTGGCAAGTATTTTGGCATATTACTTTACCGAATATTAAATGGGCACTGTTATACGGTATTATTTTGACTAATGCGCGTGCGATGGGCGAGTTTGGTGCAGTTAGTGTGGTATCCGGCCATATCCGCGGCGAAACCAATACTATGCCATTGTTAGTGGAAATTGCCTATAACGAGTATAACTTTACGGCTGCATTTGCGTTATCGAGCTTGCTGGCTGCTTTGGCATTACTGACGTTAATTGTGCAACAAGTGATGTCAAAACTACAGACTCGTAAGTACGCTAAGGGTAATGACCGTGCAGCAATTACTGCACCTGCTTTGGTCATACCTAAAGGTCATGATGCCGATAAGCCAGAGATGCCTACTATTATTGACAGTATATCGCATACGGCTTCTAGTACAGGAATAAATACTGACCAGACACGGTCAACTAAGACAAACAAAGATCAAGTCAAGTAAATGATTAAGCCACACAAATGAGTAAGGCCAATAAAGGTATAAACCTATTGTCTGTCCATTTGTCCATTGTCTTTAGATGGCTTTCATTAAAAGTACAGTTACTATAAGTGCAATGAATGCAACTTAACAAAGAGTGTAAAGATGAGCATAGATATTCATAAAATTCACAAAAGCTTTGGCAATTTTGTCGCACTGCAAGATATTTCTTTAAGTGTGCCAACGGGTAAGTTAACCACACTTCTGGGGCCCTCTGGTTGTGGTAAGACCACCTTATTACGTATTATTGCAGGACTTGAGTATGCGGACAGTGGCCGCATCTTGTTTGATGGGGTGGATGTCACAGATACCCCTGTGCAAAAGCGCCATATTGGCTTTATGTTTCAGCACTATGCCTTGTTCCGTCATAAAACCATTAGTGAGAATATTGCCTTTGGGTTGAAGCTGCTGCCAAAAGATGAGCGACCCAGCAATAGCGATATCAAAAAAAGGGTGAACCAATTACTTGACTTAGTACAATTACCCACTTTAGCTAATGCCTACCCCCATCAGTTATCTGGTGGTCAGCGTCAGCGTATTGCATTGGCTCGTGCTTTGGCAGTTAAGCCTAAGCTTTTGCTATTAGATGAGCCGTTTGGCGCACTTGACGCCAAAGTGCGCAAAGAATTACGAACATGGTTAAAAACAATTCATCACGAGTTAGGTGTGACCAGTATCATGGTAACCCATGACCAAGAGGAAGCGCGAGATGTATCCGACGAGATTGTGGTAATGAATCATGGCTCAGTAGAGCAGATTGGCGCCCCAGAGGCGCTCATTGCCGATCCTGCGAATGACTTTGTGGCAGACTTTTTAGATTTGGTATAGTAAGCTTTACTACAGTTGCAGTTAACTACGATTTTTAAACTACCAAGACTGTTTCTGGTTAATGGCTATCTTTTTACCTTCTTAGAAAAACAAAAAAACACCTGACATATTGTCAGGTGTTTTTTTATGTTATATATAAAGTCTTGTTTGCTCCACAAACGATATAAGTTCTTTTTCTTTGTTGTCACATCAGCGTTAAGTATCACGAACGGTAAATCAAGTCTGTCTTATGGGTCAAGCAAAGTACCATCCGCTGTAATAACCGTCTTGTGTGAATATTCGCTACGGTCAGGGCGTTTGATAGTGCTGACTTTATTCACATAATCAATGAAAGATTGGGTATAAAGAAGTTTGGTATCTTCCACCTTGCTCTTATCCGCAAATATTGGTCCAAGGGTTAAGTATCCATCGCGACCTTCGGCGATATAATCATTGGTAACCATGATGTAGGTTTTATTCAAATCAAGGTTAGACCATTGCCCCGTTTTACGGTCACGTGTCTCAACATTACGCACACGTTTACCTTTTTCCTGAGTCAGATCTAAATCCCAACGTAGGCCATCAGCATAAGGATGAGAGCCAGATGAGCCCCCCATCTCTAAGTGGTTAGAGATAGCATCTTCTAAAGTATCAATGACTTGTTGACCGGTTATTTCCAGATTAACCAGTGTATTACCAAATGGGAGTAGGGTGTAGGCATCGTTATAGGTCAAATCGCCCGCTGGCATTGTGGTGCGCACACCGCCCGCATTTTGTAGAGCAAAGTCCGCACGTAAAGCACCATCTAAAAATGCCTTGGCCACCACTTGGGCAATGTCACTACCACGTGCGCTAGTAGCGGTTTTTTCACATCCAGCAATGTCAGCAGAGCGTGTGGTGCCAGGCACACGAACAAGACAAAGTGCATCATCGGAATGACCAAGCTTTTTAGATAAATTATCATCTAATGCGTTAGTGTAAGTGGCGAGTACACCGGCTGCCTGTGTGTTTTCGCTATAGGGCAAGATAAGGTCTTTACTTAACAAGTCGGCCTTACCTGCTAATAACTTAGTCAGTAGGGTTTGATTGCTTTGCGCATCTAAAGGCTCAAAATCTGACTTAGCTTCGTTGTATTTTTCAAAAGTTTCAGCGACTGGAATAATGGCCGAGCCTTGGCAGTGAGTCACTTTACCTTTATCATCAAAGCCAACATCCATCAAACCTACAGCTTTGGTGTATTCCCAAGCTTGACCAATACATACCGTATCGCCATCTTTATTGGTTATCACTGTTGGATACTCGCCTTGAGCACCAAAATTATCATCTGGAGATGCGCCGTAGCGTGTGAAATCGCCCAGTAATGTGTGCGAATCACCACCAATAATAATGTCAACACCGGACAATTCAGCAGCTAATTTTTTGTCATTTTCATAGGTGTAATGCGTTAATAAAACAATGTGCTCGATACCTTTGTTTTTAAGCTCAGTGATATAGTTTTGTGCGGTTATTTTTTCATCTAAAAACTCAGTTGAGGTAAGCGGGCGTGATGAGTTTTTAGTTTTACTGGCAATATCTATGCCGATAATACCAATCTGTACACCGTCTTTAGTGGTTTTGATGGTATATGGTTTAATATAATCATCTACTTGGCTGGCGGCTAATGGTGTACCTAAGGATGGTTTCACATTTGCGCCCAACACAGGGGTTTTACAGTTGGTAGTATTGCCTTCAGTACCATTTAGCCTGTCTAAAAAGGTCTTTAATCCTGTATCACTTTCATCAAATTCATGGTTTCCAAGACTAAATGCATCAAAACAAATGGTATTCATCATGTCAGCATCTGCATCGCCTTTATAAAAACTAAAGTAACGCGTGCCTGTGATCGCATCACCTGCATGTAGCTTAAAAAAGTTACCATTTGCATAGGTATCTTCTAATGCGTCAAATACGGTTTTGATACGAGCAAACCCACCTCTATCAGCACGGTAAGTGATGCCATCAATCAAAAAGCTTTGTTTGCCCTCAGGTTCCAAATGAGAATGGTGGTCATTAATATGAGCAATGGTTAAGTTTATGGGCTCAAAGGTAGAGTTAACTTTAGTATCGGATTCGTTATCATCATCACATCCGCTTAGCAGTCCAATTGACATGAACAGAAGCGCTGAGCATAAGCTCGTTCTTAAAAATAAAAAAGGGGGTTTTTTGAGGTTGAGATTACTCATCTATATTTACCTATTCGTTATTTATGGGGTGTCATACTAGATTAATCACTGAAAGTTAGTGCGTGTATAAAGCATACAGTTTGCTCATAAAAGATGACATTACAGTTAAGCGCGGATGACAAATTGATGATTCTGTTGAATAACTAATTTAAAAACTGACGAAAAAATAACATAAAAGATTCTCAAACACTCATACGGTCACAAATTAACATAGCTCGTTAATTAATTTATAAATATATACTCTAGTCTTACAATTTAGAAATAATTTATTAGCATTATCTATACAGTTAGAAAATAAGTTCATGAACCTTCAAACACAACAAATACATTTACAGCATCATTATATATTTGGTTCATTCGAAATACGTTTTAAAACAAATTGGTGGTTACTTATGAAATTTAAAGTTATCGGACCAGTTGCAGCATTAGTAATTACTATAGGAAGCGCAGTTTTGGTTTATGGTAACCAGAATAATAACAAAGATCATGCATTAGCAAACATGAACTCGGAAGAGAACTCCGACTCATTAAGTGAACCTTCACTAGCCAACCATAATTTATCCTCCGCTATATCTCATGAAAACAAAAGTGCCGATATTGATAACGATAGCGCAACTATAATGCCTACAGACGATATGTACATTACTGAGCCTGAGCTAAAAGACAGGCTTAATGAAATACATAAGCGTCGTCCTGAATTAGACCTCAGTCTAGCGCAGCTAAAAGCGCTTATAAATAAACCAGATGCTTGGCAGGCAGATAGCTCTATAGCAAGCAAATTAGGCAACAAGTTAAAACCAGGTGATGCCGAAGACGGGAGGGTATTTATCCGCTTTGATCCTGTGAAAATTGAGACGCTTGTACCCAATGACAGATTAGAAATGCCTATCCCACATATGAATGATACCTTCACTATGGTGGTTGAAGAGGTTGACAATGATGACCCTGATATAACCGTATGGCGAGGCAAACTTGAAGATTTTGATAGCATTAATCGAGTTAATATTATTCAAGGTCATGAAAATGGTAAAACAGTAAGCCACATTGGTATTAATACTCCTGAGGGATTTTATGTTACTGATGTCTTTGATGATAAAGGCTGGATTGTACCCGGCGGTACACTGACAAACAAAGGCGGCGAAGTGATTATTCCTATAGATGAGAATGGCATTGAAGGAGAGCCTGAACAGCATGGCTTACACTAGGAGATTAATGCGCAAACTTCAGATAATTGTTAATCATAATAAGTGCAGCCAATTAAAAATTTGCTAAAAAATAACACCAATATTACTAGAAATACCAATATTACTAGATATGCACGATGAAGAACGTTAACTATGTAATAAAAAAGCTTGACTAAATAAAATATATGAGAAGTTCTTTAGAATATTTGAGTATACAAATTTAGTTAATATCAGGTAATAATGAAATGATGTCAACATCAGCTTAAAGCCGAGCTTTCATTATTATAAATATATCAAACTTATGGCGACAACTTGTCACAAGAAAGTTTTTAGGTTTTATGGCAACCAGTAAGACTTTCACTCTACTTTATTATATTCAATTAAGGGAATGGTTTATGAGTAATCGTAAAAGTATAACTAACTTAGTAGCTGGTTCAGCATTACTGCTTGGCGCCTCATCTGCATTTGCTGCTGATAACTATAATACGACCTGTCAAGATGCAGGAACCTATTGTGATGAAGTATCCCAGGAGACTATTGATCTGCTTGCCTTATATGATCAAGATACTATTGATTATTATGGTAGTGAAAAGTTTGTGACAACAATGCTAAAAGGCTGGGAGGAAGACGTTAACTCCTTTTATGCCAATAGTGGTGTAGGTTTAAAACTTCGTATTGTCGGTAAGGAGTTCTACAACTCTTCGGCAAGAACTCCTTCAGATCTATTGACTGAAATTCGCAGCAGTCGCTATGTTTATGAGCGTCGTAATGCTATTGGTGCAGATTTTGTGACGCTTATTCAAAATGTACCTGCATATAACGGTCGTTTTAAAACCTGCGGTGTTGGTTATACATCAGTGTACAAAAGTGCAGCATATAGTGTGGTTGGTGCTGACTGTGGGTCATTAACACTGGCTCATGAGATGGGTCATAACATGGGTTTATTACATTCTCGTCAGCAAGGCGATACCTCTGGTACACGTTATGCATATGGTCTTGGTCACGGTATTATGGGACGCTTCTCAACTATCATGGCCTATCCTCAGTCTTATAATACCAGAAACCAGATTGGTGTCTTCTCTAATCCAAATCTAAAATGTTCTGGATATGCATGCGGAGTGCCAGCTCAGTATTATAATAGTGCTAATGCTGTGTTAGCCATTAATAATGTCCGTCAAGAAGTTAGTCAGTTCAACCCCACCAAAACGTACTATTAAGATACGGTTAAGATAAGTGGGATTAGCGTACAGCAATCTTTTATTAAGACTGGTAGAGTCCAACGTTTAACATACCACACGTACTCTTACATTTTTTAATTAAAATAATGTTTAATCGAAATCATGACTAAAAAACCCCATTAACATATTTAATGGGGTTTTTTAATACGTTAAATACAGTACATTAGAGGACTGAGCTGATAAAAGTGTAAATAGCCCTGATTATAAAAGGGTATGTTGATGCCACCATCGGCATAGATGTTTAGCGTAGTAGCAGGGTGGGCGTCGTTGTTTTAGTTAATAACTTTGTTGTGGTGCTGCCTACAAAAAACTGTCGCCATTTGCTATGTCCATAAGCACCGATGACTATCATACTGACGTTTTTGTCTTGTTGAAATTTAGTTAGGGCTGAAACCACATCGTTATTATAATGCTTAGCATCTATAATATGCGTCGTTACATCTAACCCAGCCTCTTTCATTTGTTTTTTAGCTTTATAAAGCTCGTTCTCTTTTTGAGTGTCACTATGGCCAACCATAACAATATGTCCCTCCATAGCGGGCGAGATTTTACTCTCACAAATGATGTTTACCGCTTTTTTTGCCGTTGGACTACCATCAAAGGCAAGCATGTATGAGGTAGGGGGCTTAAAAGAATCTGAACAGACTAAAATTGGCACATGCATAGCACGAACAACGTTTTCTATCTGACTGCCAATATTTACCCCCTTATTACCTTCATAATGAGCAGATTCGCTTTGATGGTCTTGACCCCGTCTACCTAAGACAATAAGCCTTGTCTTATTGGAGAAATGCTCGATTGCTGGTAGCAGCTTACCTCGGCGTAAATGGGTGTGTACGGGTAGGGCATCATGGGTTAATGAGATATGCGATTTAGCATCGTAAACCAGCGCTTCTCCATGTTTATTAGCAATCCTTGATTGTTGTTCGTCTAATCTTGTTAATTCGTCAAGCAGAGTCCGGCGGCTATCCATACCAATAGACCCACTTAGATCATGTCTATTAGATTTAGGTACATCAATCACATGTAATAAAGCCACAGGTAAGTTCAAATGTGTCCCATACCAAGCTGCATAATCGCAAACCGACTGTGTCACATTTGAGCCATCAATACAGGCTAAAATAAGCGGGTCAGAAGACGATTTTATAGAGTTTGACATAGAGTATTCCTGTATTGCATTCCATGTTGCTATTTAATAAATTAATTAGTCAATCAATGGGGCTTTAAGTCATATGAGAAGGTGTGGCGTTAAGTGACTAGTAACTATCTAGATTTAGAACTTAACTATTAAAAACTTAGCTATTTAGATGAGAACTTATTTTGTGAGAACTGATTGGTATAGTGTATCGTAATTTTTATAGTGTAACCTAATTAGGTATAGCCGCCTAGCATATTACTTATTTTCAATCGTATTAATAACTTGCAAACACCATCTCGGCAGATCAGGGTTAAGGGCATACCACATCCAAGTACCGCGCCTTTCACTGGTTACTAATCCTGCATTTTTTAAATGGCTTAAATGGCGTGATACAGTAGGCTGAGGTTGGTTTAAATAAGTGGTTAAGTCACAAACACAAAGAGACTCACTGTCTCGAAGCAGCAAAACAAGATTTAGCCGAGTAGGGTCGCTTAACGCTTTAAAAAAGGCAGGGGCTTGCTGTGACATAAAAAGCCTATCAAATGTCTAAACATGTATATATTCGGATATGCGAATATAGTATAATTCTACTTAATAAATTTGGTGGCACTATGCCTAAGAATATATATGGCTAAAAAATAACACCAATAACACCAATAAAAGTGATGAGAAAGTTTTGTAGCTACAATCCTCGTTTGTAATTAAAAGCCTTAATAGCTAAAAATTGGTAAACAGCACTTTGGTCAACAATACTTTGGTAAACAGCATTAAGGGTATTAAAATTTTATCGGTTTTTAATTGCTTTTAATAGTAGCACACCTTCGAGTTTAAGCCCATATAGGTCAGGCTTATCGTTAGGAGGTGTAGTAATAACCCAAAAGATGATTTCATTATGTTTATTGCAGCGCTAATTTTTATTATTACTTTAGTATTCGTTATTTGGCAACCGCGTGGGCTAGGCATTGGCATTAGCGCAACAGTCGGTGCTAGTGTTGCTTTGCTCATGGGCGTTATTAGCTTTAATGACATCCCGGTGGTGTGGGATATTGTCTGGAATGCAACGTTTGCATTTATCTCTGTGATTATTATTAGCTTACTGCTTGATGAGTCTGGGTTTTTTGAATGGATAGCCCTGCATATTGCTACCATTGGGGGTGGCAGTAGCAAAAAGCTATTCGCTTTGATCGTATTATTGGGTGCCGTCGTTGCCGCTTTATTTGCTAACGATGGTGCAGCCCTGATTCTAACGCCTATTGTTATTGCCATGCTAATTCGTATGCGAATGTCTGCCGCCTCAACGCTTGCTTTTATCATGGCAGCTGGCTTTATTGCTGATACCGCAAGCTTACCTTTAGTGGTGTCAAATCTTGTCAATATTGTATCCGCTGACTTCTTTAATATCTCTTTTAATGACTATGCCAAAGTAATGGTACCGGTTAACGTAGTATCTGTATTGAGTTCTCTGGTTGTGCTGTACTATTTTTACCGTCGTGATATTCCACAATCTTATGATGTCAGTGTGCTTCCTGCGCCAAACTCTGCGATCAAAGATAGTGCAACCTTTAAGATAGGATGGGTTGTGTTGCTTGCGTTACTGGTTGGTTTTTTTGTATTAGAGCCTATGGGTATTCCTATTAGCCTTATAGCAGCAATAGGGGCGGCAGTGCTACTTGCGGTGGCTTCATTTAATAAAAAATTGCCGGTCGTTGAGGTCATTAAGGGTGCCCCTTGGCAGGTGGTTGTTTTTTCTCTAGGCATGTATTTGATTGTGTATGGTCTTAAAAACGAAGGGTTAACTCAGTATTTGACAGCTGCGTTAAATTATTTAGGCGACCAAGGATTATGGGCAGCAGCCCTTGGCACTGGTTTTATGTCAGCAGGTTTGTCGTCCATTATGAATAATATGCCTACCGTATTGATCCAATCATTAGCAATCGCTGATACAGCACAACCGGTATTGATTCAACAAGCAATGGTATATGCCAACGTCATTGGCTGTGATTTAGGGCCAAAAATAACCCCCATTGGTTCCTTAGCGACCTTACTTTGGTTACATGTACTTGCCAGTAAGGATGTACAGGTCACATGGGGCTACTATTTTAAAGTTGGCGTTGTATTAACGGTTCCCGTGTTATTTACTACACTGTGTGCATTAGTGATATGGCTAGGTATTTTGAGTTAATCGTGGGTCAATTTTGTTCGTTTGAGTCTGGGTTGTTTAAATTTTCATATGTAAATATTAAGGGGTTGGAGGCTGATTCAATCTACAAAATAGCCTAAGTAAATATTAAACTTTAATAAGATCAACTAGGCGTTATGCTCATTCAAGGTTTATGTCACGCATTTTTTTGATAATTTAACAAATAATTTTTAATAAAGGCTAATACTAATGTCAAAAGCAACTGAAACATATCCTCTAAAAGTCCTATATATTTGCACTCATAATCGCTGCCGTAGTGCCATATCTGAAGCCATTACTAATCAAAATGGCCAACATCGGCTCATAGCTAAGAGTGCAGGAAGTGCGCCGGCGGGCGAGGTGCATCCACTGACATTAAAATATTTGTCAGAATCAGGCTATTGTATAGATGGATTGACCAGCAACTCATGGGATGACAAAGATTATATGGGCGACTTTGAGCCTGATATATTAATAACGGTGTGTGACAATGCCGCAGGCGAGAGCTGTCCTGTATGGCTTGGTAAATTGCCCAATATGGTTAAATTGCATTGGGGGTTGAATGATCCTTCAAAGAATACGGATGATGAAGCACAAACCCAGAAAAACTTTGCAGAAGCTATAGCGATTATTGAGCAGCGAGTGTCAAAACTTTATGAAATAGCAGATATGCCAAATGATAAGCGTCAAAAAGCCCTATTAAAATTACAAATAGCCTAAGCAAATAAAATTATTATCCAATAAAAAATCCAATAAAAAATTCTTATGATTCCATCATCATTCAACCAAAAACCCTATATATAATCCATAATAAAAACTTTATACTCCTATGAAAAATATACCAAAAAACGCAAATTTAGCCGAAACTCTGGATCCTGAACTACCAAATATTGATGCCGAACAGTTTCGTATACCAACCATGGAGGATTTGCAAAGAGAGCACACTACCCATGCGCCCAAATTTTTATTACTTTATGGTTCGTTGCGAGAGGTATCCTATAGCCGTTTAGTGGTAGAGGAGAGCGCAAGAATACTCACTGCTATGGGCGCTGAGGTTAAGATATTAAATCCGTCTGGGCTGCCACTACCTGACGATGAGGATGATACTCACCCTAAGGTAGCAGAATTGCGTGAGTTGGTTCAGTGGAGTGAGGGTATGGTCTGGTGTTCTCCAGAACGTCATGGCGCAATGACTGGCGTTATGAAAGCGCAAATTGATTGGATTCCTTTATCAATAGGGGCTGTACGTCCAACTCAAGGTAAGACTTTGGCAGTGATGCAGGTCAATGGCGGTTCGCAATCGTTTAATACGGTCAATCAATTGCGGATATTAGGACGATGGATGCGTATGCTAACGATACCGAATCAATCTTCAGTCCCCAAAGCATTTTTAGAGTTTGAGGATGTCACTGACCCTGAGGGGAATACGGTCAAAAGAATGAGGCGGTCAGGGTATTATCTGCGTATCGTCGATGTGCTAGAAGAGCTGGTGCGATTTACTCTCTTAACCCGTGATCATGCGAAATATTTTGTAGACAGATATTCTGAACGGGTAGAGAGTGCGGAAGAATTAATGCGACGGGTTAATGAGACGGAACGTTAAACCCGCCAAAAATCGAAATATCAAAATATAAATTATAAAATAGCCTAAGCAAATAATTTTTTATACTCCAAACCTTTAGCAATCATCTATTATTAAACATGAACTACTACACATAAAACATTTATTTATAAGCGCACGACTTAATTTAAGCGAATATAGCCAATGATAGGTTATGATTAAAGGTTTTAAAATATTAAATAAATGGCTCAGTTTCTATCATTTATTCATCATACATATCATTATGAATCAATCCTTACGCAAAGTTTTTACCAACATTATCTTTGGTATATCTCTATCAAGTTTATTGATTGGCTGTGCATCTGTATCGTATGATCAATCAAATAACCTTAACTATAATAATGACTTATCTAATCACGACACCTTAAGGGGTATTGGTTATCCATCATATAAGGGGGCACGCCAAAAAGCGATTGTGCTGTTAGGAGATAACTACTCTTATAGGGTGTCGATTGGTGCCGATCATTTGCAAAAAATGACCCTGTTAGATGACAATTTTATAGATATAAAACAGCCAATTATTATATACAGATACCCTGATAAAAGCTTCCGCATGCGTTTAGCCTTTCACTACACTAAGCCCAGTCATTTGTATACATCTGAAGAGCGCTCGATACTTGCTCAGCTATGTCCGTCTATACAACATACGCAAATAGCAGGGTCTGATACAACAGACTATCCCTGCGATGCGTCGTTACAAGGGGGCATCTATACCTCTGTAACTATTAGAGCAATATCTACTATGCATATATCTTTGCCTAGCAATAATCCTACTACTCAGACCGCTACTGTCTCTACTGATATGAATGTTGATAGGTTGGCGGAAAATTATTTCTTGAAACAAGGGCAGCAAGTAGAGATAAGACAGCTCGGCTCTAAAAACTACAAAAATCAGCTAGAACATGGGGTAATTCCAATGAGTGTCGTGAAGGATGCGATAACACTGCCACTGCAAATATTAAGAATAGGCAAAATGTTAGGAGATTTGTGAAATTCAGTTAATAAAAACTCTACCATAACTGAACACACTATTTGGTATCAAATTTGGGATAAGTTTTCGCAAAATATTTGAAGGGAGTGACTAGAAAAATTCCATGCCTACAACTTAGGATAAAAGATGACGTTCTATGACTAAAATTGTCTCGCGCGTTAATTAGGTAACACCTACGAACACACCTTTCGTAAAGGCTTATAAATTTTATATCAGAGGAGAGGGGTGTAGTACCTAAAAACAAAGCCCCTAAGGTAATTTCTTAGGGGCTTATTTATGGTTTTAGATTTCAATTTAGTTTGACTGTCTGAAACATTATTTGAATCGTTTAATCTTACCGCAATACTATAAAAAACTCTAAGGCTCATTTAAACAAAATAAAATAAAACTTCAAACCAATTAGTTTAATATCCCATAGGCAATCAAAGCTTGAGCCACACGGTTATAGCCAGCAATATTTGCGCCAGACATATAATCAATCCAGTCATTACCACTAAAGCCATATTCTTCGGCAGCAGCAGTGGCATCATCGTGGATGTTCGTCATAATGATCTGCAGCTGCTCATCCACATCCTCGAAGGTACGGTATTGGCGCACAGAGTTTTGAGACATCTCCAAACCAGAAGCGGCGGATTTTATTGTCTGACTTATTAGAAGGGTCAAAGTCAGAACCCCCTTTAGCACCGCCCATTGGTAGGCCAGTTAACGCATTTTTAAAGATCTGCTCGAATCCTAGGAATTTTAAAATAGATTCGTTAACCGATGGATGGAAGCGAATACCTCCCTTGTAAGGTCCTAACGCATTACTGAATTGCACTCGCCAGCCACGGTTGATTTGGATGTTACCGTCATCATCTTCCCAATTAATTCGAAAGCTAATAATGCGATCAGGCTCAGTTAGGCGCTCGAACACCTTATATTTTGCATAATTCGGATCGCGATCATAGACAACGTCAATAGTGCTAGCCACCTCTTTGACAGCCTGAATAAATTCAGGCTGATGTGGTTAGCGCTCTTCGACTTTTCGAATGACGGCTTGCATACTTATAGGCACTGTCCTCATTGATTAAGTTTGAGTTGGATTCATAGTCATTGAATTTTCACTAATTCCAATAACTTGTAACCCATTAGATCTATTATTAACAAATTTGGAAGCTGATTGAAGATACAATTTCTTTAGCATTATACCCATTTGTATTTTATTTTTTATAATTCCAAAGTTTTTATAATCCCAAAGTAGAATGCTAATATAAACCTTGACCATCTTTGGCATTTAATCGCAAAAAGTAAAAGCCCGATATGATAGTGAGAATTCCCATTACCCAAAATGTACTCTGAAAAGCAGTCATAATATCCAATTTAATTCTATCGCTAAACACAGTCAATATCGCTGCACCAAAAGCTATGCCAAAGCTCATTGCTAATTGCTGGTTAACCGCCATCAGGCTGTTTCCGCTACTGGTTTGCTTTCCTTTTAAGTCGCCAATAGTGATGGTATTCATGGCACTAAATTGCATTGAATTACAAGCTCCCATTATGAGCAATAATGGAACATACCAGTACCAAGCCACTTGCTCATCAAGCTGAGCAAGCAACAAAATTAAAATACCAAGTAAGGTCGTATTTGCTACTAATACTTTACGATAAGAAAAACGCTGAATAATTTTGCTAACAAATGGCTTTATGCCCATAGCGCCCACGGCAATAGGAGTCAGCAACCAGCCTGCCATTGAGGGCGTGTATTTAAATCCAACCTGAAACAACAACGGTAGCAAATAGGGCACTGCACTGATGCCTAATCTGGTAAATAAATTACCTGTAATACCAACCTTAAAAGTGCGTACTGAAAACAGAGCTAAAGGGAATAAAGCGGATTGATGGTGGCGAGCATGAAACACATACCCTATTAATAGTGCCAGTCCAAATACTATTAGCATTACACCTATTAGCATCTCCTCAGGCTTTGAGACCATCTCAACTGCTAAGGTCAATAATCCCGCGGCCAAGGCAAATAATGTAAAGCCTTGCCAATCCAGGCGCCCTGTTTGTTCACGTAAATCTGGTATAAGCTTAAAACCAAGAACAAGACCCAATAGCCCCATGGGTATATTGATTAAAAATATCCAGTGCCAGCTAGTATACTGAACAATGTAACCCCCAAGCAGAGGCCCTATAAGCGGTGCTATTAAAGCAGGAATGACGGCAAAGTTCATCACAGTTAACAACTGGTTGCGGGGATAGGACTTTACTAGAATCAACCTTGCTACCGGTGTCATCATGGCACCGCCAATGCCTTGTACCACTCTAGATGCAATTAGAATATTTAAATTAGTGGACATAGCACATAGCACGGAGCCAATACAAAAAATTAATATGGCCAGCAAAAATGTCTTACGAGTGCCATATTTATCAGCTATATAGCCACTAATAGGGATAAAAAGCGCTAAGGTTAAAGCGTAACTAATAACCGCCCATTGCATTTTTAGTGGCGACTCGCCGAGTGCTTGAGCCATCACTGGCAGTGCAGTATTTAGTATAGTGGCGTCTAAAATCTGCATAAAGAGAGCAACAGCGAGAACATATGGCAGAAATTTGGTTTGAGAAGGTGTTAGTTTGAATTTGGGATAGGTATCATTCGTAAAAGATGTTGATGTTATTGATGTTTCAGACATAAGGCGACCTAAATATTTAGGTATGTTCAAATATAAACAGTGTTAACTCACTATGTTATCATGAAGATTGCTTAAACTATTTTGTATTAATGTTAGCACAGATTAATTAATCCCCTCTTACGCTAAAAGTGAAGTATTCACTGTTAAAATACTACCATTTAACAATACTTAGAACCTGTATTAACTTAGAACCTGTATTAATAAGCTAGAGTTAGAGTGTTTTAGAATAAAATGAGACACTACCAAGCACCATTAAGTTAAAAGCTTGGGTTGAATAGTCATTCTATTTAATGTTAATTTAAAGAAGTAGGGGCTTATTTTGGCAAAAATAACCAATTGTGGGTTGTGAAGAGTTGTGAAGACAGGTTCTTAGATAACAATAAATTTAGAGTTAGGTTGCTTTTTTCGACTCGACAAAATCTAAATTTTCACAAATAGTTTCAATCACTTTGTCTGGTCTTTTTACCCAAACTCCGTGCTGATTACCTTTAAGATCATCGTCGAGCTTTACCCTAACAATCTTGGAGGTGGCACAAAGATCGGCGAGTTTTTGGGTTGCTTCTAAGGGAGCAAAGTCATCACCAATGATGTTAATATATAGACCCCGACTTTTTTTATCGTCCATTTTTTGAGTTATAAAATCAAATTTATTCGTAAGAGCGATTCTGCACCAATTCTGCATCATCGTCTTGGCTTCTCGTTCACCTAATCCAATCTTGTTACCTGGCAAAAACCCGTAAATCCTTATCAAAGCTTGAATAACAGCAACTGCCTGAAAGATTCTAATTCGTCCACGACCTTCCCAGCTTTTATAATGGGTACTACCACAAGCGATACCTATGACAGGTACATTGTGAATGGCTGAATAAATAGTACCAAGATGTCCACCCAAACTATGTCCCACTAAAACGATATCGTTGTTTGGCGTATGCGCTTTGGCTTTTTCAACCAACTGATGCACAAAATGATTCACCAGTTCATCGTAGCCGTAATCAATGCCCCGTTTTATATGTGGCGTATTTTCACCGCAATTTGGATAATCGGCATAGATAACGGTAAACCCTTTTTGAGTCAAACCTTTAATAAGCTTGTCATACTTTTTTATGGTTACGCCAAGCGCATTAAGCATGATAAGGGTTGTTTTTGATGCTTTGCCGACATCACTATGTTCAGCGCTGTAATTTTCAGTGCTAGAAACATCAACAGTATAATCTGAGGAAGGGGCGCTAATATTGACGTTAACAGGGTAGGTGCCATTGGTGGTTTCAAATTGAAAATTTGTCACGATAGATTGTCCTTAATCTTATTTGAAAGTAATCATAGCATTAAAATTTTGTTAATAAAGGTTTGCGGCAGATTTTTTCATAGGGTTTATTGACCTTATATCCATCCTGTCAAAATGAGTTAATAAAGTAATGGAATTTTAGCTAATGAACTTACTAACTATTCAAAACAATTAATTTAACAAACTGTACTTTATTTCATGTATTGATAGACTATCATCCTATATATAGTGGCGATAATTAATAAACATAGGATTTACGCAACAGTGATAATTTAATGTATTTATGGGCGACTAGAGATTATTTATAGCGTCTCTGGAACTACGTAAAGCCAGCGCATATAGATGATTACCCTTCGCCACCCACCTAAATCTTGTGTAAAGGCTTAATAAAAAACAATCAGAAAAACTAGGATAAATTATGAATAATACTTCTACTAATGAGTCAGCCAATCAGACCACTACTAACAACACCGACTATACTCCGCCAAAAGTATGGCAACCCGTTGAAGGCAATGGCGGTAAGTTTGCTAATACCAATAAACCAACGGCGGGTGCAAGACAGCAACAAACCCTGCCAAAAGGCGATAACCCTCTACAGTTATACTCATTAAACACACCCAATGGTGTCAAGATAAATATCTTGCTTGAAGAATTAGCTGAATTAGGCATTAAAGGAGCGCAGTATGATGCCTTCAAGATAGATATCATGGAAGGCGATCAATTTGGCTCAGATTTTGTCGAAATTAACCCAAACTCTAAAATTCCCGCTTTGGTAGATTATACCAATCACGATGCCCCAGTGAGTATCTTCGAGTCTGGTGCAATAATGATGTACTTGGCTGAGAAATTTGAAACGTTTATTCCTTTAGCGACCGATAATCCTATAAAACGAGCCACTTGCTTAAGCTGGGTTATGTGGCAAATGGGAAGCGCACCTTATGTTGGCGGCGGATTTGGTCACTTTTATAACTACGCACCATATCCGATGCAGTACCCCATTGATAGATTTACTATGGAAACTAAGCGCCAATTGGATGTCTTGGATAAACATCTTAAGAAAAACGAATATATATTGGGTAATGGGAACGGGTTGTACTCGATTGCCGATATGATTATCTGGCCTTGGTATGGACGTTTGGCGCTTGATGAGCTGTATGACAACGCTGGAACGTTCTTAGGGGTGCAAAGTTATACGTATTTACAGCGATGGGCTAAGCAAATAGCGAGCCGTCCAGCGGTAAAAAGGGCAGTTGAATTGGAGCTACGTCCAATAACTAAGTAAATAAATCATTCATATAAGTAATTAGCGAACTGCGAAAGTGTTAAGTTTTAATCTCATATGGTATCTCGTAATCATTGTAATTGGTATAGTCGCTACCACAGCTCGTCGCGGTAGTGATACGACTAAGGCGTTGACTTTGGTCCTGTTAACGTCAGTAGTGGGATATATGATTAGGGATTATCCGCTCTCTGAATATAGTGCATACCTTTTGACAGCTCTAATTTTGTTCTTTGTTGTTGCTATAACGACTAACTATATTTTGTCCCTGCTAAATAAGTAACGCTTAAATAAAACCTAAAGTCATAATCCTCATTTTTTAAATTGCATAACTTTAAAATTCTTTATTTAAAGTTTAAAAAGATAATTTACTACATTTTTACTATTTTCTTAAATGGGTAGTAGACTAACTAGCTCGTCAAACAGTTGGGTAAAAAAGAGCAATCCTTAATGTATTAAATAGGTTAGATATCAATAGATAACTGACCCTTTGTAGTTCATGAAACTGTCACATTAATCGTTAATAATAGAGAATACTATTCTAAATGGTTGAAAATAAAACACCTATTTAAAATAGTTGTGTTATACTATGCGCCTTGCTGATTGATAACATCGCCCGCAATTGTCGTCTGGAGAAGACACCATTTAAAATTGTTGCCGATGATTTTGCTATTAGCTATTTCTTTAACACTTTGTATTAATTAATAATTTAAAAGATTAAACAGTGTTTTATAGCTAATAATTTCACGGTAACAACCACCAAAATACGTTTTTAGTTTGTACATCGGATGTACATTTTAAATAACGCTTATCTGTGTTGTGCCCTAAACTTCTAACTGTTCACTTTTTGCCTTCAGCATTGGCAAAATATTATAGTGTCAGTGATTAAATGGACACACATTTATGTCAAATTTATACAATCCTTTAGACAACGCTCTTAACAACTCTTTAGATACTGCCAATACCGATGAGCCTACTGGCGTTATCAAAACTGATGACGATTTAAGCTTTGTTGACTTAGAATTAGCCCCTGAGCTAATAGATGCGTTAACGGCTAGCGGTTATGAAATGCCAACACCTATTCAAGCCCAAGCTATCCCGCCAGCAATGGCTGGTCGTGACTTGTTGCTATCTGCACAGACGGGTAGTGGTAAAACTGCTGCGTTTGTATTGCCTATGCTTGATAAAATCATCCGTGATAAAGCGACCAATCAAGTTGTACATACTGTTATCTTAACCCCAACGCGTGAGCTAGCTAACCAAGTCAGTGATAGTGTACGTCAATACAGCTCAAAAACACGTAATATCTTCAGTGTACCCTTAGTGGGCGGCGCACCTTATGGTGGTCAAATCCGTGCGTTAAATAAAGGTGTTCAGGTTATTATTGCGACACCAGGTCGTTTTATTGATCACATGAACTCTGGTCGAATTGATTTATCACAATTAGATATTCTAATTCTTGATGAAGCCGATCGCATGCTTGACATGGGCTTTGCTGATGATATCGAAAAAGTAATGAAAGCGGCGCCTAAAACACGCCAAACCATTATGTCATCTGCTACATGGGACGGACCAGTAGGTAAGATTGCTGCTAGTTTCACTAACAACCCTGAACGCATCGCTATTAAAGTTGAAACGGCTCACATTGATGAATCTGTATATTATGCAGATGATTTTAATCATAAAAACCGTATCCTTGATAAACTTCTCACTGAAAAAGATGTCAATCAAGCGATTGTATTCGCAGCAACCAAGCGTAGCTGTGAAACCTTAGCTAAAAGCCTAAAAGAACAAGGCCATAAAGCCAGCTTTTTACACGGTGATTTACCACAAGCCAAGCGTACCCGTATTATTAATGATGTGAAAGCAGGTAAGATTACTATTTTAGTCGCTACTGATGTAGCCGCTCGTGGTATCGATGTTAGTGGTATTACCCACGTATTTAACTATGACTTACCACGTCAAACTGAAGACTACGTGCATCGTATCGGTCGTAGTGGCCGTGCTGGCCGTACCGGTATCGCTATCAACATTTGTAGCATTGACGATCGTCCACAGTTAGAAGCTATTAACCGTTATTTAAAACGTACTATGCCTATTTTAGAAATCGAAGGTATGGAACCTAAGAAAAACACCAAAGATATGAAGGTTGGTGCTGCTTCTAAGAATGGTCGTGGTGGTAATCGCCGTGGTGGTTCAGGGTCAGGTAACCGTCGTGGTGGTAACGGCGGCGGTGGCTATCGTGGCAAGACTTCAAATAGCGAAGGCGGTCGTAGTGGTAATTCAGACAGCAAGCCAGCTGGTGCAGGAGCAGGTCGTCGCTTTGGTGGCAACAAACCTGCTGGTGCAGGCGGCGGTGCAGGTAAGCCTTCAGGTAATCGTCGTGGTGGCCCATCACGTTCAGGCTCAAGCGAAGGTCGTCCAGCACGTCGCAGTAGCAACGGCTAGTTATAGGCCGTCATAAACCGTCATAAATATTAGATGAAAGTACTAGAAACAAAAAAAGACCAGATTTATTAATCTGGTTTTTTTTGCTGAATTAATTAAAGTGAAGTAAATAACGCTCTTACATTATAGTCACGGAAGTCTAAAATGGTTACAAGGCAACCGAGTGCAAGTACTAATGGAGTAGGCTTAACGAGGTTAACGCCGTAACCGTTTAGTAGTTCGCTGACTATACTTAAATTACTGAGCCTTAGGATAGTATCTGCACATAACATGACTCTGATACCAAATCAAAAAAACTAGGAACAAATACCTGCACAAAATATCGTAAGCTCAGTGGGTTAAATACTGCTAAATTATTTTTATGAAAGAGTAGGGGGGATTAAGATGACTGTCAACATTAAAGTGCAAGTTGCTATTTAACGTTAAGGTGCTATTTAACATTGAGGATAGCCTACGGCAACTTCAACCACATCGATACGTGACCCTTTTTCTCGTCCTTGTTCAGGATTAAAAGCGTGAACAGCTAGTCCACCCATTGCCGTTTCTTTATATTTGTCCATCATATCAGCACCCGTTGCCTTCATTGTAGCAATGGCTTTATCTAGTGATACATGATGCTCGCCATCTCCACGGCTTGCCAGCCTTGCGGCATTAATCGCTTTGACTGCGCCCATTGCATTACGTTCAATACAAGGAATTTGAACCAACCCGCCAATTGGGTCACAGGTTAATCCCAAATTATGCTCAATACCAATTTCTGCGGCATTAGTACATTGTGCTGGAGATAAACCCATCACATGCGCTAGACCAGCGGCGGCCATGGCACAGGCTGAACCTACCTCACCTTGGCAGCCTACCTCCGCACCTGATATTGATGCATTTTGTTTGATGATTGTCCCAATGGCGGCTGCGGTTAATAAGAACTCCCTTACTCCTTGGGGGCTATAACTTTGCAAAAAGTCACGGTAATAATGTAGTACGGCAGGAATAATACCAGCCGCGCCATTCGTAGGTGCGGTAACGACACGTCCGCCGTTGGCATTTTCTTCATTGACCGCTAATGCAAATAAATCTACCCAGTCCATCGCCATCAGTTTATCTGTATGGTGAAGCGGGTTTTCAAGCTCACGCATTAGTTGCTCATACAGCGTTTTTGCCCGACGTTTCACTTTTAAACCGCCTGGCAGAACTCCTTGTCCTTGACAGCCATTTTTAACACATTGTTGCATCACTTCCCAGACATCATCTAAATAGCTATTGATGGTATTTTCATCACGAATAGAGAGCTCATTGGCCATCATAATTTGACTAATTGTCAGATTATTTTTTGCACATAGAGAGAGCAACTCATTTGCATTGGCAAAGGGGTAGGGTACGGTTGAATCACTGGTAATGGCGACACTATCCGCTTGATGTGAGTTTGTTTCTTCTTTATAGCATTCAACTAAGGGCGTCTCAAACTCCTCTTCTGTCGCTACAAAGCCGCCACCAATTGAATAGTAGGTTTTACTTAAGCTTTTACCGCCACTGTCGTAACCACTAAAGCTTAGACCATTTGGATGATGTGGTAAGCTGGTTTGAGGATGCCATACGATATCAGTGTCATAGTCAAAAGCAATTATATTCTTATGATCCAAATTAAGCTGGTTGCTATTTAGCACTGGTGCAAGATAGTCTGGCACTTTATTGCTGTCAATGGTGTTGGCTTTAAAACCTAATAGACCTAATATACAAGCGGTATCTGTCGCATGACCTTTGCCTGTAGAAGCTAAGGATCCAAATAAATCTACTTGTATTCGTCTAATATTATGCAGCCCTAATTGCTGATCTAACTCCTCAAGAAATAAGCCAGCAGCGATCATCGGACCCATAGTATGTGAGCTGGATGGACCAATACCAATTTTGAACATATCAAATAAACTAATCATTTAAAATTATTCCAGATTTATAGATTGAAACTTTGCTTCGAAATGCATACTTATAGATAAATATTTTGATCATTATAACCAAATATTATGTGTAAAAATTATATTTTGTATAGACAATTGATATTTAAAATTATAGTGCAAATTAAAAACTTAATTGGTTGAAAAAAAATATCTTGTCATTAAACCTTCGTTAAATAATATTAATATCAGTGATAAATTTGGTATCAATTTAGCGTTCATTTGAAATTCCTATATTTGTCTAGGTTTAAAGTAATCGCTGAAACTCATGCTATTGCTCGGAACAGTACTCACTGATAAACTCCTAAATTCACAAATTTATGTTAATGTTGTTACTGATATTTTAAAAAGTTAAATTTACAGGTCGTGATATTTTCAAATACTATAAAAGTACCGATTCAAATCGGATTAAACATTCAGATAAATTTAATAACGTTGATTTTTGATAAACTTAAATTAATGAATCATGAGTTATAAATAATTACTAATTCTAATAAGGATAAATAATATGAAAGACTTTAAATTAGTTATCAACGGAAACTTAGTCGAAACATCATAGCATTTTGATGTTATTAACCCAGCAAACTGCAGTACTACCTATTGCGCCATTTGGTGGTGTGAAAGACTCGGGTTTTGGGGTTGAATTTGGCAAGGAGGGACTGGCTGAATACACATCAATTCATACCATTCATACTTATAAATAGTGTCAATAAACAGCAGAAATGCTCAAATTAATAAAGTTGTGGCTTAAGTGGGTTATTTAAATAATTAAATACTTTCCTTCTTAATAACCTACCTTTAACCGCTACTTTTTAAAAAAGGGTTGGTAGTTGATTCTACCAACCCTTTTTAGCATGTTGAGGGTAGCCAAAGCACTTAAAATCGATACAGGGCAACTGAATGAAGTTACTACCATTGTAGGATAAGTGAAGTTAACACCCTCGCAACTTATAAGTTCGCTGACTATTTGTAAATAGCTATTTATATTACTAGCATTATATTAGCAGCAAGATTAATGTTTGCTTAGAAAATCAGCTTATATCTGATTTAAAAAATTGCTTAGTAAGCGTTTTGCCCCTTCAGTCGCAAAAGATTCAGGATGAAATTGCACACCTTGTATAGGATATTGCTTATGGCGTAACCCCATAATTTCATCCCCAGATTTTGCCCGTGCGTCTAAACTCAAATCTCGGTTATCTGTATTATCAACTACTGCGGTGACCTCTAAGCAATGCGGTAAGGTCTCAGCTTTTACCATGAGGGAATGATAACGCATAATTTCAATATCTTGGGGTAATCCCTGATATACACCAAGCTCGTTATGAAAAATAGGCGAGGTTTTACCGTGCATAGGTATGCTTGCTAAAACAACATCTCCTCCAAAAACATGGGCTATGCCTTGCATACCTAAGCAAACCCCAAGCAGAGGTATAGTCGGGCCAAACTCACGAATAACCTCGGCACAGATACCGAAATAAACAGGATCATCAGGCGAACCAGGGCCGGGAGATATGATAATACGATCGTAATTTTGATCTTTAATATCTTTTAAGCTAACTTCATTATTACGTTTAACGGTAACATTGTTTTTAACCTCATCTTTATCCATTTCAGTCTGCAATATCTCGCCAACATATTGGTATAAATTAAAGGTAAATGAGTCGTAGTTGTCTATTATTAATACATTCATTGTTTGCATTCCCAAATTATTTACATAAAGCTATCGAGCACTACCTTCATAGCAGACAATTTACGTTGAATCTCTAAATACTCATCTTCTGGATTGGAATCATAGACATTACCACCACAGGTTTGAGCGTAAGCAGACTCGCCATTAATAAACAGGCTGCGAATCGGGATAGCAAAAATGCAGTCACCATTAAAATTAAATGAGCCTAATGCTCCGCCATAAGCACCTCTGCCATCTGGTTCTAGCTCATTAATAACCTTGATGGCTTCAATTTTTGGTGCGCCAGATAAAGTGCCCGCGGGAAAGTTACTTGCCAAAGCGCTAAACATATCCTCATCTGGATGCAATATGCCTACTATTTCTGATGAAATATGCTGTACATGCGAGAAGCGTTTTATGTCCATGAGGCTGCGTACTTTCACTGTGCCAAACCTAGCCACACGTCCGATGTCATTGCGATGCAAATCAACAAGCATGTTATGCTCAGCAATCTCTTTTTGATCATTTAATAGGGTTCGTGCCAGTTGACGGTCTTCTACTTCATCTTTACCACGTTTTGCTGTCCCTGCTAAAGGGTACGTCTCCATTTCACCTTGACGTAATCTAAACAACAGCTCAGGAGAAGCACCAATAATACGCTGGCTACCAAACTTTAAATAATACATGTGCGGTGATGGGTTTACTTGGCGTAGTTTCTGATAAATTGGGATATGATCTCCAACTATTTTATAATTGGATTTAAAACCAACCTCACATTGGAAGATACGTCCTGAAATAATATCTTCTTTAACCTGCATAACCGCTTTGGCATGCGCCTCACGGCTCATACCATCGCCAACAAACTCAACTGAGGGGGCAGTGTAAGTGGGCGTTTCCGCTTTTAGAAATTCTTTTACTATGTCAATGCGATTGTTCTGCTGCTCGGTGGGGTAGTAGAAATAGAAAATCTCACCCGTCATTTTATCTAGCGTTAGTCCATCTAAATAAACACCAAATTTAAAGACTTCAAAATGTTCACTTGCTTTAGCATTCAGACTCGGCTCGAAAAAGTTGACACTATCATAGCCCAAATACCCGACTAAACCGCCGGTTTGATCACGTGCAATGACGTGCTGAGGGGTAATTTCACGCAGCAATTGATAAGGATTATCTGTCTTATAATCTGTAATAACCCCTGTGGTATTATTGGCAATCCTGAGAGTATGGCGGTCGGGCGCTGCAATGGTCATGGCTGGCGCAAAACCAATGGCATGATGACGTGACATATGGCTTTCTGCACCTAAAGACTCCAGTAAATAGCAAGTCTCGAATTCGGCTTCTATACGTTTAAAAAGTTCAAAAAAATTAATATCTTCGGTTAATTTGATACGTACTGGCTTACTGGGGATTTGTATAGGAGAGGGCGTATCTTTATGAGAGTGTGTGGTCATAAATAATCCGTGGCTAAAGCAGTTATTGAATGAGTTGAAGAACGAGTCGTTGGACTCTTGGTTGAATCTGTAGTTAAAAACCAAGTACAATTCTCTAATTTTCTATTTCTCTATTGTGAACTATTACCCGTCTCACGTAAGGTCTTAAGCAATTCACTAACATCATTGTGTTGAATGGTTTTAGCGCCGCGCGAAACCGTTGCAATACCCACTCCTAGACGTTGTGATATCTCGCGTTGAGTAACCCCTTGATCTAGCAAGTCAAAAATTCTAATGCGATTGGCGATGTCTTGCTGTTCCTTATCGGTCAACAATGCTGTGAATAATGCTTTAATTTGATTCGGCTGGTCTGTCTTAGCTAAATGTTTTAATAATGTCTCGTAGGATGAATCGTTCATAAAGTGACCTTAAAAAGTGACTTTGGAAAATTAAAATATTAATTTATAAAGTAGAGATATACAATGATAATTGTACTTATATACTAGTACATAAGTACATAGATGTACACCATTAACCTAAAAAAAGTAACGGTAAACCAGAAAAGGCAATCAATGTTGATTGCCTTTTCTGGTTTACCGTATGAATAAATATAACGTTTATAGCAGGCCATCTCCGCATTTATAACAAATGATATTTTATAGGTTCTAAATAGCTGTATAGTTGCCAAAATGTCGCTGTTATCTTAAAAATACTTCATATTTAATGACAATCTATTCCTTTTTTAATCAAATATGCCCAAACGGTGTTAGAGCATCTTGTTTGTTTAAAAAGACGTCTTTATCGATCTCAGGATCTTCTTCAATATTTTTGATAGGTTTAGGTAAACCACTTGTATCTATACTCTCATCTTTAAGTACATATGCCCACGCTTGTTTGCGACCTTGAGTGTCGTACTCCCAATATACGCCTTGAACCTCTGGTTCGAACCCCGGTAAAGTGTTCACACCCTCTTGCAGTGCAAGGAAATAGTCCAGTACTGCGCCGCCCCAGACTTCTCCCGGCACAATACAATAAACACCCGGTGGATAAGGTAGTGCGCCTTCCATAGCAATACGACCCTTAATATGACTTAATGGCACCAGTTCAATATCGTTGCGTATGAAAGCATTGTGAGCATCAAAGGCACGCATTGAAAATTTAGGGAAGTGCTTTTGTTCAAACATTTGCTGTTGTAATTTATTCAACTGATGCTTGGCATAAAAGTCATGCAGACGCTGGCACAGCTCATTAATACTTAAGCCACGATATTGAGGATAGGCTCTTGCTAGCGAAGGTAAAACCTCGGTAACAGGACTATTAGCTTTAATATGGGTTTCAAAGCGTACGATACGTGCGACCAAATGTTGAAATTTGGCTAAGGTTTCAGCAGGAGTTAGTAGAAACAATATAGAGTTTAAGTCAGCCTTTTCAGGGACCACTGAACTTTCACGTAAGTAGTGCGCTAACAGCGGCGCAGGGACGCCTGTTTCTTCGTACTTACCAGTTTGTATGTCAATACCAGGGGTCGTCAATAGTAATTTGCAGGGGTCAATAAAATACTGATTATCGGCATATTGTTCGAAATCATGCCAACGTTCACCAGCTTTAAACTCAAAGAAGCGAATATCTGTTGCAATCGTTTCGGTATCGTAGTCTTGCCAAAGCTTACCATCGATAGTTGGTGGCACAAATGGCTTAATGAGGGTACACGTATCTAGCAACATTTTACGAGCCTCAATACCCCCAACCACACACTCATGCCACATGCGTTGACCGGCTTTGCCTTCGTGCATTTTTGCATTAACATCTAAAGAGGCAAATAATGGATAAAACGGGCTGGTTGAAACGTGCATCATAAACGAATTGTTGAATCGTTTATGATTGACATAGCGGCTCTGACCACTGATATGATTGTCTTTTTTATGAATTTGGGAGGCTTGTGAGAAGCCAGCTTGTTGCTTATGAACGGACTGAGTGACAATGATACCGGGATCTTCTTGGGTTAACTCAAGTAATAATGGGGAGCAATCTCGCATCATAGGAATAAACTGCTCATACCCCACCCACGCACTGTCAAAAACAATGTAGTCACAAAGATGACCTATTTTATCAACGACTTGACGGGCGTTATAAATCGTACCATCATACGTACCTAACTGAATAACCGCCACTCGAAAAGGCCGTTTGGCATCGGCTTTTTCTGGTGCTACTTCTTTCACTCTCGCTCGAATTTCTTTTTCATCGAAGCAATGTGCTGCTATTCCCCCTATCAAACCATAAGCATTACGATCCGTTTCAAGATAAATAGCCGTACCACCACTCATCGATAGAGCACTTTGATAAACAGACTTGTGATTATTGCGATCAAATAATACCAAATCACCATGGGCAACCAAAGCACCGATGGCTACTTTATTTGAAGAGGAAGTTCCATTTAGTACAAAATAAGTTTTATCCGCATTAAACACCTTCGCTGCATGTGCCTGAGCTTGATAAGCTGGGCCTTCATGTATTAGCAAATCACCCAAACCAACATCAGCATTACAAGAGTCTGCACGGAATAATGTCTCACCGAAATATTTAAAAAAACGCTTACCAGACGGATGACGCCTAAAAAACTGTCCGCCTTGATGTCCTGGGCAGTCAAAGGCCGCATTGCCATAATCGGTATATTCACGCAGTGCTTGGAAGAATGGTGGGTCTAAGGTGTCTATATAATGCGCGGCGGCAGCGTTAATCAGTTGTCCGTTATAGTATTTTTGGTCATCAGCCAATTCTAAAACACCATACACATGGGGCAGCCATTCGTCAGGTATACTATCGCCATACTTTATTACCACAAAAATAGGGATAGTAAAACCGGTATAGATGATTTCAGCATGAGTGGCAGGTAAGTCTTCCATCGTCACAACAATGGCAGCCATATCGGTAAAGTCGGTCGTGGCAATATCAACAAGAGGGTATAGTGAGTAATCGCAATTTAGAGCGTACTCTATGCCAACGCTAATGGCTACTTTCATTATATTATCCTTATTATTGATGGTTTATTATTTATGATTTTTAAGGTTAATGGATTTTAAAGACAACTATATTCATAGACTGGACAATATGAGGTAAATACTTTTGACCATTTTACGCTAAATACTTCTGGTAGTCATCGATTTGTGTGGCGTATTTAAATAAGCCAACTATTAGTATTGATTTAATAACATTCTGCAGTACTGACCGTTTTATCAGTCTTATGATGAGATCGTTCATACTTATAATAGCCAGTAAAAAGAGGCTATAGAAAACGTATTGATTGGTTGCACCCTAGCAAATGGTTATTTATACTCGCTAAATTTTGATAACGTTTGGAGCCATCTGATGCTTAAAAGCTCAACTTTAGCCATAGAAAGCTTACCCCTAGCGTTTGGTATCATAATGGCAATTATCGGACTTATCTTTTATACCCAAGGTCTGCCTAGTAAGTTTTGGCGACGATTTTATGCCGTGCTACCTGGTATCGTATTGTGCTGTTTCATCCCTGCTATTTTGAACAGTCTTGGCGTATTTGCTGCAGGCATTGGTTCGCAAATTTATGGCTTTACCGCTACTTATTTATTACCCGCCAGCTTACTGCTGATGACACTATCGATGGATGTGCCAAAAATTTTAGGATTAGGTTGGAAAGCAATAGCCATGTTTTTCGCTGCCAGTGTCGCCATTATCATTAGTGGGCCTATTAGTCTCGGCATTGCTAAATGGTTATCACCAGAGATGTTTATGGATGATACCTTATGGCGAGGATTTTCAGCGGTGGCAGGTAGTTGGATTGGCGGTGCTGCTAACCAAGCGGCTATGAAAGAGTTGTTTGGCGTCAGTGATGACTTATTTGGCATGATGATATTGGTTGACACTACCAATGCCTCATTGTGGCTACTGGCAATTCTAATTATGGCCAAACATAGTGCTAAAATTGATCGCTTTTTAAAAGCGGATACCGATAGCATAGATAAAGTAGTGGCTGCTGTTGAAAGTTACGAGAAAGAAAACGCACGACCTGCCAGCCTCAATGACTTAATGGTAATGTTTGGACTGTGCTTTGCGATGGTCGGTCTCGCTCACTTTATTGGAGGGCAAATCGCCAATTATTTCTCCCCTTACGCATGGGCGGTTCAATATAGCTTTGCCAGTTCATTTTTTTGGATGGTGGTTATCATTACCTTAATAGGGGTGGGATTTTCATTTACCAAGATTCGACGCTTGGATCATATAGGTGCCTCAAAGATTGGCACTGTCTTTATTTTTGTACTCATTGCCGCTATTGGCATGCAGATTAATCTGAATGGATTAGTATCACAGTGGCGATTATTGTTAATTGGCTTATTATGGATGAGTATTCATGTCGCAATTATATTTATGGTTGCCAGACTCATTCGAGCGCCATTTTTCTTCTTAGCGGTCGGTTCCAACGCCAATACGGGCGGAGCTTCCTCAGCACCTATTGTAGCAACAGCCTTTCACCCGTCTTTAGCCCCAGTTGGTGTATTTCTAGGTATTTTAGGCTACGCAGTGGGTACAGTTGGGGGGTATGTTAGTACTCAGTTAATGCGACTGGTGGTTGGTTAGATGACATCTCAGCTGAGACCGCTTTATGACAGTACAAGGCAGGGTATGAAATCATGTTTGATAAAATAAAAGACTGGCACGAACAGCGCATCATAGATAACAGCCCCTATAAACAGGCAGACTGGCAACAAATAGCAAAGCAACTTCCCATACTTGATAGACTCAGCGAAAATGAGCTAGAGCGCTTATTTGAACTGGCGACTTTGTTTTTACACCATAAGTCTATCCAAGGAGTTCAAGACTTTGAGGTCACTGACACCATGCGTCAATCAATCGCATTGCAAGCCTGCTTGCCAATTCTAAATTTAGGTCTTGAATGGTATAAAGGGTGGTCATCCGTCATCATCTATCCACGCTCCTATACCAGTAAGAACACTACTACAGATGAGTTTGGTATTGTGCACGAAGGTCATCAACATCGTAGTGGTGAGGCATGGCTACGGGGTCCCGTTATTCTGTCATGGAGGGAGGTCAAGCAAGCGGGGGAACTCGATGGAAATAACGTAGTAATTCATGAATTCGTGCATAAGCTTGACATGCTAAACGGTCGTGCCAACGGTTTTCCACCTATGCAATCAGGAATGAACCCTAGCGAATGGACTCAAATAATGCAAAACGGATTTGAGGATTTTAAACGGCATCCTAAAGCTGGTATAAATAGTTATGGTGCGACTAATCCTGCCGAATTTTTTGCGGTGTTGAGTGAGGTCTTCTTTGAGCGACCTACATTATTACAAGACGCATATCCTGATATTTTTGAACTTATGGTCGAGTTTTTTGGACAGAATCCGTTGAGAATGATTCACCATTTAATGAACCCGAATTCAGGATAAGGTTTAGGGCAAGGGTTGTGTAGCCAATCCTGCTTTCAGCTATATCTCCTCGTCAGGCGGGGCAGTGACTAAAGTTTGGAGCGTCTCTTGCCAGCGTAGCCACTCCAAAACTAAGTCACCGCACCCGCCTGAACGAGCAGTATACCGCTTCTATCAGGGCTAAAACGCTCTCACGGTTATAGCGAAGGCTAGGCAATAGGTTATTAAGGTTACTTATATATATAGGTTACTTAGTTAGATTATTGACAAATAATTAAACCATTAAGGCACCGCCATCACCGCACAATTACACAAGTCCTCGCTTTCAAACTGAGTCATCTCGCCATCAGACAGATTAGGTACAGGAAACACCCGAACTGTTAGGGGTTTATTAAGTCTAAACGCCATCGTACCTGTATCTCTCATTAATGCCGATAGTTTCTCGTTTGGCGTATCACCAGCAATAGGGACGGTATCGAGTCCTATACCACATACTGCGCTATAGGTTAATAATGCCCTAATATCAAAGTCATTATTAATTGTGCCTTGCGCCAATCCCGTATCTTCAGTTACCGCTAACATCAAACCTGAAAATCCAACCGCATTAATACCTTTGATAGACTTAAATACCCGAGTCAGCAGGCTAGAGGCTTCAACCGTACCCGATGCCCCAAAGAATGGTACACCAAGTAGCTTATACACCTCAACCATTGAAGCGCAGTCTTTAGAAGGTGCTGCTGAAGTATCAATACCAACGTATGTCCAATCCGTAGCTTCTGAAACTGTAGCCTCTGAATCCGTAGTTTCTGAATATGAGCACTTAGTTTGCGCTATCTCGTTTATGATATCGATATGATATTGCAGAACATAACTCATAGCATCAAAGACAAGTTGGCGTTGCTGTTGATAACTTATACTCTCTGTTAGATTGTCCTTACGAACTTGCTTATTATGATGCTCATTTACTGCCTTTAAGGTGGCAACTAATAAGTCTGGTGTCTCAAGACCAATCACAAACCCTTTATCCGTCTGTCCGCTATGATAACTTGCTGGAAAGTAGGGGATATACTCGTCGCAATTAAAATTCACCGTAAAGTTAAAGTTTCCCTCGCCACGTGGGGTAATCTTTGCGATGTGTTGCACCGTCTCGATGCAATGTTCGATCAGCTCGTTATCAAGTACACCCAAGTCATCGACTGGTACATTGACGCACGCATTGCATAAATCGCCATATTGAGCGATAAGCTGGGGCAGTAGTTTGATTTCTTGCACGGTTTTGGCTTCACCGATGGCAAAGCGAATGCGTAAATTAAGTGTACTAGTATCTTGATTTAGTTGATTCAATAATTGAGTAATTTTCTCTAAACCAATGATAGCTGATTCAATAGTGCTGGTATCTAAATACTCGCCAAAGGGGTTAGTTACAATACGAATGGATTGCACCTCATATCCTTGCAAGTGATACGCATCGGCTAAGATATTGCATTGTCTGATAGCATCAGCAAGCACATGTTCCCATGCGTCCATATCTTTCGTAAGATTGATGAAAGTGGTTACGGTTCGGACTTTGCAAAGGGTTTTATCTTTGAGAATGTCATTAATAATGTTTGATATTGAATATTGAGTTATATAATGTTGTTTGTTTGTCATAATCTGCTCACATTTTTACGAAGTTTTATTCAACAAAAAATCAACTCCAGCTTCCGCATGAATTTGTGTCGTATCAAAAACAGGAATTGGACTATCCTCAGGCTTAATTAATAGTCCAATTTCAGTACAGCCTAAAATCACACCTTGTGCACCTTGCTTAGCCAAGTCATATATTACCTAAATATAGTACTCGCGAGATTCAGCTAAGAATTGACCTTGGCACAGCTCGTTATAAATAATGTCATGAATGTTGTCTTGTGCCTTTGATTCAGGCACGAGCACCGTTAATCCTGCATCTATAAGGCGTTGTTGATAAAAGTGTGGCTCAGCTAACTCATTATTCATCGTAAATTTAGTCCCCAATAGCGCAATAGTATCTAAGCCATGAATTTTAATCGCCCTTGATGTAGCATCAGCGATGTGAATCAACGGTAACTCGACTGCTAATTGCACTTGCTCAGCAACTTTGTGCATTGTGTTAGTTGCTATTAATAATCCTTCCACCCCAGCACGTTTTAAGCGTAGTCCACTATCAATGAGTGTATCGGATAGTGCTTCCCAGTCGCCTTTAGCTTGCAGGGCAGCAATAGGGGCAAAGTCCAAACTGTGTATGATTATATCAGCGGAATGCAGACCCCCAAGCTCATCTTTAACACCTTTATTAATCAGTTGATAATACGTTTGCATACTCTCCCAACTCATTCCACCAATGATGCCCAACGTTTTTTGAGTTCTCATATTTTCATCCTGTTTTAATTATTTTGTTTAAGAGATGTTATGATGTATTAAAAAGCTTAATGCTATCTTGTAATAAGACCATAGTAGCTCTCAGGTTTATGTCAAGTCAGGTCGCAATAAATGTCCTATATTCTAGCTATCATAAAAAAATCTCTAATTACAACATGGTTTCTATTAAAGATTACTGTCCCGATGATGTTTATATCTCGGGTTTTGAATTTGGTTGGAGTTGCAGATTGGCTAAGCAAGATACTTGCCGTACCTTTGTCAGTTATGGGGTTACCTGGAGAGGCAGGGCTCATCTGGGCCGTGACCATATTAACTAATATTTATGGCGGAATCGGTGTTTTAGCAACATTACTACCTGCTGATGGGTTAACCATTGGACAACTGAGTATTCTTAGCTCAGCTATGCTATTTGTACATGCTTTGCCAGTAGAGCAGGCAGTCGTTCGAGTGGCTGGTGCAAGTGCCATCTTTACAGGGCTGTTAAGGCTGTTTGCTGCGATTACTTATGGTATCGTTGCTCATTATTTATTCGAGTTCTTTGGTATTATGCAAGAACCGGTAAATATCGCATGGCTACCTGAAGTGTCAAGCGATGAAAGTTGGCTGTACTGGATTCAAAGTACCGTCAAAATTATGGTTACGATGTTTATTATTATTACCGCCATTAACTTCGTAATGGATTTTCTAGAGCGCATAGGCTTTATTATATGGCTGTCAAGACGCTTGGAACCTTTTCTAAGGTTAACAGGTCAGAATCCTGAGCTAGCCCCGATGACAACAATAGGCTTGCTTCTTGGCCTTTCATACGGAGGTGGCTTAATTATTCAAAAAGTGAATGAAGTTAATTTTAGGCGAAGAGACTTATTCATGTCTTTAAGTTGTTTGTCACTTATACATGCATTGATTGAAGATACCTTGCTCATGCTTTTACTTGGTGCTGACATTTGGGTCATTCTTTTTGGTAGAGTCTTGTTTTCAATAATGCTTTTAATCATGGTTGCTAGACTAGCAGATCGTTTTTTCTTTAAAGAAGCCCCCAGAATGCCAGAATAAAAGCTCAAAGTTATTGATTAACCTAACACGACATCTACTTCCCTAAATCCACAAAGCCACCGCACAATATAAAGTCATTACCACTATGACGATATGAATCAGTTTCATTAACTTAGGATTGTGAACTAAACGCCGCAACCATTGCCCGCCAGCCGCCCATACCGCAATAGAAAGTAGACTTACGATCATACACAATATTATTAAGGTCCAATTTGTTAACCATGCGTAATTGGGGCCAGTATCCGCAGTATGTATTAGTGCAATACTGGGTAGCATGACCGTCATTGTCCAAGTCTTTGGATTTAACCATTGAAAGAATGCTGCTTGCCAAAAGGTAAGAGGCAGTTCTCCAAATTTCTTTTTAATCTTTGCATCCGCATTCTCAGAAGACTCAAGTTTCAAAGCCTCAGTGACCATCGCACTAAAGTCACTCATCGCCATTTGATAAGTTAGCCATAATAGATATACCGTACCCAATATTTTTATACCCAACATAAGGGTAGGGTGGTCAACGACGATAGCGGCCATACCCCAATAGCTTAACCACGTCATCACGCCAGCACCAAACGTTATGCCTAATAAATGACCCTGACAGCCCCATAGCCCTTTTTTGATACCGCCATGCAATAGCATCAAATTATTAGGCCCAGGCGTTATGGAGTTGATAAGTATAAATACGGCTAAAGCAAAAACACTGCCTTCTAATCCTGTCATCATATTGGTTAACCTATATTCAAAGTCTATATCTATAATTCAGGTACTTATGATAAAAATTAAACCTCAATAACCCCAGATAAATAACGTACTGCATTCCCTGATATTAGCACTCTATCACCACGCACTTCACAAGTTAGTTCACCGCCACGACTTGATGCTTGATAAGCGAGTAGGGTGTCTCTACCCAAACGCTCAGCCCATAATGGCGCTAGCCCTGTATGAGCTGAACCTGTCACAGGGTCTTCATCGCCACCGCTTGCAGGCCAAAAATAACGGGATATGAAGTCATACTGTTTGTATTCTTTAGAGTTTGGTAGACTCGTTACCACCACATCAAATGGGGCAAGGGTTGCTAAGATTTCATTATTCCGCTCTACAGTAAGCACCTCTTCCTCAGCTTGGTACACCACAAAATACGCTTGCTGGTTTTGATAAACCTCATCAGGTTTAATAGACAGCCCATCGACTAGGGCTTGAGGCAGGCTAGTTAACCGTTGAGGTTTTTGATTGGGAAAGTCCATTTCTATCTTACCGTCTGTTCGTTTGGTAACGGTTAATAAGCCAACTGCTTCGGCATAGAACTTTACCGAAGACAATTCTGGTCGTTCACTAAATAGCAAAAAAGCAGAGGCTAAGGTCGCATGTCCGCAAAAATCTATTTCTTTAATGGGAGAAAACCAACGAATATGGTAAGTAGGCGATTCTTCTATATTTAAATTTAAATCCGCCTCACACTTCACTAAAAAGGCCGTTTCTGATAAATTATTTTGGATAGCAATGTTTAGCATAACTGTAGCGTCTAACCATTTATCAAGGACAACGACCGCCGCTGAATTGCCTTTAAAAACGGTATCCGTAAAGGCATCAATAATATGGATTTCTAGCTTCATAGGGTTCTCAATTAATATATTTTAAAACTCATGTTACCCGTTAAATCTTTATGAATATTCTCATTCCGCCATCACTCTATTAGACCTCCTCGACTTCCTTGAAAACTTAACCGTCAGCATCGTCAATCCAACCATAATAAATACCGATCCAATAATCTCAATTTGAGATAACGTCTCGTCATAAACTAGCCAGCCAAAAAACAAACCAAATATGGGTATGAGTAAGGTATAGGGCGTGACAATGGCAAGTCCATGTTTGGTAATTAATCTAGCCATAATAGAGTACCCTATAATCGTGATAATAAAAGCTTCAAAAAATACAACCATCCAACTTTTAAAGCTTGGAAATTGTATAAATAATGAAAACTCAACATCGGTTAAGTTTGCAGTCATGACGGCTAATACCAAAACGGGTAGGGGAATAAATAAACTTGACCACACCGTAAAGCTTACCACATCTTGCGGTTTCGCAATTTTAATAATCACGTTGCTTAAGGTCATAAATACTGAGGCTAACAGCACTAATAACAAACTTACTAAACTAAAGTTGTCCGACTTAAACAGACATATCATTACCAAACCAATAAACGCAATAAAGATACCTACTGCTTGTTGCTTGGTTAGTGACTCTTTAAACACCATAATAGCGATTAAAATCGTTAAAAATGGACTGGTTTGTAATATCAATGATGACATACCAGATGGCATACCATTGAACACAGCCAAAAATACCAGACCCCAAACACCAATACCCAACGCCAATCCATAAAGAGCAACAAAACCTAGAGAAACATCCGGTTTTTTTTAAGAAAAATACTAATGGTATACCTGTAAATAGGAATCTTAAGAAGATGAAAGTAAAAGGGTGCATATCCTCAAGTCCCCAACGGATTACCATAAAGTTAGCACCCCAAACGAGGACGACCATTAATAGTAATAGCTTATCTTTAAGAGTCATATCGGTTCCAAACACAAGACCATCTATTATTTCAAATATAGTTATCTACTATAGAACCTATCGCTAATACAGTACCTATACAAAATTAATAACAGCCAACAAAGTGTACTGATTAATAAATCATGACAATTTTTTAAAGAAAAATAATTTAAGAAATCTTTATGAATTAATAATCTATACAGTATCAATACAGTTATTAAAAGTGCTTATAAAGTGTTAAGATTAACGTTCAACACAGTTCAATTTAACTATCTATTTAGCTATGTATAAAACCAGTTAAAGAGCGTTAAAAATGAGGTTGAATTTAACCTATTCTTAAAACCACAATCATGAAACCTTAGTTTATAAACCGTAGCCATAAATATGGACAAAGTCATGTCAGAAACTTATAGCCTTAATCCACGCTTGACCAAAACAGAAGCCATCATCGAATGGATTAATAAACGCATTGAATGGCAAGTTTACAAGCCAAATCAGCGTGTGCCTTCGGTCAGAAAATTAGCAAAGTTACTAGAGGTTTCAAGCTTTACAGTGTCACAAGCTTATGAGCAATTGGTGGCTACTAATGTATTGACCGCCAAGCAAGGCTCTGGCTATTATGTTAATGACTTGATTTTTGAGGAAGCGGTCACAGAATTTACGTTCAAAGAAGTGGATAAGAATCCTGAAATTGATACCAAGTGGTTAGTACGACAAATGTTCAGCAAAACGCCACTAGATAGAGCCCCTGGTTCAGGCGTTTTGCCATTGGAGTGGGTACGAAATGATAAAATGGAATGGGCAATACGGCAGATAGCCAAGCAAGCGGATGAATTCATATATGACTACGGAGATATACAAGGTTTCCTGCCCTTAAGACAGCAACTGGTTCAATACTTGGGTCAATTAGGCATGCAAACGACATCAGACAATATCATTACCACCGCAGGTATTTCTCAAGCCGTGTTGATAGTTTCTCAAGTGTTGTTAAGCGAAGGGGATACCGTACTTGTTGATGAACCGGGTTGGTTTTGGCTATCGAGTAGCTTACAGCGACAAGGTTTAAAGGTAGTGAGCGTAAGGCGTGATCATCAAGGGCCTGATATTGAACAAATGTCGCAAATATTTGAACGTCATCGTCCGAAGATGTATTTAACCAACAGCGTGCTTCACAATCCAACGTCCTATAATCTGCATCCTGCACGATTGCATCAAGTGCTCAACCTTATTCACAAATACGATGCTTATATCTTTGAAGATGATTTGTACGCCGCCTTATTACCAGAGGACAATGCGCTGAGGTATTCTAGTCTAGATCAGTTTGAACGGGTGTTTTATGCCACGGGTTTTTCTAAATACATGGCATCAGGTTGGCGGGTGGGTATGCTAGTTTGCCCCGATAAATTCATAGATGATGTCATCGGCGTAAAAACGTTAAGTAATATGACCACGCCTGAATTTGGCGAGAGAGTGATACATAAGCTCTGGACGCATGGCGAGAGCCGTCGCCAACTCAAAAAACTGCAACAGCATCTATATACGGCCCATCAACAGTTACGTCAAAAACTGACCGCTATGGGACTGGAATATCCTGAACACACGCAGGCGGGGATGTTTGTTTGGATTAATGTCGGGTGTGATACTGCCAAGCTTGCCCTTAAAGCGCATAATGACTGCTGGCTCATAGCCCCAGGGCTGTTGTTTAACCCAAATGGTAAATATTCGACACACTTACGCTTAAACGTTGCGACAACCAGTGATGAGTTTTTGCAGTGGTTAGAGGAGTATATCTCTGATACACAAAAATAGAAAACACTTAATTTGAAGCTAATCCTGCCATCCGCTTCTATCTTACTTGCCCGCTGGAGCGGTGTCTAATAGCTAGAAATGTTCCTGTTATCTCGATACCACTTCTAGCTAAGTCACCGCAACCAGCGGTCAAGCAAGTATATCCACTACTGTCAGGGCTAAGACGCTCCTTCGAGATAACGTTTAACGTTCGTTTCAATCTATGAATAATTTAATCTGAAAAAAGAGATACAAACTTAAACCCAATTCTCTAGCTTCAAATCAGGCACTCGCTTAAACTCTTGCGTGTTATTGGGTGTGAAATGTTTAAAGGGTCGATATCGAGATGAATGGCTCATAAATAATAAACCAATTGTAATTTATCGCTTATCGATATACAATAACACCCATTAAGTTGATTCATATTGGTTAGCACTACAAACAGAATATAGGTTGTCAAGATTTTATGATTGTTGATTTTAAATGTAGTGCAACACAAGCTCTTTTCGAAACAGGTAAGACTAAACATTGGTCAAGTATTATTAAGGTAGCCGAGCGTAAACTATTACAGTTAGATAATGCTGTAATCTTAGATGACTTAAAAGCTCCTCCAGGTAATCGATTAGAGCCACTAAAGGGTAGTAGAGAAGGTCAACATAGCATTCGCATAAACAACCAATGGCGACTATGCTTCGTATGGACAGAACAAGGCGCAACACAAGTAGAAATCGTTGACTACCACTGATTTCTATATTCCCTTAGCCATTAAAAAATAGCAATAAGAAATTAGAGAGACAATATTATGATTAAAAATGGAATGCGACCTATTCACCCTGGCGAAGTTTTGAGAGAAGACTTTCTTGAGCCTCTTGATATGAGCGCCAATGCTTTGGCTAATCATCTCGGTGTCACGCCAGCTCGTATCAATGAAATTGTTCGTGAAAAGCGAGGTATAACAGCGGATACAGCATTGCGATTGGCTAAATATTTGGGGGGTAGTGCCCAGTTTTGGTTAAACCTACAATCCACCTATGAACTAAGACTGATTGAAAGCCAAAACCCCTCCTTTTTAGATAGTATTGAGCCTATTGAATATGCTTAATGCTTTTTATCTATCGGTAAACTGTATTTATTTACTTCTTAATTCCTAAATCAAACGCTCGGCGTAATTATTGAGAGATGAATTGCAATCTGAATGAGTTATATGATCTGTATCAATTGCTAATTCATAAGACAAATCAACCCAATAAGTATCGGGGTAATTTTTAGCTAAGTAAGACTGTAAGTAGTCATTAGTGCTATCCACAATCTCAACATCAGGTTCATAATTTGACGCTAAACGTTTGTCAGGTTGCCAATGATTGTAAATGACAGCATGTAAGGGTAGTGAACGAGACTTGATAGCCTCAATGCTCAGTAGCGTATGATTAATACTGCCTAATCTGCCAGATGTGACTAAAATAACAGGATAGTGTTGTGACGCAATATAATCCAAAGTTAATGACGAGTCAGTAAGTGGCACCATAAGTCCACCAGCGCCTTCTAAAAGCACAACATCATAATCTTGTTTCAGTGTATTGGTTGCATCGGAAATACGGCTTGGCTCAATAATAGTGTTTTCAAGTTTTGATGCTAAATGGGGCGAGGCCGGCTTTTGGAATACATAGGGACAAGTCGTCATGTCTTTATCACGCGAGTGTAAGTCTATGCCCATCATGTTTCTATGAGTCATAATATCTTCAGCGATGCCGTCACACCCTGTTTGCACCAACTTTTGAGTGATAACTTGACAGCCTTTTTGATGCAAAACTCTGGCTAAGCTTCCCGTGGCAATAGTTTTGCCAATATCTGTATCAATCCCTGTTATAAAATACACGCTCATAATTTTATTAACTCAATAGTATAATGAATAGCATAACCTAAATTCGTGATAATCAACTCATCAAATTTAAGGTTATAGGCATCCCTCTATTGCAAAGCAATGCATCTTATCTTTAAAAAAAACGCTCATTTATCTCATTTTAAATCTGTAAAGGTTAGCTCCCTTCCTTTTCCAAAGGAAGGGTTGGGGATGGATTTTTTAAACCCAATAAAAACAATGGCTTAAAAAATTCTTATCCATAATTCAGTTTAGTTATTAAATTAACCATTATTAAAACTATGACTGGAAATAACTCGTTAATACCTGCTTTAACCTATCACATAACAATAAAACTTCATCATCCGTCATAATAATTGGCGGCATAATATAGACCAATTTTCCAAAGGGCCTAATCCAAACCTTATTTTCAATTAACAAACGCTGAAACCTTGGCATATCAACGGCATCATATAACTCAATAACGCCAATAGCACCAAGGACGCGCACATCCGCTACCTGATCAAAAGAAATTAATGGCTGCAAATATTGATTAAGTTGCTGTTCAATATGTAACGCCCGTTTAGGATAATCATGCTTAATAATGAGCTCGATTGACGCTAAGGCCACAGAGCAGGCGAGGGGATTGCCCATAAACGTAGGGCCGTGCATTAAAGCAGAATATTCGCTATTGGCAATGCGTTCAGCTACATGACGCTGACATAATGTCGCGGCAAATGTCATATAGCCTCCGGTTAACGCTTTACCCACTGTCATAATATCAGGCGATAGGTCTGCATATTCGCAAGCAAACATCTTACCAGTACGACCAAAACCCGTCGCAATCTCATCGGCAATTAATAATACGTCGTAGTCATCGCATAATTTACGTAGCAACTTTAGATATTCAGGACTATAAAACCGCATACCACCGGCACCTTGAACCACAGGTTCTATAATAAAAGCTGCCATATGATGCTGATTTTGCTCAAAAAATTGGGTTAATTGCTGTTTTTCATTGTCAGGTACCACAGTTTCGAACCCTGACATCGGTTTTTCAGTAAACAACTGTATCGGCAACTGTTTGCCATAAATACTGTGCATACCATTAACAGGATCGCATATACTCATGGCATGCCAAGTATCTCCATAATAGCCAGATCGGGTCGTCGCTATTTTATTGCGCTCAGGCTTATTTTGTGCCAATTGATACTGTAGAGCCATTTTAAGAGCTACTTCCACCGCAATACTACCGCTATCTGCATAGAAGATGGCATCTAAACCTTTAGGCACGATAGAGAGTAGTTTTTGACCCAGATCAATGGCAGGCTGATGTGTAAGACCACCAAACATCACATGAGCCATCTTATTTAATTGGTTGCGAATAGCGTCATTCAATATGGGATGATTATAGCCATGAGTGGCTGCCCACCAAGATGACATGCCATCAATGAGCTGTTCACCGGACTTTGTATAAAGATAAACACCATCAGCGTGATCAATGACTATGTTCGGATATTGCGGTGGCAATGTTGTATATGGATGCCAGAGATGATTTTGATCAAAAGTGTCGATATTAAGAAGTTTATCGAAGTTAGATTTCGTCATTATTGTAGTCAGATTAATTTATAGCAGATTATTATATAGATAGATATTAAACGGATTTGATTTATTTAAATGCTGGTAGCTTATACTAACTTGTTCGAGCCAAAACTACTACAACGAGTTTCGAGTTATAACGCATAAAGTAACTATAATTAGTTGCAGTATTTAATTGCATTATTTAATTGCATTAAAGAGTTCAAATTCAATTGGTTTGTTTTCGCATAATGTATATTATGTTAAATAATATATCTAATTGCATTTAATTTATCGTGTAATTAAATATAGCGAACTCAGCTAAGTGACCTTTACTAATTTATATTTTAAATATACTTTTTATATTATATGTAAGAAAACTATAAAACCACTCCTATGCTATCTGAGCTATCTGAGCTATCTGGGTGGATCGAATTGTTCCTCCTCATTTAAAAAATTTCTTTGATAAAACAACACCCTATAAAATTTATAAGGTTATAAGTTGTCTAGTTGCATATCTTTGATTATATTAAGGGTAATTTATCACATAGGATTATATGAATTTGTTTACTACTGTTGCCGTAGTTTGCAGACTTCTATTTATAAAACTATTTAAAAGGTAAATACCTCATGAGTAAAACCGCTATTGATAAGAGTAATAATTTTAACTGGCGAATTTTTGGGCCTGGTATTTTGATGGCAACTGCGGCTATTGGTGGATCACACTTAATATCGTCAACCCAAGCAGGTGCATTGTATGGTTGGCAGCTTGCCATCATGATTATTCTAGCAAACTTTTTTAAGTATCCATTTTTTAGGTTTGCTACCGATTATGTTTATGATACTGGAGAATCATTAATTGCAGGTTATACCAAAAAATCCCGTGTTTATTTATGGGTTTATTTCATTCTCTCAATCCTTTCAGCAGTTATAAGCACAGGAGCAGTAGCCTTGCTAGCTGCAGTGATACTTGGTTTTATGTTGCCTGAAACCTTAGGACTGTCCACCACTACCCTATCCATTTTGGTTATGGGCATTTCTTGGCTATTGTTGATACTGGGTCACTATAAATTTTTAGACCAAATAACTAAGTGGATTATGGTTTTATTAACCTTTTCTACTATAGTAGCAGTGGTAATTGCTGCAGGAAAACCATCAGTAATGACCGCTGACTTTATTGCAACATCACCATGGAACTTAGCAACACTGGGTTTTATAGTAGCATTAATGGGATGGATGCCAGCCCCGCTTGAGTTCGCGGCAATTACTTCCATGTGGACGTCTGCTAAAGTAAAAAATGACCATACGACACATAGCCAAGGCCTAATAGATTTTAACGTAGGTTATATATCCACTGCTATTTTAGCGTTATTCTTTTTAGCTCTTGGTGTATTTGTTCAATATGGCTCTGGTGTCGAGATACAAACAGCAGGTGGTGCTTATGTTGCTCAACTTATAAGCATGTACACACAAACTATTGGCTCTTGGTCAAAGTTATTGGTTTCATTTGTAGCCTTTATGGTTATGTTTGGTACTACCATCACTTGTGCAGATGGTTATGGAAGAGCTAACGCAGAAAGTTGGAGACTTATTAAAGGTGATAGCGCAATAAATGGACGTCAAGTTTTATTCTGGACGACCTATGCTATTGTGGGAGGGTTTATTATTATCTCTTTATTTACTGGTCAGCTTGGTGCAATGCTTAAATTTGCGATGATATCAGCATTTGTTTCAGCGCCAATTTTCGGTTGGTTAAATTATTCATTAGTGAAACATGCCGAAAAATTATCGCCTGCCATGAATGTATATAGCATAACGGGCCTTATATTTTTAAGTAGTATCGCGCTATTATTCTTAGTACAACTATTAGGGTTTATTTAGTCATATTGAACTGCAGGGAGTTAATAAAAAAAGGGTGGCATACTTTTTTGTATGCCACCCTTTTTAAAACATATCATCTAGACTGGCTAGAATCTATGCTTGCTAAGAGAGGTTTATTTAGAAGCGTATTCTAATTTCAAACCGACTACATAAGCATCATTATCTTCAAACTTACCCATAGGTGCTTTAGTTGAAGATAATTGAGTATCCGCATCCCCTAACATTAGATACTTACCACCTAAAGCAACAGACCATTCTGGAGTAACATTGTATTTGGCACCTAAACCAATACTATAGTAACCTTCAGCTGGACCTAATACAGTTACAGGATTACCCGCTCCTTTATCCCAACCAATAGTCCCAGAAACAGCAAGGGCTGACGATAGGCGTTTTCCTAACCCCAACTCTACCATGTATGAGTCATCTGAGTAAGCTACTAGAGGGGCTTTAGCAGTTTGAGCAAGTGTCTTAACATTTTTTTCTAATAAAGGCGGGGTGATTTCAAAACTTCCCCAAGGTACCCAGCGCGCCTTTGCCGTCAATAACGTTGTTGGGTTAAGACCAGTTTGAAAATCAATATTTATTGACTCTGGTAATTCCAGCGTCGCCTGTTCATTGGTACGTGATACTAACCCAAGTTGCTGAAGTTGAGGGTTTAAGTTCACATAATCAATAGCTGGCATATGTTCACCAAACTTGACATCATGCTCAATTTTGGAACGATAAGTTATTGCCGCTTTTAAGCCTATTTCAGGCTTAACGAAAGCTGCGCCAACCATATACCCATAAGCTTGATCTTTTGGAAGATATAAATTATAACCATTAACAAGAGATAAGTTTTTCAAATCGCCAGATGTTTCACCACTCGCTAAATTTAACCTACCCTCAAGTTTACTTAGGACAGGACCGCCATAAACTCTAAAGTTTTCAGCCTCACCAAGCTTAAAGTTAACTAAACCAGTAAAAGTATCTGAATTTACACTTGCTTTAGTATGGACATCGCCATTAACCAGTGGGTTATTATCGCCTTCAACCTCAATTTCGGCACCAAAGGGTTGATCGTAAAACACCCCGACACTAACTTTATCGTTTAGATCGGTTTTAACACCAAAACCATAGCCATTATAATCTTGAGCAACACCGTCATATTTTCTAGTAACGCCATTATTTGTATATTCTCCACTGGTTTCTGGGCTAATACGATAAGCACTGGCGTATGCGTAAGTACCCTCCTTAGTAAAATCTGCACTTGGTTGACCAGATCGATCAAGGCCAGCAGCTCCAGCCATTGAAGCGAAAGAAACCAATGCTAAAGCACCAGCTAATTGATTTAGATAGAAAGTTTTTGACATTGTGCATTCTCCATTGCTGTATTATTAGTCACATCCATTGCGACTAAAAGAAGGTTATAAATGAAGGTAAATAACGACGTTATTGACCTAACATGAATCATTGTTTAATTAATCTATTCTTTATTGCTTAAGGAACGTAATTTATGTCTTAAAATTTTACCAACTGTTGATTTTGGTAATTCATCAATAAATTCTATATGACGAGGACGTTTATAGCCAGCCAAGTTTTTCTTACAAAACTCAATAATCTCCTTCTTAGTTAAACTTGAATCATCTTTTACGATGAATACTTTAACAGATTGCCCTTGAAGCTCATCATCAACACCAACCACTGAACATTCTCTAACTTTGGGGTGCATTTCGATAACCCCTTCAATTTCATTAGGATAAACATTGAAGCCGCTGACAATCAGCATGTCTTTCTTTCTATCAAGCAATTTGACATAGCCATTTTTGTCCATTGTACCAATGTCACCTGTTTTAAGATAACCATCCTTTGAAAAAAATTGGCTATTGTCAAGATTGTGATAACCAGAAATAACACTCCCACCTTTAATTCCAATTTCGCCAACCTCTCCTACCTCTAATGCATTTTCTTCCTCATCTAAAATCTGTATATCAACCCCTGGTAATGGCATGCCAATAGTACCGGTAAATTCAGTACTGGTAAGCGGATTAGCTGTGCCGACACCAAGTGTTTCTGACATCCCCCATCCTTCAATGATAGGTACACCCGTCACTTCAAACCACTTTCGAGCCATCTCAGGTGTGGCAGCCATGCCCCCTGCTAAAGACAGTCTTAAAGATGAAAAATCGATACTTTTAAACTCTGGATGCTGCAATAAGGCATGGAACAAGGTGTTTACTGCGGGTAGCATATGGAAAGGTTGCTTCTGTAGTAGCTTAATAAATGCATCAATATCTCGAGGGTTAGTCACGACCAATAAATGCTGACCCATTCGCATACCTAATAAAGATATAATAAAGGCAAATATATGATAAAAAGGTAGCGCAACAACACAGGTCAGTTGATCATTTGGGTTTTGGCTACTATAGATGGGTTTAAACCATTCTTCATATTGCATTGTGCCATAAACGACATTTTGATGGCTAATCAATATCCCTTTAGCCACACCAGTAGTACCACCCGTATATTGAATCATCGCTAAATCATCTGCTTTAACATCAGGACGAGAATAGCTTAGGGTTTTAGCATCATTCAATATGGATCTAAATTGATACACTTCATAATTTGAATTTGAGCTTAAACGGTACGCTGGAACTGCTTTTTTAATATGCTTAGCCGCTAGGTTAACAAGGGCGCCTTTTACCGATCCCAACATATCTCCAATAGGACTGATAATAACCTTTTCAATGGCGGTATGCGCGACAATAGTTTCTAAAGTATGGCAAAAAGGTTCTAAAATAAATATTATTTTAGCATCTGAATCAACAAGCTGGTGTTTGAGCTCACGTGACGTATAGAGTGGATTAATAAGAGTAAGCACCATCCCAGCTCGTAGGGCACCTATTATAATAGGCAGATACTGATTCACATTAGGCATCATCAAAGCAATTGATGAGCCCTTTGTTAAACCTAAGCTTTGAATCCAAGATGCAATTTTAAGAGATATGTCATCAACCTGGGCATAGGTGTATGAGACTCCCATATTTGTCATGAGATCTTTAGTTGCAAACTTTTTTAAAGTAGCATCGAAAAAATCAATTAATGTTTCATCGACTTGAGGAATATCTGAGGCAATGCCCTCTGGATAATTTTTAGTCCAAAACTTTGTCATATTTTACCTTCCTTGGTAATAGGATCAACTTAATAAAAGAGGCTAAGAAATAATTAACAGTGAAATGAAGTCATATCTTTGCAAAAAAGCTCTTATATACTTTACTGTAAAAACAAATGATTTTTATAAACTAATCAATAACTTGCCAACCAGCGGTAGCCCCGTACTTATCTTGATGCGCAAACAATGGATGCTTTTGAGCCTCCTCAAGCGTTAGTACAGGGGTAACACAAACATCAGCAGTTTCAAAAACACTTGACCAATGCGACAAAGGTTGACTTGAAAAAGTTTCAGCAATACTTTCCATCGCTGAACGACTTTCAGGCATATTTGGTAACACGCCGCGTTGCCAATGTACGTTTTTGAGATCAGGAAGATTTAGCACGTCGCATAACCCCTGCCAAAACTTCAGCTCTAATGAACCTACTGCCATAAACCGATCATCAGATGTTTTATATAACCGATAACAAGGTAATAATCCGCCTAAAAAATCGTATTGGGGGGCAGGTTTACTTCCCGTCATTTGCTCAATCAATTTACCTGTTGCTTTAGGCATTACGAGATGATGGTATAAGCTGTGTGTCATACTAACTGTAATATGACGACCTTTACCTGTTGTTTTAGCAGCTAGCAAAGCGGCTAATAAGGCGATAACCGCTGTGTCGCTTCCACCTGCTAAATCTGCAAATTGCACATTGGGCATAGCTTGAGCACCTTCAGCAGACTTAAGCTGGTCGAGTACACCACTCATGGACATAAAGTTGATATCATGTCCCGCTTTATTACTCCAGTCATGGCTGATACTTTTATCATCTGCGCTACCATATCCAGTAATAGAAACCACTACTAATTTTGGGTTGATTTCTAGCAGGGTTTTACTATCAAGCCCCATTCCCTCTAAAGTGCCAGGACGAAAACTATCAAGCATAACATCAGCCTCATTAAGATGCTGTTTAATAACGCCAATGCCATCAGGATCACGAAAATCGATTTTATGTGTGCTCTTTCCGTGATTTAAAGCAGTAAACAACTCTCCAAAAGCTCTCGCAGGATCGCCATTTTTAGGTTCAATCTTAATAATATCTGCACCTAGATCTGCAAGTAATCTAGTAGCAAAAGGTCCCGGTAAATTACGAGTTAAATCGACTACCTTGATGCCCTGTAAGCAGTCCGTCATTTGATGCAATAGTTTATCAGTCATCAGTAAACTCCTGACCAGATTTAGCCATTTCAACGAGAATAGAAGCTGGCTCAAAACGCTCACCATATAAGGCTGCTAATTCACGGCTACGTTCAACAAATTTGTTAACGCCTACTGAGTTGATAAACTGAAGTGTCCCACCTTGATTTGGCGCAAAGCCCCAGCCAAATATTGAACCAATATTAGCGTCTGCTACTGAGCGAACAACATTTTCTTCATAGCATTTTGCTGTTTCATTAGCTTGGACATAAAGCAGGCGATCAATCAAATCTTGTTGCGAAGGTTGCACAGATTTAGTAGGATATAATTCAGTTAATTCTGACCATAAATGTTTCTCGCCGTTCTCTGGATACTCATAAAAACCTTTACTGGCTTTTTTGCCTTCACGACCAAGCTCATTTACCATTTTTTCAATAATTGGCTGTGCTGGATGAGGCACAAATTCTTTGCCTTCTTTTTCTAAAGCAAGTTTGGTTTGCTGCATAACATGTAATGATAAACCCAACGAGACTTCATCTTGCAGAGCAAGCGGAGGCATAGGCATGCCTGACTTCATACCTGCAACTTCGATGCTGCGCGGATGAATACCTTCACCTAGCATAGCAATCCCTTCTGATACATAAGTACCAAATACACGTGAGGTATAGAAACCGCGGCTGTCATTAACAACAATAGGTGTTTTGCTTATTTGTTGCACAAAATCAAATGATCTGGCTAAAGTTTCATCATCGGTTTTCTCGCCCATGATAATTTCAACCAATGGCATTTTATCTACAGGTGAGAAGAAATGCAGACCGATAAACTGATTTGGTCGTTTGCTAGCTTCAGCCAAACCAGTAATAGGTAGTGTAGAAGTGTTAGAAGCATACACTGCCGTTTCCGGTATTACTGATTCCGATTTACGCGTACATTCCGCTTTAATCTCTTGATCTTCAAACACAGCTTCAATAACTAAATCACACCCTTCTAAATCATCATAAGAAACGGTAGGTTTAATAAAATTTAATAAAGCTTGCTTCTTCTCTTCAGTTGAGCGACCACGGCTAATGGCTTTATCTAATATCTTAGTAGAGTAACTCTTACCTTTTTCCGCACCTTCGATTGAAGTATCAATTAAAACGACTTCCATACCTGCTTTAGCAGTCACATAGGCTATGCCCGCACCCATCATACCTGCACCAATAATACCTACTTTATTTATTTTAGAGGTAGGAATGCCTTCTGGACGTGATTGACCTTTTTTAAGGCTATTCAACTGAGTCCACAAGGTATTAATCATATTTTTAGATTCAGCAGAAAGCGCACAAGCGACAAAATAGCGGGATTCAATTTTGAGGCCAGTATCGATATCAACTAAGCAACCCTCAAACACACTCGACATAATATGAGTGATAGCAGGATAATTGCCATGTGATTTTTGGTTCGCCATAGCTGGGGCTATAGAAAATACTTGCGCCACTTTAGGGTGTTTACTGTCTCCACCTAGGATTCTAAATCCTTTAGTATCCCATGGTTGTGTAGCTTTTGGATTATTTTTAATCCATTGTTGAGCTTGTTCAAACATCTCTTCTTTATTGCTAACAATCGCATCGATAAGACCGATATCTAATGCTTGTTTCGGTCGCAATTCCTTGCCTTGAGTCATTAATTCAAGAGCTTTTTGGATACCAACTAAACGTGGTAGCCTCTGTGTACCACCCCCACCAGGTAATACACCTAGTTTGACCTCTGGTAAACCGAGCTTAGTTTTTGGAGAGTCAATAGCAATACGGTAATGGCAAGCTAAAGCAAGCTCTAGACCACCTCCTAGTGCTGTACCAGGTATTGCAGCAACAACCGGTTTACCAGAAGTTTCAAGCTTACGAAGGCTGGTTTTGAAATCTTCAACCAATTCAAAAGCTTGCTCAGCTGTTTCTATTCCAGCTAATTGATCGATGTCAGCGCCTACCACAAAGGTAGATTTTCCAGACGTAAGAATTAAGCCCTTTGCTTCTTCATCGGTAATAAATGCATCGGCTAAGGCAGCAAAAGCTTCATTGAAACCATCGCCAATGACATTCATTTTACGATCAGATTGGTCAATAGTAACGATGACAATACCGTTATCAGACTCTGCAGAAAAGTTTTCTAGTTCATTAATGGCATTAACGCTATCTGTGCTCATTTTATATCCTTATTCTCTATGCGTAGGTTATATCCGTATCTTGGATTAAAAATTAGTTGTCGGAGTTAAACACGCTCAATAATAGTAGCAATACCCATGCCACCGCCTACACATAGGGTAATCATAGCGGAGTTTAGGTCTCTGCGTTCTAGTTCATCAAGTACCGTTGTGACAAGCATTGCACCTGTTGCCCCGAGTGGATGACCCATGGCAATAGCGCCCCCATTGACATTAACTTTATCTAAAGATATACCTAAATCTAATGCTGTATTCATCGGCACAGCTGCAAAGGCTTCATTAATCTCCCAAAGATCGATATCTGCAGCTGTCATACCTGCTTTATCTAACGCTTTTCTGCAAGCTGGCGTCGGTCCAGTTAACATAATAGTTGGCTCTGAGCCAATCACTGAAGCCATGGTTATTTTTGCACGAGGCTTGAGATTAGCCTTTTCTCCAGCAGCTTTACTACCTACGAGGCATAATGCTGAACCATCTACAATACCAGATGAGTTGCCGGCATGATGTACATGGTTAATCTCTTCAATAGTGGTATATTTATCAAGAATGACACTATCAAAACCCATTTTCCCAGGCATTGTAAAAGAGGGATTAAGCCCTGCTAAAGTCTCAATACTCGTGTTTGGACGAATAGTTTCGTCTTTATCTAGCAGCAGCATGCCATTTATATCAGTCACAGGAACTACAGAGTTATCATAATAGCCATTAGCCCATGCAGCGGCGGCTTTCTTATGCGACTCAGCGGCAAATTCATCAACATCCTGACGACTAAAGCCACGTAAAGTTGCCAGAGTATCTGCACTGACGCCTTGTGGGACAAACTGAGTTGCATCATTGACACGAGGATCCATATACCAAGCACCGCCATCTGAACCCATCGGCACACGGCTCATAGATTCAACACCGCCCGCAACGACTAAATCTTCCATCCCAGACATAACTTTTGTTGCGGCTAGATTCACAGATTCTAATCCTGAGGCACAAAAGCGAGATAACGTTAAACCAGCGACACTTTCATGCCAATTGGCATCTATGACTGCAATACGAGCAATATCAGAACCTTGCTCGCCTACGGGTGTTACACAGCCAAGTACCACATCGTCAACCAAACTTGTATCAAGGTTATGGCGCTGCTGCAATTCTTGTAATAAAGTACGTACTAACCAGATAGGAGATGCTTGATACAGCGATCCGCCTTTTTTACCCTTCCCACGCGGTGTACGAATAGCATCATATATATAGGCAACTTCAGTCATAAATATCCCTTTTTATTTTATACCTTGCAAAATAACAAACCTAACCTTGTTAAACTCTTGATACCGACGACGACTTGTCGCATTTGCTTTCTATGCTTAATAAGCTAGCGAGCTACTCTCTGCTACATAAAGCGAGACGCAAGCTCCTTCATAATTTCATTGGTGCCACCATAAATTTTTTGTACACGAGCATCAGCATACATACGCGCTATTGGATATTCGGTCATATAACCATAGCCACCAAACAGTTGTAAACACTCATCTACCACTTTGCACTGCTTCTCTGTTACCCAATATTTAATTAATGAGGCTTGAGGTGCCGTTAACGTATTATTCATCATAGCTTCTATAGCTGAGTCACACAAAGCTCGTACTGCTAAATAATCGGCCTGGCATTCAGCTAGTTTAAATCGAGTATTTTGGAACTTCCAAATTGGTCTACCAAAAGCTTCACGTTGTTTCACATAATCTAAGGTAAGTTCAAGTGCAAGTTTAATAGCACCACAGCCGCTTAATGCGATAATTAAACGCTCTTGTGGTAATTCTTGCATCATCTGGATAAATCCAAGACCTTCAACACTACCTAATAGGTTTTTTTGAGGTACTCGCACATTACTAAAGAATAACTCTGAAGTATCTTGAGCTGACATACCGGTTTTTTTAAGGTTACGTCCACGAGAAAACCCTTCTAATCCATCAGTTTCAACCACTATCAGAGAAACACCCTGTGCCCCTTGCTCCCGATCGGTTTTACAAGCTAAAACAATTAGGTTCGCGTGTTGACCATTCGTTATGAAAGTTTTTGAACCGTTGATGATGTAGTCATCACCATCTTTTACAGCATATGTTTTTATATTTTGAAGATCGGAACCCGTTGTTGGTTCTGTCATGGCAATAGCACCAACATACTCACCTGTGGCCATCTTTGGTAACCATTGCTTCTTTTGCTCTTCAGTACCATGTTTTAGAATATAAGGTGCAACAATGCCTGAGTGAACCATACCGCCAAACCCAGACTGGTTTGCTTGTGCTTGGGCTAGAAGAATAACCGCTTCATGGCCAAAGTCACCACCGCCACCACCAAACTCTTCTGGCATCGAAGCACATAAAAAACCCATTTCGCCAGCTTCATTCCATGCTTCACGATCTATCTTGCCATTTTCACGCCATTGTTCATCTTTTGTTTCCCAGCTTTTAAACATTTTAAGCGCGCTGTCATACACCATTTCATGTTCTTCGGTCATCCAGTTGCTTTTAAAAGTGTCAATGCTCATAGCGTCAATCCTTAACGAGGATAAAATTAAGTTTTATGTTATGGTAATAATTATTACCATAAATGTTATAATAAATAAAAATAAAACCTTTATTTATCTTAAGTGAGCTTTGATATTACATAACTAGAAATCGCTTCGCAACATATCACTAAAAAATAGTAATTTAAATTACCGATTGGGAGAACTTAAACTTGCACCATTTAATTGCTAGTAATTCGAATGAGACCGTTTTACTTAATGATAGAGCACTCGCTCCTTTGTCCAAAATACGACCTGCTACATTAGACAAGATTGAAAAAGCGGTACATCAATTATTTTCTGGAGATGATGCTCAGGAAGTAACGATGGTTCAAATTGCCAAAGCCGCAAATGTTTCTTTACAAACGTTGTATAAGTACTTCGGCGACAAACAAACTGTATTCCATACCATTATGGATAGGGTGCTTGGCAGACTAGCTGAAAGAATGATCGATCATTTACAAGGGATTGATAGCGTTCAAGATCGTCTGCGTAAGACGCTATGGGTGTGTTTTGATTTTGTTGATTCGCATCCTGATGCGGTTATGGTGTTATCTTCTGTGTCCACAGCCGGTATACGTAAGATTGCTATTTATGAGAATAAAGATCTGATAAATGCTTTTGCAAGTGTGTTAGCTGATGGGCAAAATCGTGGCGTGCTTAATGATAGCGTGCCATTGTATGTTTTATTTGATGTGTTTATGGGATTTGTGATGCGCATTGGCACTATGCAGGTTATTCGGAAGTCAAAATGCCCACTTAACGATAATTTTGATGAACTTTTTCTGATTTTATGGCGTGCGATATCAAAGCCAGAAGCTGATTTGTATAGTAAGGCCTAAATTATTTATACTTCGAATGGTAAAACTAAGCGGTTATAAAAATTTAATACTAGGCGTTTATAATGATCAAAACTTGAAAGATTGAGACGTAAGTTGGAAGATATGGCTGTCAACTTACCTACTTAATAGCATTGTACTAACTGTTTGCTACTTTCAAATAGGCAATAAAATACATTTAATGGAGAGACGTTAAGGATCTCTACTACTTAAGGCTTCATTTGAGGACTCATCAACATGAACGTCTTCAATATCTTCAAGCGTATCTTTCAAAGTCTTTAATGGTTCTTTTTCAATCAATAAAGGGGTTTCAGACGCTCTTAAAAACTCATAATAGTCATGTGTCGACTTATCTTCATTTGATTGAGTAATAAAATCACTTGCTATAGCATCGTTAATGGCCTCCTGAACCTCAGGGTCTGCTTCAGGATCTGTATTCAACACAGGACCATCAGTCATAGCAGGTTGGCCAGATCTTAAATCATTTTTACTATTCTTATCACCAGCCTCTGAAGTACCCTCAGATATAGTAGTGCTGTCAATTATAGCAGTATCTTGAACTCTATGACTACTAATAATATCCCCTTGTTGATTATGATTATCCAAGCTCTGCCCACTAATAGAAAGTTTTTTTATTGGTACACCTACCCAGTTCGTGAGCATCTGTTTAATATCGTTAGACAACATTAATCCACTTATGAGGCTAATAATAAGGAAGAGTGGCAATGACCACGCTAAAGCTTTTTGCCAACCTGTATTTGGCTTTGGTAATAGCCCAAAATTATTAACACTCTTGTTCCCTTTTTTAATAATTAACCAGTATAAAAGCATAAAAGAGATTGGTGGTAAAAAAAAAGTAACTAACCACCAGCCACTTTTATTAATATCATGTAAACGTCTACGCGGATAAATTATAAAGGCAAATATTGTTATTATGAAAATTGGGAGTGTAATAAGTGCAAGAATTAGGTTTTGATTGGATAGATCAGCCGAATTGATAAATGTTGATTCTAATAAGGTAAAAGTTGTGGAGATTATTAGCACTAATCCAATACTCAGAATCATAGTATAAGCAAGAAGCTGTACTCGACTAATTCGTCCATTTAAAGAATACCATTTATTATCATTATAGTTTGACTTGATAACTGATAAATCAGAATCAATAGCATTGTGACTATCTACTTTATCAAAGTCATTATCCACAAATTCAAAACCATGACTCGAGAAGGTGGTGGAAGATATTCCTGATTTCTGATCGTTTTTAGAATCAATTTTGTATTTACTGGCAGAATTAAATCTTTTTAAAGATTGAGGATTACTTTTCCCCATTCTTACAGAACCATTAAGGCTTTTAACGTTTAATGTTGTTTTTGATGGCTTTTTCATATTTAAACTTGCTTATATATTGCTATTACAGCTCTATTATAACCAACACGACGCAGAATGTAACCCACCACTCATATACTAATTACCTTATTAAAATTAAGGATTTAGGTAGATATTCTCATATCCTCCATACTCTATTAATGATATAAAAAGCCAATAATCAACGCCATTATATCTTTAAACATACCACAGACTAAACTAATCTGACCCATAATCCATTACTACATTCTCGGCAAAATTTTCAAAAAAGTCTTATAAATTATGTATTTCCGAAGACCCCATTAACACTAGCTCATTACTACTAAAAATCCTATAGCCTCTAAAAGAGTATTAATTCTTATTTGCGACACTAGACTATAAAAGTAATTAAGCCTATTTATAGACACAAGTTTCATAGAGCCAAAATCTATTCAAATAAAAAAGTACTTGTAACAATAGCTAAACAGTTGCGTTTGCCGAAACGAAGCCATAAACTTGTTTCTAAACTCACTTTTAACGATAAGTAATGACGGTATAAATAAATGCAACTTAAACAGTTGAAAGCCTTTAATGCAGTAGCACGTCTGCAAAGTTTTAGCGAAGCCGTATCAGTTACTGGCTTATCTCAGCCAACGCTAAGTAGATTGATTAAACAATTGGAAGTTGATTTGGAAGTAGAACTCATTGATCGTTATAATCGACCTTTGCAATTAACGCCTGCGGGGGATTTTTTTTATAAAAAAACAAATACTTTGTTAAAAGACCTTGACAGCACCGTTGCTATGACGCAAAAAATTGCTAACCCCCCTGATACACTAAATATTGGTTTTGTGCCCTCAGTGTTATATGGTTTGCTACCAGTCATTCTATCTACTTTAAAACAGCGCCTTCCCACTCTTGAAGTTAATTTAAAAGATATCAACTCATTTAAACAGCTTGAAGCATTAAAATCTGGCGTAATCGATGTCGGTTTTGGAAGATTTGAACATGATGACGCTAACATTAAACAGCTATTACTGCGTCACGAGCGTTATGTAGCTGCTATACCCAAGTCACATATATTGGCGAACTCAAGTGAAATGAAATTAAGTGAGCTCGTTAACGATAGAATCATTCTTTATCATCAAACCCATTTACCAGTACCGCGCAATGATGCCGGTAACATGATTAGTGAGCCTATCCTGCATTTATTTAACAAACAGTCTACTCTGCCGCATATGACGACCGCAGTTAGTGACATACAAGTAGCATTAGGTCTTGTTGCCGCAGGTGAGGGAATTACACTTGTCCCTGAATGCTTAAAAACCGTTCGTCCTGAACAAATTAGTTATTGCTCTATTCTGCATGAAGATACCACCTCACCAATTTTTTTGAGTAGCTTACAGCAGCACACTCATCCTGCATTTGAAACTTTGCTTGAAGCCATTTATTCTGTTTATGAAAAGCGGGGTATTACCTACCGTCGTCATATATAAGTTTTTTGATATGCCACTTAATTTTATTAACCATTTAAAATTCTAAATTCTATTGCGATATCAAATTTATTTAGCTTATATATTTTAATCCATTTTTTCCTTTAAGATTAATTGTAACAAAATATTACTATCAGCCTACCCTAACATTGCATATTTTACATATATCGAATATTACCTTGCTCAAAAAACCCAATAAATGAATATAAATATTTATAATTAAAATATATAAAGTTCATCTAATTATTGATATTAATTAAACTTAAATATTGCGTTTTTAAAATGACTTTAATTTTATCGTTTTAGAGAGTATGCTCATTTTAATAAGATTTATAGCGAGCTAATTTATAGCTGCTTGGCAAGTTAGCATGTGCTTAACACTATTAATAATGGTAAAAATAAAACATCAAAACAATACTAAGAAGTAAAAGTTCTTACTGTTAAGCGCTTATCCATAATCTTTTATTTTTCTTACCTCATATCTAGATATCAAGGATTGAAATATGACCATAAACTCTGCTGGTAAACGTTTTCGTGACGCTCTAACTGAACAAAAGTCAAGTAATAAACCTCTGCAAATTGCTGGTACTATCAATGCTTATACAGCAATGATGGCAACTCAAGTAGGTCATAAAGCCATTTATCTTTCTGGTGCTGGTGTTGCTAACGCCTCATACGGTCTACCTGATCTCGGTATGACCAGTTTGGATAACGTTCTAGAAGATGCAAGTCGTATAACGAATGCAGTCGACACCCCACTACTTGTCGATATCGATACAGGTTGGGGTGGCGCATTCAATATTTCACAAACTATTAAGAAAATGGAAAAAGCAGGCGTCGCTGCGGTTCATATTGAAGACCAAGTAGCTCAAAAGCGTTGTGGCCATCGTCCAAACAAAGAAATCGTTTCAACGAGTGAGATGGTCGATCGTTTAAAAGCAGCTCTTGATGCGAAAATAGATCCTGACTTCGTGATTATGGCACGCACTGATGCTTTATCTGTTGAAGGACTCGAGGCTGCAGTGGAACGTGCTGTTGCTTTCCAAGAAGCTGGGGCGGATATGATTTTTGCAGAAGCATTAACTGACATCGAGATGTATCGCAAGTTTACTGACGTTTTAGACATTCCAGTATTAGCAAATATGACTGAGTTCGGTCAAACAGACCTTTACACTACTGAGCAGTTATATAAAGTAGGCGTTGATATGGTTTTATATCCGTTATCAGCATTCCGCGCGATGAACAAAGCGGCATTAAATGTTTATCAGCACTTACTTAACGACGGCACTCAAGAACAGGTTGTTGATACTATGCAAACGCGCATGGAATTGTATGACTTCTTAAACTACCATGAATTCGAGCAAACGTTAGACAAATTATTTGCTGATAAAAAGTAGTTTAGCAACTTAAGAAGATTTTCAATCGTTTAATTTTTATGCCCTCCAACCCACTAAAAGGATTTTATTATGGCAGCAGGTAAACAATTAACAGGCGCAGGACTTCGTGGTCAAGTCGCTGGCAAAACATCATTATCAACTGTTGGTAAATCAGGATCTGGTCTGACTTATCGTGGTTATGATGTCAAAGATCTTGCTGAAAAATGTATATTTGAAGAAGTCGCCTACTTATTGTTGTACGGTGAGCTTCCTACTCAAGCACAGTTAGATGAGTATCAAGCAGAGCTTAAAAAGTTACGTGACCTTCCGCAAGCCCTGAAAGATGTGCTTGAACGCATACCGCAAAGTGCGCATCCTATGGATGTTCTGCGTACGGGATGTTCTATGCTTGGTAATTTAGAACCAGAAGATAGCTTTGATCAGCAATTAGATAAAACAAATCGTATGCTTTCAGCGTTCCCAGCCATTATCAACTATTGGTATCGCTTCAGCCATGAAGGTGTCAAAATTGATTGTGTCACTGATGAGGAGACGATCGGTGGTCACTTCTTACACTTGCTTTCAGGCAAGAAACCCAGTGACCTACATACACGTGTTATGAACGTTTCTTTGATTTTATATGCCGAGCATGAATTCAATGCCTCAACCTTTACCGCACGTGTCTGTGCCTCGACCCTATCTGATATCTTCTCTTGTGTCACTGGTGCAATTGGTTCACTACGTGGCCCATTACATGGCGGGGCTAATGAAGCGGCTATGGATCTTATTGAAAGCTTCGACTCTCCAGATGCGGCTGAAAAAGGCCTTATGGGTATGCTTGAGCGTAAAGATAAAATTATGGGATTCGGCCATGCTATTTATAGTGAGTCTGACCCTCGTAACGTCATCATTAAAGAGTGGGCCGAAAAACTGTCTAAAGATGTAGGGGATACGGTTTTATATCCTGTCTCTGTACGTTGTGAAGAAGTTATGTGGCGTGAGAAAAAACTGTTCTGTAATGCGGATTTTTTCCATGCCTCAACCTATAACTTTATGGGCATTCCAACTAAACTATTTACGCCAATATTTGTGTGTTCACGCCTAACGGGTTGGGCAGCGCATGTATTTGAGCAGCGTGCTAACAACCGTATTATTAGACCAAGTGCAGAATATATTGGTGAGGAACCAAGAGATGTACCCGCTATTAGTGAGCGTGGCTAATTTTTTGATTACACTAAAAACTCAAGATATGTAGATAAAGGTAATGATAGACGACAATCTTGAGTAAAACGTAAACAATATAAACGATAAGATAGAAAAGGTTTTTTCATCTTCTTTAGAACGCGTGCTAGATTTTATAGGTAAACTTGTCGTTTATATTGTATTTAGTGAGATTATGCTGCTTATTCCATTGGGGATAGCAGCATGGCTGATTATTAGCTATGGTGTTTTTTGGTTAATACTACCCCTAGCAATTATTGCCCTCCTCTTGTTTGGACGGGTGTTTGGACGGGTGCTTGCGTGGTTGCCTAATAAACGCTTGCTTGATAAATAGCTATTGACTGCGAATGAACACTTTATCTTTAAATGCACAACACCTTCTTAAACTAAACAGACTACCCCCCCTATAACCCCTATGTTTTGATGAACTATTCTAATGAATCAACTATCAAGGACAGCTTCTCATGCCAAATCCTAATCCTCTCAAAAAGCCCCTAACTCAGACCAACCCCCAGAAGATGAATCAGAGCTATAAAAAGCCACTCCCTGCGCTTGATGGAGGCGAGACTGACTTATACTACTTTGACGTTGAACAAGCGGTTAACGACATTGAACCAGGTGCTTATGCCAAACTGCCTTTTAGTTCAAAAGTTTTGTGCGAAAACTTAGTACGTCGATGCCCACCCCAAGACTTGACAGAAGCGTTATCTCAGCATATCTATCATAAGCAGGATATAGACTTTCCTTGGTATCCTGCCCGTGTGGTGTGTCACGATATCTTAGGGCAAACTGCTTTTGTCGATTTAGCAGGTCTTCGCGACGCAATCGCTGCCGAAGGTGGTGACCCATCAAAAGTTAACCCCATTGTACCGACACAGCTTATTGTTGACCATTCATTGGCTGTTGAACATGCAGGCTATGAAGAAAATGCGTTTGAGAAAAACCGTGCCATTGAAGAGCGCCGTAATGAAGACCGCTTTCACTTTATCAACTGGTGTGAATATGCCTTTGATAATGTGAATGTCGTACCTCCTGGCAACGGTATTATGCATCAAATCAACTTAGAGAAAATGTCGCCTGTGGTGCAGGTCGTGGCAGATCAAAACGGTGATGCCATTACTTTCCCAGATACGTTGGTTGGCACAGATAGCCATACCCCAATGGTCGATGCCTTAGGGGTTATTTCTATAGGTGTTGGCGGGCTGGAAGCTGAAAGTGTGATGCTGGGCAATCCTTCCTACATGCGCCTACCTAATATTGTTGGCGTAGAGTTAACGGGTAAGTTACAAGAAGGCATTACGGGTACAGATTTAGTACTCGCTATGACTGAATTTTTGCGCGAGGAAGGCGTTGTTTCAGCCTATCTTGAATTCTTTGGTGAGGGCGCACGTCAGTTAACGGTCGGTGATAGAGCCTCAATATCAAATATGACCCCAGAATATGGTGCAACGGCTGCCATGTTCTCTATTGATGAGCAAACCATTGATTACCTGCGCCTAACGGGGCGAACCGAACAGCAGATTAAAATTGTTGAAACGTATGCCAAACAAACCGGTCTATGGGCAGATGGTATGAAAGATGCCGAATATGACCGTGTATTACGTTTTGACTTATCAAAAGTAGTGCGCAATATTGCAGGCCCTTCTCGTCCTCACGCTCGTGTTTCAACTAGTGATTTGGCACAAGTCGGCATCGCTCATGCTGCCGACCAGCCTTTGGTTGAGCCAGAAGCTGGTTTAATGCCTGATGGTGCAGTTATTATTGCGGCAATTACCAGTTGTACCAACACCTCAAACCCCCGCAATATGGTAGCGGCAGGTATCGTTGCCCGTAATGCAGTAGAAAAAGGCTTGGTACGTAAACCTTGGGTTAAATCCTCTTTAGCACCTGGTTCAAAAGCGGTTAAGTTGTATTTGGAAGAAGCTGATTTATTACCAGAGTTGCAAAAATTAGGGTTCGATGTGGTTGCTTTCGCATGTACGACTTGTAACGGTATGAGTGGTGCGCTTGACCCAGATATTCAGCAAGAAATTATCGATCGTGATTTGTTCTCTACCGCAGTACTATCAGGTAACCGTAACTTCGATGGTCGTATTCACCCCTATGCCAAACAAGCATTTTTAGCCTCTCCTCCTTTGGTTGTGGCTTATGCTATTGCTGGTACGATACGCTTCGATATTGAGAAAGACTCTTTAGGTAAAGACCAAGATGGCAATGATGTCTATCTAAAAGACATCTGGTTTGATGATGCTGAGGTAGACGCTATTGTTAAAACTGCGGTTAAACCTGAGCAATACAATCAAGTATACATTCCAATGTTTGATGAGGCTAAAGCCGATGCCGGACGACATGATGCCGTTGTGATAGACCCTCAATACGATTGGCGTGAATTAAGCACCTACATTCGCCGTCCTCCTTATTGGGAAGGTTCAATGGCTGAAGCTAATAAGCTTAAAGGTATGCGTCCCCTTGCTGTACTGGGTGATAACATAACAACTGACCATATGTCACCTTCTAATGCTATTATGCCAGACAGTGCAGCTGGAGAATATTTAGATAAAATGGGACTGCCTCAAGAGGATTATAATTCTTATGCAACTCATCGAGGCGACCACCTAACTGCGCAACGTGCTACCTTTGCCAATCCAAAACTGTTGAATGAAATGGTACGTGATGAAAACGGTAACGTCATTCAAGGTTCTTTAGCGCGTGTTGAGCCTGAAGGTCAAACCATGCGTATGTGGGAAGCTATCGAGACTTATATGACTCGTCATCAACCCTTAATTATCATCGCAGGCGATGGTTATGGACAAGGTTCAAGCCGTGACTGGGCCGCTAAAGGCGTTCGCTTAGCGGGTGTTGAATGTGTGGTTGCGGAAGATTTTGAACGTATCCACCGTCAAAACTTGGTGGGTATGGGTGCCCTACCCGTTCAATTTAAAGAAGGTACCACCCGTAAGACTCTAAATATCGATGGAACGGAGGTATTTGATATTGAAGGCGATGTGTCTGCTGGTGGTGAGATGACATTGGTTATTCATCGTACAAATGGCGACGTAGATAAAGAACCTGTTATTTGCCGATTAGATACCGCAGATGAAGTCAAAATGTACAAGTCTGGTGGTATGCTTCAGCGCTTTGCTAAAGAGTTTTTAGCAGGTGAAGTCGGTTAACTACTTAAATAAGTTGATTTTTGATGAGTAATTACTGATTGCTATATATGACGCACGAATACCTTAATTAAGTGTGTTTGTGCGTTTTTTATAACCAATGCTATATATCCTGTATTTACTATGACATAATATGTACTATATATTGTACAAGTTACTTATTAGACAAATTATTTATCAGGAAAATTAATATGAGAGTAGTTACTTTTTCAGAAGCTAGGCAACACCTAAAAGATGTCTTAGATGCCGTAGTAGAAGACGCTGATGCAACCATTGTTACTCGCCGCGATGCTGAAGATGCGGTTGTTATTTCCTTAGATTACTATAATAGTTTGATAGAAACCGTGCATTTATTAAAATCTCCAGCTAACGCTGCACATCTTGCCGAATCTATTGCACAATATAAATCTCAAAATATAAAAGAGCTAGACTTAATTGATGATGGGTTGAATAATGAAAACCTAGTTGGTGGGACGTTTAGTGAGGGATAGAAAGCTGGCATGGACAGACGCCGCATGGAAAGATTATCTATACTGGCAAACTCAAGATAAGAAAACATTAAAAAGAATTAATAAACTTATTATCGAGTGCAAGCGCACCCCATTTGAGGGTATTGGCAAACCTGAAGCTTTAAAAGAGAGTCTCTCTGGATTTTGGTCGCGACGAATTGACGAAACAAACCGCTTAGTGTATGCCGTTGATGATGACTACTTAACCATAATTGCCTGTCGTTATCATTATTAGGGTCGGTTATTGTTTTAGATTAGGGTCGGTTATTGTTTTAGGGTAGATTATCATTTGAGGTTGTCCCCCATATACGTTTGCAAAAAAAACACAAACAATGCCACTTCTGCTGTTTTCTATGCCTATTTTGGAACCATTTTAGCTATCAGCCGTCTTCATTTTTGAATGTTCAAAGACCCTAGTATCAAAAGCAAATAAAAAGGATTTATTGATGACTAAATCACGTTTTACCCCGCAAATCCCAGTTACCGCTACTTATATGCGTGGTGGTACTTCTAAAGGCGTGTTTTTTAACCTCTGTGACTTACCAGAACGCTGTCAGGTGGCTGGCGACGCTCGTAATAACTTTCTACTGCGTGTTATTGGTAGTCCAGATCCTTATGGCAAGCAAATTGATGGCCTAGGCAATGGCTCATCAAGTACATCTAAAACAGTGATTTTATCAAAATCTGATGTAGCAGACCATGATGTCAATTATTTATTTGGACAAGTGAATATCGGCAAGCCAATGATAGATTGGGCTGGCAACTGCGGTAACTTGACAGCTGCCGTTGGTGCGTGCGCCATTAATATGGGCTTAGTTAACGCTGAAAGAGTTAACCAAAGTATCAGTGATAATAATGAGAATGGGGTTTGCGAGGTACGCATTTGGCAACAGAATATCAGCAAAACTATTATCGCTCATGTACCTGTTTATAAAGATGAAAATGGTAAAGTGCAGGTTCAAGAAACGGGCGATTTTGAATTAGATGGCGTTACCTTCCCTGCTGCTGAAGTCAAAATTGAGTTTATAGACCCAGTAGACTCATCGAGTGATATGTTCCCTACAGGTAATTTAGTCGATGATTTTGATGTTTCGGGATGCGGATTAAAGTCTGACAAAGTAGAAGCCACGTTTATTAGTGCTGGTATCCCTACTATATTCATGAAAGCGGAAGACTTAGGCTTTACCGGCACCGAATTACAAGGCGATATCAATAGTGATAGTGCTACGCTGGCAAAGCTTGAGAAAATTCGAGCAAGAGGTGGCGTAGCGATGGGTGTGTTCGACAATGAGTCTGATGCACAAAGTAGCCAACATATTCCCAAAATCGCTTGGGTGGCACCTGCGCAAAGCTATACCTCCTCAAGTGGCAAAGACGTCAATGCTGCTGATATTGATCTAGTAGTGCGTGCCATGAGTATGGGTCAACTACATCACGCAATGATGGGTACAGCAGCAGTAGCCATTGCAGCAGCAGCAACCACGCAAGGTACTTTAGTCAATGAAGCTGCCGGTGGTGGTTCTTTAGAGGAAGTTAGGTTTGGGCATCCTTCAGGTACCCTATTGGTCGGCGGTAAAACAGAATTAGTAGAGGGCCGATGGCAAGCCAAAAAAGTGTCTATGAGCCGTTCAGCACGCCGTATTATGGTTGGTGAGGTTTACGTACCAGCCGATAGTTTTTAATCGAATTATCAGGTTTATATACAAGACTACTGTAATAACACGTATTAAAAGACCTCACTAACACAGCGTAGTGAGGTCTTTTGCGATTAACTATCATGAAATAGGTCATATTTATTAAGATTTATGGTTTGGGTAAAACTAATTACTCAAAAATAATTTTATAGGCATAGCTTTGCAAACAGTTAACAAAATCTTCATAAACCAAACAGTATTGAGAGTTATTATATCCGAACAAATGAAGTAGAAAGAATATACTACCTATTATTGCGTGTACTGATATAACGGATGTCAATCAATGAGGTTCACTACTTAAAATCGTAGTTGAGTTAGTTTAAGTTTATTGTTAACAAACAACTATCTTTATCTTAATCTATTTAAATTGAGGCAAATATGCTTATTAATTCAGCACGTACATTAAAACTACAACGAAAAACTATTGCTATGTGTTTTGCTGTTCCACAGGTTATAGCCTCTCGTATTTGGATGCTTTCTACCTCTCCAATCAACTCTACTGCATCACAACAAGAAATATATACCATGATTGCAGAGAAGCAAAAAGCTTTTTTGAAGTCTTTTAGTGATGTGAACTCGCAGATTATATCCTCACAAATGACGTTGGCACGTCAATGGATGTATGACTATCAAAGGTTTATTTTAGGCAACCCTGAGGGTTTCAATGACTTTGATAAACATATTGATAAAGAGACAATTAAAATCATGAATAAAGGTATCAGCCCTTATGCAAAAACAGTACAAGCTAATCAAAAGCGTTTATTAAAATAAGAACCTGTATTCACAAAATAAAGTTAGGGAGTTTTTATAATAAAGTGAATCATCAATACAATACAAAATTGAGTTGAATGGTCATTTTATTTAATTCTAATAACCAATATAAATCACTTGTCAGAGTCTTGTTGGTTGGCACTAAGTTGTTAATATATATTGATATTGAGCTTACATCATATGATTTAATACTTTTAATTAGGGTTAAGAAATAAGTCTTTCTTAACCCTAATTTTTTTAGTCACTAGAGGATGTTCTCATTTAGATTATGAAGGTACAATGAAATAAATTAGGGTCAAACACAAATGATCTTGAAGAAAATTGTAGTATATTAACTAGAAATAAGACACATTTTGAAGGAGGTTTAGCCCTTCTTACCAATACAATGTAAATCGCTGCCCATGAAAACAAATCATAGCGCCAAAATTGGTAATTAAATTATAGATAAAATATGACTACTCCCCCACGTAGTGTTCCACTTGATAACAAGCCGCCTACTAAAAAAACTGAAAGGGGCGCTTTGCTATGGTCGATATTAAAAAAACTGGCCGGATTTGCAAAACCATATCGACCGCTTATTATTCTTACTCTGATATTAACCGTTCTTGGGTCATTTACCGCTCAGGTTAATGCGTTCGTCCTAAAATACACCGTAGATACGTTAACCGATATTGCCGGCCTCCCCTACCCTTTGGCAAGAGGTATACAGTTATTGACTGTAATAAGTGTGGTGCTTTTAATAAAGGAGGTGTTGAACGCTGGAATATCCTTTGGTCAACGTTATTTTGGCGAAAGAATTCGTATTAACTTATCACGAGATTTATCGCAAAGAGTTGTTGACCGTATATTGACCTATCGTATGTCATTTTATACCAGTGAACAGAATGACAGCGGTAAGCTGCAAACCCGAATAGACTTAGGTGTCAGCAGCTTAACCAGCTTAGTACAAAACTTTTTTATTGATATGTTGCCATTATTTGCTACGGCAATCGTCTCTTTGGTCATCATGTTTAATGCCAACTTTTGGGTTGGCATGGTCGGTTTGATTATTGTGCCTATATATTTTTATGTCAGCCAAAAGCAGGCCAATCGGTTACAAGGTTTTCGCCGCCAAATGCGTCAGTTCCGCGAAGCCAAAAGCGGCATGATAATTTCATTGATTAACTCCATTACCGTTATTAAATCCTTTGTACGTGAGCCTATCGAGTCAAAAAAGCATTTTGACGTTCAAAAGGACATGACTGAAAACCAGCTGCGAATCCGCAGTATTGCATTTATTTACGATGCGATTAAAAGCTTTATTGAGCAGATTGGGGTGGTCGTCATTATTGTTTTGACCGCCTACTTTGTGTTAAACGATCAAATGACCATTGGCATGATTATGTTTCATGTGATGCTATTTCAAAACGTCGCGGCACCCATTCGCCAGATGCACCGAATTTATGACCAAATAAATAACGCATTAACCTATGCAGAAGGTTTTTTTGAAATCGTTGAAGATGACGAGCAAATTGAAACAGCTGGCGAGCTAACCTGTAAAGATTTACAGGGACACATTGAGCTCAAGCATGTCGATTTTAGTTATCCAAACGGTAAGCAAGCGCTACATGATGTTAGCTTTGAGATACACCCTAACCGCATTACCGCTTTAGTTGGTCTTAGTGGTGCTGGTAAAAGTACCATTATTAATTTACTGGTTAAATTTTACGAACCCAGTAGCGGTACTATTTGTCTAGATGGACGCAATTTAGAAGATTACAGTACTCAGGATTTAAGAGAACAAATTGGTTTGGTACTTCAAAAAAACCATATATTCTCAGGAACTATTAAAGAAAATATCAGCTATGGTGATATGGATGCCACCGATGATCAGATTATAGCCGCTGCAAAAAAAGCCTCAATTCATGAACAAATTATGGGCTTACCTGAAGGGTACGATAGTGAAGCCAAGTCTCTATCGGGTGGTCAACAGCAGCGCATCGCATTAGCACGCATGTTTTTAAAAGACCCGCCTATTGTGTTTTTAGACGAGCCGACCGCAAGTTTAGACGCCATAGCAAGCCAACAAATCAAGAGAAGTTTAGATTTAATTAAAAAAGATCGAACGGTGATTATTGTGTCACATAATATCTCTCAAATTATTGATGCTGACGATTTAGTCGTTATTGAGGAAGGACGTGTCATGGAGACGGGTACCCATGAAGCCTTATACGCCCAACGTGGTAAATATTATGAAATATTTAATGCCATGTCTGACAGTTTAAATCTCGATAAAATTAGTCAAACCTTAAAGACTTAAATTCTATTGCCCTGTAAATATTTTAAATCGCAATAACTTTTAAGATGTATTTTATGAGTATTATTTTTTCAATTAAAAATTTCAGTGCCTTATCCACCGTTGATTTATATTATATTCTACAGGCTCGCTCACAAGTATTTGTTGTTGAGCAGCAATGCGTTTATCAAGATATTGATGAGGTTGACTTCGACTCTCTACACTTGGTCGCGCATCAAGATAAGTCACTAATTGGCTACTGCCGAATTATTCCCCCCCAGTACACCCATAAACAAGATTTGAATGAGAAGCCAATGGCGGTTATTGGTCGCGTTTTAGTCTTGCTGGAACATCGCAGTAAAGGCTTAGCACGTCAAATTATGGCTGAGGCAATTCAACATTGTCGCCGTCACTACCGTAAACACAGCATTTTTATTTCGGCGCAGACTTACTTAATTGCATTTTATCAATCTTTGGGTTTTGTCACTCAAGGTGCCCCTTACCTTGAAGATGGGCTGGAACATATTAATATGGTGCTGGATGCACAACGTAAAACCAAACTCAAAAAGGCCCAATTAAATAAATTCAAGCCGCTAACCGTCTTACTGTATGTCATAGCAGCCGCCATAATTTTTGGTTTGGCCTATTTGCTTATATAACCAAGATAAAACCTTAACAGCATACTCACCCTTGATGCTGTAATGGCTTAATTAGTTTACTGAATAGTTTAGAGTCTGGTTTACGCTTTGCCTCGCTTTTTGGCTTATATTTTGCTTAGTTACTATCTTAGTTACTATCTTAGCTACTATCTTAGTTGCCATCTTAGTGACTCAGTTAATCCTTATGTTCTTATTGACTGAATGGTTACCACCCCTATTCATTCAGCATATATACCGTCCTGTCCTTGGAATATATTGAAACAACAAAATCAATTAATTTTAAGTACAATATCATCTAAAAACTATCCTCATTTAGAGGATAAGGGTAAAAATGAGATAAATTATTGCCGTATGCGAATCATTTTGAATGGAAAAAGTATATACGCTGGAAATCAAACCCAGTTTAGCGATAATGTGGTCGATTTGACCCATAAAATGTAAGTTACTGGCAATGAAGATAAAGTCTAGTATAAATTAACCATAACTAATGCATAACCAATGTATGCTATAGGACACAACGCTACCTATGTTATCAAAACAAGACCAATTGACCGAACTGGTGCGAGAGCTTGAAGTAAACAACCATGTTTTTGCCACTGACCCACTGCTGATTACCGAAAAAATGCAGGATGAAGCGGGCTCGCCAATCGAAAAGTTGCATAGGCGTGCCCAGCGTATTGATAGTAATGGCAATTTAAATAGCACTCTTAACAAGATAGATGGGCGTATTAAAGGCATTATTTTGATACTGAGCATTGTGTGGTGTATTTCAGGGTTTCTAGGTCTGTTTACCCTGCTACAAGCCAATGTGGTTAACTTCTTTTATGTTTTGGTATGTCTGCTCGGCTTTCATACACTTATGTTGCTTGGCTGGTTGGTTTTAACCATTATAAATCGTGGCAATCAGTCTCCCAGTATTTTTTCGAGCTTTATTAGCCCAAAAGCATTGATACGCGGTAAGGATGATGTTACGCAAGCGTCAGTAAATTTGTACGAGCGCCAATTACAGCATACCGGTATGCGCTGGTATTTAAGCAAATTCAGCCATCAGCTTTGGCTTGCCACCCTCACTGGTATGCTATTTGCGATTATATTTTTACTGGTTGTGCGTCAATATAGCTTTAGCTGGGAATCAACCATACTCTCAAACGAGGCATTGATGAGTTTAACGCATTGGCTTGGCTGGTTACCCAGTTTGGTTGGTTTTAATGTACCTGATGCCGATGCAGTTGTGCAAAGTAGACTGGTTACAGGAGTTATGCCCCTCAGTATTGCCCGCCAATGGGCGAGCTTATTGGTGGGTAGTTTACTGATGTACGGCATTGTGCCTAGAGCCATTGCTTGGGTATTTTGTACGCTGATGTTTACTCGTAAGAAGATGAGATTGGATATTAATTTGCCTTATTATCAAAAAATAATTAGCTTTTGGCAACGTAAAGTAATTGATGCAGATGATTTTGAGGAAAAAGTGGTTCCAGTAGCACCCATTGCAAAAATCACTAAAGGCAAAAAGTTAGTGGCCTTACTTGAATATCCGTATGCCAACCAAAATTGGTATCACTTTGATGACAGTATCGAGGTTCATAACTTTGGTATTGTAGACACCCGTGATGATATGGATAGATTGATTGATTACTTGAATAACAATGATGTTCAAGTGTTACTTGGTCTACATGTCCAAGCATTGCCTGACCGCGGTACGATGCGTAAGCTAGATAACATAGCCACTCATGCCAAACAAGGTCTGATTGTGCTGTTGTTAGATGAAGATAGCAATAATAATGAAAGTAGCACCATGAAACAAAGTAGCGAAAGCACTCAAAACAGCGACCTTTATGAAAGCAAATTAAAAAACAAAAAACTACGCCGTGACCAATGGCAAACTGCACTGGCAGAGCGTAATATTGGCTTAATGTCTTAAAAATTGAAAAATATTTAGGCTGGTAAAAGATTCAAGCTATTTATTAATATTAATAACTGAAACCTTGAGACACGTATGACGAATCAAACTAATAATAAACCATCTGGTGGTTTATTCAGCGATAAAGCCTTTGCAAAAGATACAGCGCCAAAGCAAGTAGAGAATAGTGCTAATAGTAGTGCGAATGCTCCTAGTAATAATGATGCTACTCACAGCACCGCAATGACCGAAGCTTTAGCATTGGATGGCACTGCCAATATAGCCGAAACTCATACCGCCAGTAATCAAAAAAGTATGTCAGAAATGATTAAGGAGACAGCAAAAACAACGCTTGCCAAGGATGAGCCATTAAGGCTGGCTGTGGTAGGTCACACCAATACAGGTAAAACCTCTATTCTTCGTACCCTACTCCGTGATATGTATTTTGGTAAAGTTCAAAACGAAGCAGCCACTACCCGTCATGTTGAACGCGCCCTAATTAGTGATAGCCAGACTGGCGAAACGCTCGTTGCTTTATTTGATACCCCAGGCTTAGAAGATGCCTCAGGGGTAATGGATTGGCTGGAGGACAATACCGCCAGTCGCCGCGATGGCATTGACAGATTACAACTATTTTTAGCCAGTGACATTGCTAAAAGTACATCAGATGGCGCGACGTTAACGACGGCTAATAATGATTATTCGCAAGAAGCCAAAGTCATCAAGCAATTACTGACAAGCGATCTGGCTATTTATGTGATCGATGCACGCGAACCTGTACTCGGTAAATATAAAGATGAGTTAACCATTTTATCTTGGGCGGCAATACCAGTGATGCCGGTGTTTAATTTTACCAGTGATCAAGATGCTAATATTACCGAGTGGCAAAACATGCTAGCACGTCGTAACCTGCATATATCCACTCGTTTTGATTCAGTGGCTTTTGAGTTTGAGGATGAAATGACCCTTTGGCAGAATCTTGCCACCATGCTGACTCATCCTGAAACACTTCATAGATTGATTGAGCGTCGACGCGCCGATTGGGAACAGCTTTATGAACAAGCTACCATTATTATTGCCGACTTTTTAATTAACGTTGCTGCCTATGTGCGTGAAATTGATGAAGATGACGACCCATTACCCGTGTTGAATGAAATGCAAGAAGCAGTGCGACAATCAGAGCGTGCTATGCAAAGCAAACTTATGAATCTCTATAAGTTTTATGACAATACTGCTGTAGTTACGCCCCTACAGCTACACGAATATCAGCAAGACCCTTTTGACCCTGAATTATTAAAAAGCTACGGCATTCGGACTACTTCTGGTGCAGCGGCAGGGGCTTTATTAGGGCTTGGTATAGATGCCGCTGCCTTGGGAACAACCATGGGATTGGGGGCAGCGATTGGAGGTATTGCGGGTGGTTTACTGTCAAACACCAGTAGCATCGCTGATAAAATCACAGGGGTAAAACGATTATACATCGACCCTGCTACCTTAACGCTATTAGCGACCCGTTCTGTTGACTTACTAGCATCACTACGCCATCGTGGTCATGCTGCCACACCTGATAGCCCAGTAGCAGAATTACAAGAACACACTAACCCACCTTGGGAGGCTAATAAGCTGCCCTCCGAGCTGAAAAAAGCACGTGGGAAGCCGCAATGGAGTAGCTTAGGTAAAAGTAACAGCGAACAAGCTGCTCAATTGCGCGCTGATGCCTCATGGTCGTTATCGAGTAAGCTTAAACGAAAATAAACGTTACCCTCTCATTAAGTCGGCTTAATTTTATTATCTGAGTATTATCAACATCTCGCTATTCTAAAACCCCACTAATAGCAAATCTAAAAATTGGTATAGCAATACAAAAAGTGAAATTAAAAAAAGTATAAACCTTGTTAATTCAGATCCTGCAACTCGTTAATCCCTCTAATATCAGTTTGTTGCAGTTCAATACCATACAATGGGTAGTCGTTAAAATGATGCTCAATGTCGCCAAGTAACTTCTGCTGGCGTGTGGCTCGTTGTTGCCAAAAAGTATCACTTTGTTTGGGGCTAATCAACTGATTAATGACAATAGCAGCTGGCGCTAATTTAGCTTCTTGTAGCTGACTTACTGCCCTTCTTGTCTCCTCAATAGGTAGGTTATCAGCCGTCATCACTAAGACGACAGCTGTTTTATTGCTGGCGTGCAACAGTTTGCCTGTTTTCGCAAATAAAGATTTACGTTTATTCAAGACGTCAACAGCTTTTTCACAGCGGTCCATAGGTTTTGCGGGCGCAAATGGATTGGCTAATTTGGATTTACCAAGAGTTGGCTTATGCGGGGCTAAGTTGTCTGCGGCACTTTTTAGCTTTGCTTGACGACGCTGCTGAGTTAATAATCCGTCTGTCCAAGCTTCCATCATCTCAGGTAGCACGAGCAAGCGCAGCGTATGCCCTGTTGGTGCGGTATCGAATATAATATGGTTATAATATCCAGACTCTACTGCATCGACTAAATGCGTACAAATTGCTTCCAGCATTGCTGCTTCTTGTGCGCCAGGTGCGCTTTTAGATAACTTAAGATGTTCTTTTATTTTAGGCATCATATCTGGATTTGCGTAGCTGCTTATGGTTCGTTCAACCTGTTTAAAGTGTTTATCTATAATCTCATTTGGATTAAGTTCAATAGCATCTAGATTCTGGTTTAAGGACGTTGTAGTGTTACTCAGCTTGTGATTAAAGACATCACCCAAGCTATGGGCAGGGTCGGTTGAAATGATTAATGTCTTGTCGCCTTGCGCGGCAAATTGAGTTGCTAAAGCTGCTGCTGTGGTCGTTTTACCCACCCCACCCTTACCACCAACGAATATGACTGGCATATGCACCAGCTGCTTCACTAATAAAGATAATGACTGCATATATGAATACCTGAAATGAAAGAAGGTAGAAAACTAAATAAAGTATTTAATTCCCAAAAGATACATTAGCAATAAATTTCAGCAGCAGCCCCCATGTTGTAATGGGCAGCGCGGCATTCCCATTCTAATATGCCAGTCATGAAATTTTTCTAAAAATATAGGTTGTAACTCAAGCGTGTAAAAGCTAGCAGGATTATCTATGCCCAAGCTCTCTGAAAACAGGAGCAGCATAAATAAATCTTCTTCTTCACGTGCCGCTCTTGCTAATGTTTGACGGTATGGTGCGTGATAAAATTCATTTAAACCGTCCAAAAAACGTTGCCAAGTTGATGTATCGGATGTGTCAGATGTATCATTAGCCATAGGATTTCCTCATTTATATAGCCCATATGTTTACTTGAAATCTTTAGTTCAGCCTAACTCTAATATGCTCAAAAAAACGCCAGCAATTGCCAGCGTTTTTACTTTAAAACCAAATTAAAAATTGATTATTTGGCAATCCCTTTATGTTGATTCCATTCGCGGCGTAACACCGAAAAGCTTTCGAAAGTTACCATAATTGTGGCTATTAAAATAATAATATCCATGATGATAAGCAACCAGTTGCCATCTTGATAAAAAGTCTTTAGCTGTAGTATCAAAGCAAATATTGCCATCACTAATAAGAAGGATAAAGGAGCTAAAGTATACCAGACAGCCTTTCCCTTTCTTAATAAGATAACAGTAACAACCATCAATGTTAAAGCGGCCATCAACTGATTAGTGGTACCAAACAGAGGCCAAATCATCATACCGCCAGAACCATCAATACCGCCAGCACCGAATGCAAGTAATAAACAGGTGCCCACTGCCAATAGAGTCGCGATACTGCCTTTTCTCAATGGGGGTAAGTTATATACCTCTCCAAACTCTTGGAAAATATAACGTTGAAGACGTACACCCGTATCCATTGTCGTACCTGCGAATAAGGCCGCCATAACGGTTAGAATAGTTTGCGATAATACAATCTCAATACCTACGCCAGCATTAAGAATAGTGGCACCACCATCAATGAATGCACCCACTGAACCGTCGCCGAATTTTTGATATACGGCTTCCCAGTCTCCTAAGGTCGCAAAACCTGCCGTAGCCGCTAAAATCGCGCCAAGTGCTAGCAAACCCTCACCTACAGCACCAAAGTAACCAACAAATCTTATATCTTCTTCTTTGTCGATTTGTTTTGACGTGGTACCCGTAGAGACCAGTCCGTGGAAGCCTGAAATGGCGCCACATGCGACTGTCACAAACAGTAGGGGTAACATAGAAGGAGAGCCTGCTGGCATATTGTGGTTAATAGCAGGCGCAACAATATCAGGTGTGGCTAGAAGTACAGCGCCATACAATAAGATCAAACCAATAAAAAGCTGTAATCCATTAATATAGTCACGCGGTTGTAGTAACATCCATACTGGAAGCAGAGACGCTACCGCAGCATAGACGAATAAAATAATAATCCATATGGCGTTATCTGGAAGCCCCAATACCGTCTCTGGTAATACGATTGGATACAATGTGCCCAGATAAATTAGCGAGTAAAGAGCAATTACCCCTAAAATAGAGACGATTGGTAAGCTCATTTTAAATCGATAAATACACTGGCCGATAATAGCCGCAACGACTAATGCCCCCCATACTGGGATAACTGCCGAGGGTGTTTTAATCATCATATTAGCTATAACGACAGCAAATACCGCATTAACCATAAGTAACAGCAGGAATATGACTACCATCATAAGTGTCCGTACTCGGCCACCCATGACTGAACCTGCAATAGAGCCAATAGACTGGCCTTTATTACGCACACTTGCCCAAACGGCAGACATGTCATGGACACCAGCCATAAAAATAGTACCTAATACGACCCAAAGAATGGCAGGTACCCATCCCCATATTACGGCTATCGCAGGACCAATTATAGGCGCTGCACCAGCTACTGATGTAAAATGATGCCCCCATAACACATATTTGTTAGTAGGCACATAGTCCACACCGTCTTTCATTGTATGAGCGGGTGTTACTATTGAATCATCTAACCCTAAAATATGTTTTGCAATATATTTAGAATAAAATAAATAGCCACACAACATAGCCAGTACACCAAATAATAGTACTACGGCACTATTCATGATAATCTCCTTTCATGATAATCTCCTCAAAGATAGATTTTTTTTGTAAAAGAGCTGTTTTTTAATAGCTTTTTTTAAAGAACTGTTGTTAAAGTTATTACTTTTAAAATTAATACATTTTATTAAGCTAAAAGTAACCCGTATTTGTTTTTATATCAATAATAGAGTTAAGATAATATTGATAAAGTTATAAGTGCAGTTATAAACTGCTTTTCAGTAAAATTAAACTTATATACAAATTATGGCAAGTGTTTTATAACATATTTACCTGAAGGGTATTAATAACTTTTAACCACCTTTTATCGATTTATTAAAAATATTACTCTAAAGGAGTCATGATGTCGTATTACTTCGGCTTTAAACCCTCTGAAAAACTATCAAAGATGCTTGATGACGTTTTAGAGCTACTTGATACTGAAAGTGATCAACCCTACTACATTTTAAGAAACAAAACTGCGAAACAAATAGGCCGGGAGCTTATCGAAAGCTTACTGGTCGAAATTATCAATATTATACCTAATGAAGAGCGTAAGGAAGCTATGAAAAAGGTGGTTAATACGATAGAAGGCTCTACTGAAACCATGCTAAATTTGCTCTTAAGTAAAGATAAAAACGCTGAGGTACTGCCAAATATTTATTACTTGCGCGACGAAACAGTATTTATCGATAATATGGGGGTTAGGCGTGTTGGCTGTCAACTTACCCCTGACGTCGCCCACTCAATCACCGATGCCTTTGCAAAAGCAAGTAATGATAAAGTGGATAGAGTACAGCTCAGTCAAGCCCTAATAACCTTGAATAATGTAGTACTTGAACACTTCATCTCAAGATTCTCACAAACCCTACCTCTAGGCATCATCAAAAGAAAATCAATACCTTTAGCTTATGCAGGCATCAGTAAAGGCATCGAGATGGCGGTAAATAAATTATTTCCTCAGCTTGACGATGACGCATTAACTAGACTTATTCGATTTTATCGACCTTTTATCATTGAGAAACCCGAATAAATGGAGCTTAACTAAGCTTTATTTGGTTTTTTAAGTAAAATAGTTCTATCATGCTTGGCTGAATAAAAAGACTTCTGTTAGAATAAAAATTTATCTAAGTGTATTTATTATGAGTCAAATCAGCAATCAAGAAATCGAACAAACATTACGCAATTCAGAGTGTCTGATTAGTAGTCTTGAGGTATCCGCTGCATATGAGCGTCTGGCGGCAACACTTAATTTGCATTACGCAGGTTTAAACCCTATTGTAATGGTTGTGATGAATGGTGGCTTGATACCTGCTGGTCAACTGTTGACTCATTTGACATTCTATCATCGTATGCACTATTTACATGCCACTCGTTATCGTGCAAATGAAGGTACGAATGAGTTGATATGGAAGTATAAGCCTGATGTGAGTGTTGAAGGTGAACATGTTTTGCTTATTGACGATATATTTGATGAAGGCATTACCTTAAAACAAATTGTAGACGCATTAGCTAAAGAGAACCCTGCGTCAATTGATTGCTGTGTGCTATTAAATAAGGTACATGATCGTAAAGTTAAAGACTTTGAAGTTGATTTTATTGGTTTAGATGTTGCTGATCGCTATGTCTATGGCTGTGGTATGGATTTTCATGGCTATTTACGTCATCTGCCAGGTATCTACGCCATTAAAGAAGATAAACCATAATTGTTTATTGTGGCTCATTTAACGTTTTGATTATTTATAGTTTATAGTTTATATTTTATAGTTTTAAGGCATCAAAGGATGCCTTTTTTAATGAATATTGATTAATGGTTGTTTATTTAATCAAATTGCAATGCCAATCCAGTGTGCCTTTGAGTAGGAGTCGCAACCGCCTTTTCCAAGCTCTGCTTTGAGCTAAAAATAGTGACCTGTTTTTTGGCTCGAGTAACGGCAGTATAAATAAGCTCTTTACTCAACAATCTAGTATGGCTATTATCAAGAGTAATCGCCACATGATCAAACTCAGAACCTTGCGACTTATGAATGGTCATGGCATACGCAGTAGCGATCAGCTCTTCATTGAGCAAATTTATGGCAATGCCTTGCGTTTTATTTTCAAAAAACACCTCTAACCTACCCTGCGGCCCTGCCGTTTGTAAGCAAATTCCAATATCACCATTAAAGAGCCCAAGCTCATAGTTGTTTTGTAATACCATAACAGGGCGTCCGTGATACCAAGCGTCTTGCCTAATCGGTAATTTTAACTCAGTCGTATGCCCTTGAGTAAGATAATTATTGAGGTAATGGTCTCCCCATTCTCCATGATGACCTGCACTTAATACTCTAAATTCGTTAAAAATAGCCATTAAGTCTGAGATGGTCTCATTCACATCATCTGCTAGGTAAGTTGCTATTGGATTTTGTAGTAATGTTTTAGTTTTATTTACGTAGTTTTGGTAGAAATTGGCGATTTTTTGACGTTGTTTTTTATTGCTTAGGCTATTTATTATCTTATCTTTTGTTACTATGTCATCATTCTCTATATCACCTAAAGTGTCTTTGTTATACGCTTGAATATTGTCAAAACTGATATTATTAAAATTAAGTGCATCATCCTCTCTTAATAGCTGCCATATCGCGGTGTGATTAACACTACCTTGGTTGATTTCATACGCAAGCTTACCGATGCCAGAGTCTTTACTAAATCGGCGACTCTCAGTGAGTTCAGCATGAATTTGCGATAATAATGGTATACGACATAAGTCGGCCAATACCGCCCCTGCATCAACTGCTGCCAGCTGATTAGCATCTCCTAATAAGATAAGACGCGCACCTGGCTTAACAGCACTGACCAAATAATTAGCCAACTCTACCCCAAGCATAGACGCCTCATCGATGATAATGATATCCTCACCTAATGGATTATCGGCGTTATAACGAGGCTTACCCGCACGGCCAATACCCAGTAAGCGATGAATGGTCTTCGCTTCTTGAAGCTGTATATCGAAGCAAGCTGAATCTAATGCCACTTGCAGTGATTCTTGCATGCGTTGGGCAGCCTTTCCAGTAGGGGCTGCTAATGCTAAGCGTGCACTGTCGCTACTAAATCTAATATGCTGATTATTATCTTCACTACCCTCTTGCTCATCATTTTCTTGTGCTTGTTGTAAGGCCATAACCAGCTGGGCAACGGTATAGGTTTTACCTGTGCCTGGGCCACCCGTAATAATACTAAAAGCATTGTTATTAGCGACTTTAATGGCATTTACCTGTTGTTCATTGAGGTTGTCCGTTAGTTTTATATTGAGCGAATTGATGGGGTTATGCAAAATCTGCTTTATTTTTTCCGCTAAATTGTATTCAGCTTGCCATGCACGATGTAACCATAAGGTAATTATCATGTGATTATCTGAGTTGCTTTCTTTCTTACTTTTTTGTTTGGCTGTATCTTGTTTAATACTAAGATGGAAAGTAATTGGAGATTTTTTTTCTTTTGATTTGCTTAGGCTATTTTTGTATTGATTGCTATTACAATACCCTACTTGGTTAAATAAAGGATGCTTCTGGAGTTGCTCAGTCAGTGTTGTTAAGCTTGATAAATGAAGACTGTCGTAAACATTAATAACCAGCTGTAACCGCTCGTTTAGCAACTCCTTTTGCGCTGCATTTAACGATGCTTGCCACCACAACTGCTCTCTTTTATGAAAGACAATAGAGAGCACATCGAATATAGACAACCCGTTGCTTTCAACGTCTTCATCAACGTCAATAAAATCTATTAACGGTGTAACAAGCAACTCTAATACCTTGATTTGCCAATCATATAACTCGGCCGGTTGGTTATTTATTTGACCTGATAGAGGTTTCTCGTCGCTGGCTTGGCTTAAAGTTAAAACGGTATGTCCCTCTTCAAGCTGATTGGCTAATAGAATAAAAAAGGCTGAAAATAACGCATCTTGTTTGTATAAGTTATCAGATTGGGTCGACGGTTTTTGGCTAGCTTGTACCGTGCTGGATTTTTCAGCACTGACATATGCCAAATGCGTCTGCATACGACGTTGTAGTATATAATCACTGATATGAGTCGCCCAGCTTTCTTGCAGGCTAATGGATCCAGCACTGGTGTTATTATTATTCATAATCATTGTTTCTCGTGATGATTTTATGGCTATTATTTATAGGACTTTAGTCTTTAGATTTTTTATGTGATTGTTAACATTGACCCATTCAATAATTAGAGATTTAACATTTTATTTAAAGGGCTGGTCGACCAAATAGTGCATCTAGCGCCTTAATAAACGCTATGGGTATATCCCATGTCACCAAACCATAGCGATTATATGCACTCTGGGATAAATGGTTCACATCACTTGTTTCATCAGCACATTGACTATCTAGATCATAAACACCGCGTAAAAACACATATTCAACTGGCGCTAAATATTGCGCTTCATTGCCTGCATAATTTTCAATCCTCATGGATAAGAAGCGATGTAAAGCAACTTGATAGATGGCGGCTTGTAACCAGTACCCTGCTTTAGTCATGGCTTGTTTTAAAGAATTTTCATCATATTTGCTTAGGCTATTTCCTAAAAAGTTACTCTTATAATCCACGACATGAAACTTACCGGCATGCTCATAGACTAAGTCAATTTCACCACGTAAGTAGCGATAAATATGGTCATGATTCTGTGGCAATAGGTTGATGTACTTGTCTGTATCTGGTACGTATTTTTCAAACAATTGATTAATATCTTGAGCCTTAAAGGTATCAGATAGCCCCATATTAAATTCAAGCTCCGCAAAGCGTTGGTTAGGCGCAATATTGATTAAGGCTTGGTTAGAGGCCAGTAAAGGCGTATGTAAAACCTCCTCTATCCAATTTATCAATGCGTCATGATAAGTTCCATCCGCAGTAAGCTTAAGCTGATCTAACTTATTGCCTGTATTAAGGTTATCTTTAGGGTTTAAAAGGCGCTCTTGCTGTTCTACACTGGCATAAATCATCGGTAACTGATAACTACTGACTGCTCGATCAATGACTTGCGTCCATTGTGTTTTATTTTTAAAGTCAATTTTTTCATATATTTCGTGCAAAAACGTTCCTGCATTTGCCCCTTTTACAAAAGTAAAGCGTATATCATCGTCTGGTTTTAGATGTTCAACGTTTTCGTTGTCTGTAACCGTTATTGACGCGCTTTCTTCATTAAAAAAAACACTCTCTAAGGAACCTGATTGCGATAAGTTTAAGTCAATCGCATCATCGATACGCTCATCAACTATAGCCATTGCTTGGGTAGACTCATCTAATTGACGTGCCAGCGCAGTAAAGCTGGTCTTAGCCCAGCCATAAAAATAGGTGTTTTTCATTACCTTATCAAACGCATCATATTTGATAGGTTCTTTTCTAACTCTATCAGATTCTAGCTCAGCAAAATGAGCCGTGCTTTTCGCATAATAAGTATCATAAAACTCAGTTATTTGAACGCCTGATAAGTAGCCAACAATACCTTTTAATCTGTCAGGCAGATGGTATTCTTTCAAACCAGTATCGAACCAAAAGTTAACAGGCTTAAATTTCTCATCCCTTTTATCTTTAGGATCACTAAGTACAATGTACAGTTGCTCACTGGCTCGGGTAAAAGCCACATAGCCGAGACGCTTGCGCTCGTCAAAGTTTTCTTTCGTTTCAAGATCGGTATAGTGCTCTTTATCCACGGCTGTGCCCTTCACAGGAGAGAAACGGCGTTGAGCACCTGTTATGTTAGGAGGATTGTTACTAGGGTTGCTATTAGAGTTACTAGGATTACTATTAGAGTTACTAGGGTTGCTATTAGAGTCGTTACTAAAGCTGTTTAAATTGCTATTAGTCTCTAACCGTTCATTGTTTACCTGCGTCTTATCCTGTTCAACGTTGTACAAATATAAGCCGTACTCTTCACGATTACCTGACTTACGACTGGCCGAATCCATACCTAGCACATAAACAATCGGGAACTCCAAGCCTTTTGACTTATGAATGGTCATCAACTGCACCCCAGACTCAGTGGGTAGCGGATATTGTTTCGCCCATTCACTGTCTGGCGCATCTTCAATATTTTGCTTAAACCATGCGAGCAACTCGTGTTCACCCATTCCAATACTGTACTCGGCTAACACGTCCATCACATGACGTAAATCCATGATATGACGTTCACCGTCTTTGTGCATCGCCAGTGTCTGCCAAACACCTTGAGGCTGGAAAGGACCGGCCTCAAACAAGTAGTGTAAAGCAGATAATATGCCATATCGTTGCCAACGCTCAACGCCTTCTTTCAGATAGGTAATAAAATCTTGGTAGCTTTTATTGTCGCTTTTTTTAATGCGACTGTCTTTATGGTTAGAGTTCGCTTCGCCCAATCTAGTGGCAGATGCAGTAGATATAAAGTCGTCTGCTTCTTTCACACCTGTCTCATGGTCTATCATCATTGCTTTGGCTTGCTGAATATTTAGCCCATATAAATGACTGGTCAAAACCCTATTAATCATATCGTGCTTGTAAGGCTGTAGCATCGCACTCAGTACGGCCGCCACATCTTCTGCGATAACCGTTTCAAAGATACTCACATCGCTAGTGGTTAATGTGGGTATCTTAAGCTTAACCAGCTCATCTTCGACTTGCTTTAAGTCATTTTTTACTCGTGCCAGAACACCGATGTCACTGGGCTGGATTGGCCTGCCATCCAAGCTCTGACCGCTCTTTAGAATTGCCGCAATATGTCGTGCTGTTGTTTCATGCTCATTGTACTCAGCATCGGTATTATAAGGCAGGTTGATAACACTAACGGCACGATTAGGCAGCACTTGTTGATACAGAGTGTCTGTAGTGGGTGCCAATTGCTGTTCTTTTTGGGATAGCGCCTGTGGTTGCAACCATGACAGCTTGGCATCAGGATTAGCTACTTCAATATATTGATAAAAAATATTGTCGCCCAGTCCTGCTAGTCTATTTTGCTTATTTGAGGTACGGGTGGGCATACTAAACCAATGGTTTAGCGCATTGATTACGCCAGCATTGGAACGGCGGTTAATATCCAGTGTCCAAATATGCTTGTCATCAAACTGACGTTTCATAAAATTATAGTTAGCAACGTCACCACCACGGAATCCATAAATAGCCTGCTTTGGGTCACCCACTAACAGTAAGAATTCATGATTGGAGCGCTCTTTGTTCTTACTGTTATTTGGCAAATAGATGTTTTGAATCATCATTGCCTGTTCACCGTTGACATCTTGTGATTCATCGATAAGTGCCACAGGATAATGATGACGGATATAACGTGCCAGCTTATCGCCTTGCTTACCACTTAATGCTTGGTTTAATCGCACCATTTGTAAGCTAAATGTTGTCTGTGAGCGCTCTTCTAAGATAATGGGCAGTTTTTCACGTACGGCAAGTACGATGTGGCGATTCAAGTTGGCGAGAACACTGACGATATGTGACTCTAAACCATTAGACATATCTATAACATCCATTAGCTTACTAATGGTTGTCAGCTCAAAAAAGACATCATGCTCTTTTTGTCTATTTTTATTAAAATTCTTAAAGTTACCGTCGTCCCTGGGGTAACGCGCATCCTCTATCGAGCCGATTAATTTTTTAGCATCTTCACTAAGATAGTTCTTAAAGTTTATGCCTCTATCTCCGATAACTTTGTGAATCTCAGTAATATGCTCAAATTTAGTATAAAGACTGGAGTTCCCATTAAACCCTTGTAATTTTCTATAGTCTGGATTGAGATAAGGCTGAATATCAGTTAAATCTAAATTTGAAAAGTCTTTTAGTGATTGTTCATACCCTTCAAGCGAAAAATTACTCGCTTGTACTTCATCAATCGGCGCTGAAATAAAGTTTAATGAGACTCTGACATGCCCTCGATGATCTTCAACATCGGTTAATTTACCTTGTTGCTCCAGTAAGTCGTATAGCTTAGGCTGCTCATAGTACAAACGACTTTGAAACTGGCGCAGTTCATCATGGATAATACTGTCCGTCACTTGCTCAATGCTGTGATCTTCAATAATTGCCATGCCCAACTGATGGCCGGTTTCACTACTATATTCTGTTAGCCATTTTTGTGCCAAGCTATCCAGAGTGCCAACAAACAGCTTATCTAGCGTTGTTAATACCAAAGCGGTACGTCGAATAGCCTCAGATAGCTGATAGGTATATACATGGTCTAATAGATATTGCACTAAATGAAGGTTAACTGGGTCGCCTATAAGCTTGTCATAGTGGGCGTGACTGGCTTGATCTGTTAGCCACTTCACACGTTTTTTAACCAAAGCTTGGCGCTGATCATTGTTAAGCTTATAAGCACTCTCATCATCTTGATTTAGAGTATCAGCAGCAAATAAATCTAAGTTGCTCTTATTTTCATTGTGTTTATCCTTCTTTTCTTTATCCTTCTTTTCTTTATCCTTCTTCTCTTTATCCGTCTTGTTCTTGGTCTTTGAATCGGGCTCAATAACCAAACCTTTTGGATAAAGAAACTCTTTATTCTCAGGGTTACCGCTAAGCACGTTTACCCACTGTAAAAGCTGATAAAACTCTACCAAACGATCATGAATACGCTGACGCATCTCAGCTGCCGCCGCACGAGTAAACGTCGTGGCAATAATTTGTTCAGGAGAACGGCGGGCTTCAATAAGTAAGCGTAATACAATCCCAGTGAGCGTCCACGTTTTACCTGTGCCCGCAGAGGCTTCAATCAAGTGCTTGCCTGTTAGATCAACGTCAACAGCAGGTATGATTTCATTAGTCGCCTGCTCGTGAGTTTGATCTTCATCCATTACGGTATTATTCATATTGTCTGGTGTCATATTATCTGGTGTCATATCGCTATACGCTTATTATTGTATTTATAAGGATGTCGTTATCTAGATATTATTTAGAGGTGGATTAAAACTACCCTATGAAATAAATGATGCCAGCAAGATACTCAAACTATTTAATCTTAATGAGTGACGCATACATAGGCTCATACAATGGCTGTGCTAGGTTTATCAAGCCTGTAGTGAGCGCCTTGTACTTATCCTCATCACGTAGTACGTACTGCCAAATGGCATGTTGTACGCAATTGTCATAAATCATGTCACTATGAAAACCTGGCGCAAACCACGCTGAAAAGTCAGAACGTTTCGGCCAGTAGTTGAGGCCTTTATCCTGCTCGGTGTGCACTTTAGAGACATATTGCAACGCATAATCTGGTAATAACGTGATAGGCACTTGACCGACAAGATTGCCAAATACTGCCCATTTAATCAGCTCAATCGCCGCTTGCTTATAGTCAATCGGCTCAAGCTTAAACGCGACGATATCTTTATACTCTGACACTTGAGAACGAGATTTATTGTAACGCCACAGGCTAACGCCATCATGCAGCGCCACTTGCTCAGCGGTGGTGCGTCTGGCAACCTGCCAATACAGATGCGACAACCAAAATTTCAATAAATGCTGAGGACTAGCAGAGCTCGATAAAATATTAAGCCAGTATCTTGGCGACTGCTCGGCATAGGGCTTGGCTGTCTTGTCACTATTATTCATGTCATTAGTGCTGGATGAGTCTGGGTCTGGGGTGCTAGAACCAACCTCATCAGTGCCATTAGCAAACTCATTAGCAGAACTCATTGAAACAGGCACTTTACCTTTAATCTTTATGATATTAGGTAATACAGATAGCCAGTTTTCTGTATCTTTTGTGATACTTAATTCAGAGTCTTCTTTAGGATGCCCTTTAAAGTCAAAAAGCTGTCTTATATCAAGTCGTACCGGCTCTTCTTTGGTAGGGGTTAATAAAAACGGATGATCTATTGATTTGATATGCTCAATCAGTGGCTGCGCTTCTGATTCATTTTTAATCAGTTGCTCTTTAAATTCTTCACATTTATGCAGTAGCTTTTGCTGTTGATTAGACAGCGTGGTTTGACGTGCCACACCCGCTGGCATAATCTTTTGATAAATTAAATGTTCCTCCTCATGCGCCTCTTCGTGTACCTCTTCACTTATATTGGCATCCGCTTTATTGTCAGCTGCCAGTTTATTAATCAGGTGGTCGTTAATCTGATACGTTGATAAACTGTCTAAAAATAGAGGCTCTTGACTGGCAATTGATGCCTCACCTTGAACAATATGCACTTGCTGAGTGCGTAAAAATGCCTTGGCAGGGTGGCGCACTTGGTAAGTTAATGCACCTTCAATATCAATCTCTTCGATATTAAATATTGCTTGCTTCAGTGCCGTTTTTGCTTCGGCATCCTCTTTATAATCAAGATTCAGCATATTGATTAGCGATTGAATACTTTTATCATCAATACTGCCCAGCCTGCCAAGTCCATTGTTAGTGGGTGCATCTGACGGTTTGTCTGGCGATATCGAAGGTTTTTCTGATGCCGGCTCAGCTATTGGTTGAGCCCCTAAAATCTTCGCCATCGTTTGATATTGTGCTTTAGTTGGTAACGACACACGGGGTAGCGCATCCTCAGTCTGATTATGGCTATTTAGAGTATCAAATACCGCTTGCCATAACGGCGCTGGTGGGAATTGTTGTTGCTGAGCAAGTTTGGTCTTACGCATGGCTTTGTTCAACTGCACTTCTAGCAAGTCCTGCTCATTATTAGCTTGTTTAGCTAGATTGGCATGAGTTGAAGTGTCATTCTCTTGACTGTCTACCTTACCAGTTGACAGGCTGGCTGGCGTTTTGGTTTCAATGTTAGTCTCAGTCTCGAATAAACACTTATCAAACGGTAACGCAGGGTGCTCAGTGACCAGCCACTGCTTAATCAGATTTGGCAGTTGACGTTTCACACTTTCTGCATCGGGGTTAATATCTTTCGGCATGTTTTCAAGTGACCTAACCTGCCACTGCACCTCTCCTTGTAAGAATTGCAGCAACTCACTTACTGGGTTGGCGGGAAGATGCTCATGCGTATCGGTCAGACTTTGGCCGTTATAAAAAATCCAGCAGGCACTACGCGCGCATAATAAAGCATCCAAAAATGCACCATTATCATCATCTTCACTGACCCTATCACCACGGCGTGATATGGTGGCTTTCATCAAGTCATAACGGTTGTCTCTATCTTGATTAGGAAATTCAGATAGATTCATGTTGAGCATCACAACCAGCTCAAACGGCACGTTTCGTAACGCACCAAAGCGGCCAAAGGTAATTACCCCAGTTGGCTCAGCACTAACTTGCTGACTTTCAAGCTCGGCCTCGATACTGTCTAACATAAAGCTTAATTTAAGGGGTAACTCTTCCACATTATGCAGGGCTTTATTCATTTCACGTCGTGCCTGATGGTCATTGGTATATTGACTATAATGGCGATTGGCACGCAAACTGGATTTAAAGCCATTCATGGCATTATAAATCGCTCGCATACTACGAGATTGATCCACATCCGCAAAGTAGCGATGAATCACTTGAGTCTCAATCTGATCTAGCCAGTCTTCTGCTTTCATACTCTTTTGATGATCATAGCGCCTTTCTACCAAACCTGAATATATTCGGCAAAGTGCTTCAATAATTGGCGCATCATTTAAGCTTACTTGTGACAGGGGTAAGCTCTTTTCGGGTAGTGCACCATCAGGCCACTCATCTTGATCTAGCGGATACAAACAATCGGTCAAGCCTGCCTCTGGCATGATCAATCCCAATGCCAAACGATCTAATGCTTGAGCAAAGGTAAATCTATAATCGTAGTCATTGCTATCTAAGGTTTGTTTAAGATGCACCTCATCAAAACCACGTATAAATCCAGCTTCAATAAGTAAATCACAGCCTCGGCTCATTTGCTCATGCGTTAAGCTAAAGTTTTCATATAAGGGTGGTAGCATCAACCAATCAAGTACTTCAGCAGCCTCAAATCGGGCGCTTTCGCTACCGAGTAATTTATAAAACCCAAGCACTGCTTCCCACAGTTGTTTTATTTCATCATCAACCACACCCGTTACCTTAGCTGGCAAAGTTAATCCATCTTGCCCTTTTCCATTCACGAAGATAGATCTAATTAGGGTATGATGACTCTCAACATCAGGCAATAACACCACGATATCCGATACATGCCGTTTCTTTTCGCCCTTCTTAATCGGCTCGTTTAACCAACGGCCAATCATAATACGTAGCACTTCAAGTTGACGTTGTAAACTATAGCAAGAATGAATGCTTAGGCTATTATCACGTAATGATATTTCCCAACTGCGCTGCTTTTGATAATGCTTGTTTTCTAATACATCATCCGCATAAGGGTCACCTCCAGTTTCTAGGCCAAGCTCAATTTGCTCGCCAAGATCTTTGGATACTTTGGCCGCCGTTGCTTCTTGCGTCGACTGCTCATCGAGCATCAACACATCATTTTGCAACTTACGCAATAAGCTCGGCGCTTGATGGATACTATTACTTTGATCTGGTTTATCTGGTTTATCTGGTTTATCTGGTTTAAAGGTTGCTTGGTCTTTTTCTGTTGAATAAGCTTCTCGGTCATCTTCCTTTTCTATCGAAGCTTCAAACCCATTAACCTTAGAGTTATTGCTATCAAGAAAATCGTCCTCGAAGTTGTCAACCCACTCTACCCGATCGTCTAGATAATCATCGTTACCCGACAGGTTAGCAAGCATGGCAAAGGTATCACGCGACTGCTTGCCAAGCCGTGATAGCAAACTGTGCCCATAATCTCTTAAGAAAACACTTTCAGGGTTGATAATTTGCTGTCTCTGTAACCAAGACTTATCGACAATATCTGCCCAAAACAGCTTAGAGGGGTTATAGTGCAGTAGTGTGATGTCCATGTATTTAGACAGACGCTGTAAAAAGTCCAGCTCCGTTTGTGGCAACTGCTGAATAGTAAAAATACGCAATACTTTTGGCAGCTGATCACGCTCATTGGCCTTATTACTCTCAAGCGCCTCCCAAAACACTTTTTCAAGCGCAACACGATACAGATGCACATCGGCAAATAAATTTTTCCACAGAGTACGCTGTGCCGCTTCTAACTCAACATAATGCTCAACCAGCCACTCAGGCGTACCCCGGGCGTATTTATCAAAACGAAGTGATAAATTGTCTTTTTCATTAATTAACTGTTTAACATCAAGCACTTTATCGTGCGACCACAACGCCAGCCAATCGTCACGGTGGGTTAAATAGCGGTTAAAAACTCGTGCCAAATCACTTGCCAGTTGCCAAAGTCGAGCCTCTTTTTGCGCAGAATCAAGATGACCATTTTTTTGATCTTCAATCGATTCAATTAACGAGATTAATACAGGGTGTAGTGGATTATTGTCATTAGCAATAATCTGTTGATGATAATTGGTCAAATAACCAAACAGTCGCCACTGCATAACCGTCGGCGATAAAACGGCTACCTCGGGTACATCAAACGTTTTAGCGTTAGGATTTTGAGCTAACAAATAGCGATTGCGGCGTTCTAAAACCTCCTGCATAAGCGTCCACTGATATTGACCCCAAAATTTAGTACGCACTAACGTACTAATACCAGCACGACTGGCAATCGTTTTATCTAACCAATCGCCCAATACCATGGAAGGGACAATGACAATGAAAGGTTCAAACACTGGTTGATCTTTAGACTGGTAATCAACAAGTAGATGATTAACGAGGTTTTCAGTTCGATGAGATTGAATAATTTTAAACATAGGGACTTAGTCTTTTGCTCACAGCAACTATTGGTTTTGGTTGTTATTATTGGACTTATCAGATGGTTCAACATACCCTAAGCATAACTGATTCTGGATACTTTAAAAGCAAATAACATTCTCAAGCGTCAATTAATGTCGCCTAAAAGCTCTAAGCATGGGCTTTAACAGTCAAACATCGAGCAAAGACGGACTTAAAGCGACGCTTCGATTTAAACCAAAATACGGTACAATAGCTAACGAGCAGCTATATTGCCCATATTCTTATATCTTTCACAACCAGTTACCTCTTACCACTAGAGCATTGTTATGCCATATTGTTATGCCATCTCGCCATAAACCCTTATCGTTTTATGTCAAAATAACGGTCAGTTCAATGTGTGTGTTTCTCGGCTTAGTCTTTAGTTTTATGCAATTGAAAATAACTCTATAGCACACCCTTTACCAACCATGACCGATGATGAACCCCCTATAGTAGAACCATTAAAAGCTAAAGCACAGTAAGTTTCTAAAGGGATCTTTCTAATAGGGCGTGTCCTCAATTCGTACAATTGCATTTAAATGGGCTAAAATAGCTAAATCTTGTCATACCGTGTCAAATAACGGGGAAATATCTTGATATTTACCTAATTATTTTCCTTGTCTGACTGCGATTTATCTTATTTTTATTTGCATTTTCAAAATGAGGACACGCCCTAATTTTTTACGTTCAATCCTGTTATAATAACCCACTCTATAGCATATGCGCTTATAGCTCAACAGGACAGAGCAGTCGCCTCCTAAGCGATCGATCGGGGTTCGAGTCCCTGTAAGCGCACCAGTTAATGCCAATTACTAAGTCGTTTGATGATAGTTTTACAGACTTATTAAAACTTGCACATTATGCAATAGCTAGCAGACACCTTATTAAAAATCATTTTAAAAGGTCGCAGCGATAGTAGCATTTTTAGAATAGCTAATAAGGAATGATAGTAATGGGTATGATTAATGATAAATATAAAAATAAAATTGAACAGAGTGTTTTGTTAAATGGACACCCAATAGATAATCACGAAGTTATCGATGGTCGCATAATCATCAAACCTGAGAGTTACTCCAGACCTGAAATTAGCAACACAGATAGACAAGCGATTCTGATTGAGCTACGAGAAGAATTAAGTCACTATGGACTGAACGTTATTGAGTTAGATGAGGCGTTTATAAGAATTCAATCGGACGGTTTCAAGATTGATGTTCCTAAAAGTTTGGTCATCCCTTACGATGACGACATTTATGCAAAAATCTTAAAGCAACAACAGCTTTATTACAGTAATAAACTTAGGTAAAGAGAGTCTTAGGTGTGGTTTACTGCCGGATCTAGGATTTTTTGTAAAAGGTTTTTTTTGTAAAAGGTTTTTTTGTATAAAAATATCTTGTGAAACGGTACTTTATATTTAATGATAAATGTAAAGTAATGAAACAAACTATTCAGATTATTTCTCTGAAAAGATAGCATATAAGACTACATCCGCTTGCTTAGATCTACTGTAACTATCCCCTAAAATAACACAGCTCAAACGTAGAATTTCTTATAAAATACCCATAAGGAGTTTTGATATGAGCAAACGAATGACTGAGACCCAAATCGTATCGATATTAAAAGAAGCAGAAGC
>NZ_JBXYJE010000005.1:0-219533 GCF_057396285.1 Psychrobacter sp. CX97 | reverse complement strand
ACCATGATAGTCGCTGTTTGAGTAATGGTTTCTGTGCCATCCGTGATGGTATAGGTAAAGCTATCGGTGCCATTAAAGTTAGCATTTGGTGTGTATTTGTAGCTACCATCCGCATTGACAACCACTGTACCATTGCTGGTTCCATCTGCTAAAGCAAAGGTAAGCTCATCGCCATCAACATCTGTGGCTGTTGCTAATTGACCTGTCGCGACGGTATCTTCCACCGCTTCAATACTGCTGTCTGCTGATACTGGCGCATCGTTGACACCCTCTATACTCACTGTTGCGGTTTGGGTTATCACGCCGCTTTGACCGTCATCAATGGTATAGGTAAAGCTATCAGTGCCATTAAAATCGGCATTTGGTGTATAAGTATAGCTACCATCCGCTTCAATCACGACGCTACCTTTGCTTGGGGCATCTGCTAGTGCGTAGGTTAGGCTGTCACCATCAGCGTCTGTCGCATCAGACAAACTACCTGTCGCTACGGTGTCCTCGACTGCATCAATGGCAGTGTCAGTTGATTCAGGAAGATTATTGCGAGGTCCACTTGAAGAAGATGAACTATTATTGTCTATTACTATTGCCCCCAAAGCTAAAGCACCTAGGCCACCTAATAAAGTTGTATTGCTAATTCCATTTATAACTATAGGCCCAGCTGTTGCCACACTATCTAACATTTGCGTTACTAAGGGTGTGTATGAGGATTCTGACGTGAGACCTGCTGTTTCTGCTATACCTTCTTCAATGGGAGCAAATTCAACGAAACCTACCCCAGTATCTGTGACTGTGCCAAGTTCAATATTTTCTACTGTATAAAAATCTTCAATAATTAAGAAATCTTCGCCAGTATCACTGGCAACAATTAAATCATTTCCTGACTTTTTGGCTTGCAACTTTGTCTCAGGTTGTCCTGTCTCAGCATTAATTAGAGATACCTGCATATCTTCTATGGCTATAAACTTTGAAGTCTGTTCGTGATTCAGCACAACTGAATAAGATTCTATGCCATTTTTTTTAATCATTAGTTGGGTCTGTTGAGCCATCGTCAGTTCTCTTAGGATTTATTTAATAGGTATTCACATTATGTGATTTTCAGTTAAAGGCTTTATGTAGTTACTGTTAAAGAATTTACTATATATAGTTACTCGAAGCAACATAACTGTAATAATTCTTAACATATATCCCCTATCCCTATCAATAAAAAAAAGACTAAGCAAATATTGATTAGCCTCTTTCGCTTTTATAGTCCCGTCCTGAAATAAGTTTACAAAAAAGGAGCTTATTAACGAACAAGCTTGAGAATAAGAAGGCTAAACGAATTTATTAGCCGTTACATTATGGCTTGATAGCCACTTTTAACACGCCATCTCGTTGATGCATAAATAAATCATAGGCCTCAACAATGTCATCTAACGCATAAGTATGAGTGACCATTTCAGACAAATCAATGCGACCTGATTCAATCACATTCATCAGACGGCGCATACGCTCTTTACCCCCCGGACACAGTGCGGTGCGAATAGTATGATCGCCAAGTCCTGCGGCAAAATGCGCCATAGGAATGGTCAAGTCCTCAGAATAGACGCCTAAGCTTGAAAATGTACCACCCGGCTTGAGTATCTTGAGCCCCTGCTCGAATGTCGACTGTAATCCCAATGCTTCGATACTACTGTCGACGCCGCGCCCCCCTGTTAGCTTCATCACTTCGTCTACGACGTCCACTTCTTTAAAGTTTAAAGTAATATCAGCGCCCATTTTTTTAGCCATTGCCAAGCGATCGTTATTACCATCGATGGCGATAATAGTCGACGCGCCTTTTAATTTAGCACCCGCTGTGGCACATAAGCCAATTGGCCCTTGGGCAAAAATAGCGACGATATCGCCTATTTGAATATTGGCATTTTCAGCGCCTTTAAAGCCCGTGGACATGATGTCAGGGCACATCAATACTTGCTCATCGGTTAAGCCATCAGGGACAGGGGCTAGGTTTGCTTGTGCGTCTGGCACTAGAACATATTCGGCTTGAGTACCATCGATGATATTACCAAAGCGCCAACCCCCAGTGGCCTTATAACCATGACAAGCACACGTACCATCTGGCTGAATATAACCGCCATCTTGAGAAGGAAAGCCATCTTGGCTCGCATAGGAGGTAAAGGTAGGGCAAATTGCACCTGCAACCACCCGTTGCCCCTCTTCGTAGCCCATCACCGCACTACCAAGCTTCTCAATAATGCCTACAGGCTCGTGACCGATGGTCAGACCCTGTGCCACAGGATACTCACCTTTAAAGATATGAATGTCGGTACCGCAAATGGTGGTTGTGGTAATTTTAATTAGAGCATCATTGGGGCCGACGTCTGGTATCTTTTTTTCAGTGATTTCAATTTTACCTGGCTCAACAAATATTAGGGATTTCATCATGCTCATGTGGTACTCCTTGTACTTAGATTGCTGTTTGTCTTATATAGGTTATCTCTCTTATAGAATATACCCTTAAAATATGACAAGCCAGTTTAAAACCATACTATTTTTATGGGTTTTGGTAACTCTATACTTTATCTTTCGCATCCAACAAAGCCATTAGCCCAGTCACGAGATTTAGGTACTATGATTAATTAGTATGATGCGGATATTCACGACTCTCTAACGTTAAGATTGAGGTATTATGAGCGTGTTGTTTATTTGTGTCGAAAGCTAGGTTAAAGCTGGGTACTAAATGTGAGGCTAAACTCATGGTCAGGAGGCTCTGAGTACGTGTACCATAATGACTCAATTCTGGGGTATCAATACAAATCGATGATAATGCTTTTTCAAGCGTCTCGGGCATACCCGTATGAGGTAATTGATCATCTGCGGCTTGCTGCGTATCAGACAGTACATTCCATGCCGCTGGTTTCCAGTAACTTTCCTCGCTATTTTTAAGCTCAAAGCTTTCGGCTATAAGCGGCAGCACTTCTTGGCGCACCCGCCCGCGTAAACGTTCACACTTATACCAACTGCTTTCTGGCTGACCATTTGATAGGATATGTAGTCCACTATAAAGAGAGGTTGGCGGATAACCTCGATTGTTGACCACAACCGCTTGGCGAATGTCCCCGATAATTAAATTAAATCCTGCGTAAGCTTGCAAGTCAATCTGACGAGCAAACTGCATAGGCGATAGCTCAGAGGTAAGAAAACCTGCTACTAATTCGCCCCGTGAGCGTTGGTCCTCAGTCGCCTGTACGCCATCACGAAAATTTAATACTGCGGCCCATCGTCCATTTTGGCTGACAAATTGATTGCCACTACTTTGATTTAGAGTCTGTTGATGATACCCAAGCCAAGTGCCACCACTTTTTTCATCTCGCCCAGCAAATATTGGCGCATCTTCCCATTGATGCGCTGGCGTGGTAGGACGCGCATAAAACTCATCTCGATTTGATAATAGCACCAATGGCATCTCATCAAATAACTGCCATGCTATTGCCACAATACACATGCGATCTCCTTTCTATAACTATTTTATAGCTCTCTCCATAACGTTCTTAGGGGAGACTGTTATTAAATGATCATTACCACAAAACTATTTACACACTCAATAGTATCTAGCTAATAAATAGCACCTACCTAAATAGCACCTACCTAAATAGTGTTCTTTAAAACGACATGATCATATTAAGGGGTATAGTACATATTATGACAACCCTGATTATTAAGACAGTCATCAGTGCTTAAAGCGAGTCCTAAAAGATTCTGTTTATAGTATTTATTTGTGGTATTAGATGCATTTGATAAAGCTGATCCTAATTTTCAAATATTTTTGCAAAATAGCTGTATTACTATTTTAGGAAATGCGCGACTCGGCTTTTTTTCAATAAATAACCAAACCAATGTCATAGTTAGTTACTATTTTTACACCCTAACATGATTAATCCATAGAAATCATAATCCATAAAATGTCCAATTTAGTGCAGATTTACTGTAAATCGTAAAATAAGTAACTATTTTGGTGCATGTTTGGTGCATGAATGCCCCTGTAAATTCTCCAAAGCATACATATTTTCATTAAATTCCACTTTTTTAAGGTTGGCACAGATATTGAACTATTCATAACAGTAAATCACAGCACGTTACATCTGTTTACAAGACCGTTATTTTGAATTTTTGGAGAAATAAATGTTTATATTACCCTCTTCTACTGCTGTAAATGCAGCCGCCACTTCTGACACTCTTTTTACCTCTCGTTTGTCACTACTTGCCGTTGCTATTGTCGGTAGCTTGAGCCTAATTGGTTGCCAAAAACCTGCTGAAACAGCTGCAGAGACCACACCAGCTGAAGCTTCGACAGAAACTACAGAAACCACCACCACACCAGCTGCAGATGGCGACACGATTAAAGTGGGTATCTTGCATTCTTTATCTGGCACCATGGCCATCTCTGAGACGTCTCTGAAAGATACTGCACTGATGACCATTGATGAAATCAATGCCAATGGCGGTGTGTTAGGTAAGCAGCTTGAAGCTGTGGTCGTTGATCCTGCTTCAGACTGGCCTTTATTTGCGGAAAAAGCCCGCCAGCTATTAACCCAAGATAAAGTAGACGTGATATTTGGTGGTTGGACGTCAGTATCTCGTAAGTCTGTGCTACCAGTCGTTGAAGAATTAAATGGCTTAATGTTCTACCCAGTACAATATGAAGGTCAAGAGCAATCTGAAAATATCTTCTATACGGGCGCAGCACCTAACCAGCAGGCAATTCCTGCTGTTGAATACCTAATGAGCCCTGAAGGCGGTAGTGCTGAACGTTTTGTACTTTTGGGTACCGATTATGTGTATCCGCGTACCACCAACCAGATTTTAAGAGCGTTTTTGAAATCTAAAGGTGTGGTAGATGAAGATATCATGGAAGAATATACTCCATTTGGCTTCAGCAACTATCAGACTATTGTCTCGAATGTTAAAAAATTCTCTACCGGTAAAAAGACAGCGGTTATCTCTACCATTAATGGTGATTCAAACGTGCCATTTTATCGTGAACTGGCTAACCAAGGTATCAAGGCTTCTGATATTCCTGTGATGGCATTCTCAGTAGGGGAAGAAGAACTACGTGGTATTGATACCAGCTTATTAGAAGGCCATTTGGCAGCATGGAACTACTTTATGTCTATCAAAAATCCTGTGAATAACGATTTTACCAATAAATATAAAAAGTACGCACTGGATCATAAGCTACCGAATGCGGACAAAGTGGTGACTAACGATCCAATGGAAGCCACTTATGTGGGTATCAACATGTGGAAGCAAGCGGTAGAGAAAGCGGGTACGACTGATGTTGATAAAGTACGTATTAGCATGGGTGGTCAAACGTTCGATGCGCCTTCAGGTTACACTTTGAAGATGGATGAGGAAAATCATCACTTATGGAAGCCGGTTATGATTGGTCAAATCCGTGCTGATGGACAGTTTGATGTGATTAATAAAACGCCAGAGGTAATTCGTGCTGAGCCTTGGAGTCAATACATTCCTAAATAAGGCTGACATAGCTTAGGGTTATTTTATAACCCCACATAAAGAAATATAAAAGATCACCTCCCTGCAGGATACTGCTTATTGGATAAAGGAACTAAAACGGCAACGTTGAGGTCAATATCTGGTAATTAGTATAAAAAGGTTAGACATCATTGCAGGGAATGTCGATTTTAAATCACTTTGGAGCCGTAAAAGATGCCATGCCCACCAATCCGCTCAGTGACCACACAGACAGCCTCTCTTAATACCGATAATATCAATAGCACTATTCAGAAATATAGTACGTTACTGATATCAAATCATGCAGAGACTTATAAACAAGGGTTAATAAAACGTCTTATGAACCTTTGTTTATGGGTGCCCACTGTATTAGTCACGTTAATTACTGCATTGATATTAGCACTTTTACTAGCATTGACGCCTGCTCAAGCTCAAACAGAAGCGACAAAGGCTATGAATACGGTTGCTGTATCCTCTGAGCATGCGACATCGCCTGATTCAACCTTACAAGATCAGAATGAACACTCACTGACTACCCCTGATACTGCCGCCCAAGATGCTTCAAGCACTCAAACGGCGGCGCAGCCAGCTAACTCTCAATCGGTCAATCCGCAATCGGTCAGTTCTCAATCGGTTAACCCTCAATCCGCTGCAGCCAAATCTGGTGATGCCATTGAGCAGTTTGTCGCCGCCGATTTTGCTCAGCGCCAAGCCATGTTAAACAGCTGGCCTGGAACCGCTGAAAGCTTAGATACGTTAGTTGAGCTTATTAGTAAAGATGAGCTGTATCAGGGCAACGGTGGACACACTTATTTGTTAAACAGTGAAGATCAACTGTTTACCTATCCTGACAAACAAGAAACTACTGATTGGCCTAGCGACTTATCCCAAGTGACCTTGACCAATACACTGCGCTCAGCATTGACCTTTGGTCAGGCTAAGGTCAAACTTGCATCTGACGATACCGCTCAGCGTTTAAAGGCAGTAGAGATTTTATCTGTCAATATAGATCAAGTTGACCCTGCGACCATCTCCGCCGCTGCTGCCAAAGAAGATAATGGTAAGGTGCAAGAGGCGCTTGCCGACCTGCAAGCCCGTATCAATTTTAGAGATGGCGATCTACCTACTAAAGTTGCGGCGGTAAATCAGCTTGCAGATAGCGACAGCCCTCAGGTATTGGTCGACCTTCAAGCTGCCCTTGCGGCAGACACTATAGACCCCGCTTTAAAAAGCGCCTTAGTTGCGGCTGAAAGCAGTGTCGCCAATCGCATTAAAATAAGTACTTGGACAGGTCATTTATTTACCGGTATGAGTACTGCCAGTATTTTGCTTTTAGCCGCTCTTGGTCTTGCCATTACCTTTGGGTTACTAGGTGTCATAAATATGGCACATGGTGAGCTTATTATGATTGGCGCTTACGCCACTTATGTGGTGCAAAATCTATTTCAATCCTATCTACCGGGCATGGCAGGCTGGTATTTAGTCGCAGCCATCCCTGTTGCCTTCTTAGTCAGTGCTGTTATTGGCATGATTATCGAGCGTATTGTCATTCGTCCCTTGTACGGCCGAGAGCTCGAAACCTTATTGGCGACCTTCGGTGTCAGTCTCATTCTGATGCAATTAGTGCGTATGGTTTTTGGCGCACAAAACGTGGAAGTGAGTAACGTTGACTGGTTAAGCGGTGCGTATCAGGTGTCCGCAAGCTTATCACTGCCTTATAACCGTATTGCTATTATCGGTTTTACCGTGATTGTATTGGCGCTACTGGTGTATTTGCTGAATAAAACCCGCTTTGGTTTGTTTGTCCGTGCCGTAACTCAAAACCGTCAAATGGCGCGCGCCGTAGGCATCCCTTCTGCCCGCATCGATATGCTCGCTTTTGGACTTGGTTCAGGGCTAGCAGGACTCGCTGGTTGCGCATTGGCACAAGTGGGTAACGTCGGCCCTGACTTAGGTCAGACTTATATAATCGATGCCTTTTTAGTGGTTGTCGTTGGCGGTGTTGGTCAAGTATGGGGCGCTGTATTGGCAGCTCTAGGCCTTGGTGTCAGCGGTACGATGCTTGAAATTGGCATTGGTGCTGTGATGGCTAAGATTGTGTTACTGGTTCTTGTGATTCTGTTTATTCAGAAACGTCCACAAGGTTTATTCGCCCTCAAAGGCCGCTTTGTGGATTAAGGAGAACCTCATGCGTATTACTCAACTGTTATCTGATTCACCACGAAACTCTATTCTTATTGGGCTCTGTTTCCTAGTACTGCTGATACTACCTTGGCTACATTTAATGCCAGAAACGTCAGCGTTGCACCTATCTGCCTACTGGATTACCCTGATTGGTAAGATCATGGCGCTTGCTATGGTAGCCTTAGCCTTAGACTTAGTGTGGGGCTATGCCGGTATCCTAAGCTTAGGTCATGGTCTTTATTTTGCCCTAGGCGGTTATGCCTTTGGGATGTACTTAACAAGGGAAACTGCTGGCGCGGGATTGCCTGACTTTATGCGGTTTTTAAGCTGGACGGAAATGCCGTGGTATTGGGCTGGAACGCAAAACTTCTGGTGGGCGATGGCGCTTGTGGTACTAGTCCCCGGTCTGATCGCTTTTATATTTGGTTTCTTTGCGTTTCGCTCAAAAATCAAAGGCGTTTACTTCTCCATCATTACTCAAGCCATGACCTATGCAGCAGCATTGCTATTCTTCCGTAACGAAACTGGCTTTGGGGGTAATAACGGCTTCACAGGATTTACCACGTTACTTGGCTATGATATTACCGCCGCCTCAACCAGAGCCATGCTTTGCTTTGCGACCGCTTTGGCACTACTGGTCTCATATGTCGGACTTCGCTATTTAATGAATCAACCTTATGGACGTGTACTTGGCGCCATTCGTGATAGTGAAAACCGCTTGCAATATCTGGGCTATCGTACGCTTTGGTACAAGCTATCTGCTTGGGTATTGTCTGCTGTGATTGCGGGTATCGCTGGGGCGCTATACGTCCCACAAGTAGGTATTATTAATCCAGGCGAGATGAACCCAGTTAACTCTATTGAGATGGCTGTTTGGGTTGCTGCTGGTGGTCGTGGAACCTTGATTGGTGCCATTGTTGGTGCTGGCGCTGTGAATGCTATCAAAACTTACTTTACGGTTGCCTACCCTGAATTTTGGTTACTTATCTTAGGTGGGCTATTTGTTGTCGTTACCTTATTTATGCCGAATGGCATTATTGGCCTACTCGACCGCTTTAAGAAGGAAAAATAATAATGCCAAAACAATCAATTGATTCAAACTTAGCGCAGCCTACAGCAACTGAAGGATTAGTCAAAACCCCTATTAAAGGGGCAACAGACTACAGTGAGAATAACCCTGTAGCTGTTAAACCCAATAGTGTAGAGCCTAAATTAACCAACAAGGCGACAACGACTACGCCTGTAACCACTAGCTTAGGTGAGGATTATGGGGATAGCGATGGCTTAGCGCATCCTAAACCTAAGTCAGGGCCTGATATGAGCCATGGTATTGCGCTCTATTTAGAAGAAGTCAGTGTCTGGTTTGACTCGTTTCGTGCTCTAAACAATTTATCGCTTTATATCGAAGAAGGTGAGCTGCGCTGCGTTATTGGACCTAATGGGGCGGGTAAAACCACCCTAATGGATGTCATTACAGGGAAAACTCGTCCCACTGAAGGCACGGCGTTTTTTGGTCAGGTTCATGATTTATCGAAGCTGTCTACCGAGCAAATTGCTGAAGCAGGCATTGGTCGTAAGTTTCAAAAACCAACAGTGTTTGAGAACTTTACCGTACTTGATAATTTAATGCTTGCAGCACCTAAAGACAAACGGGTTTCAAAAAGCTGGTTTACTAAAATTGATGCCGACACACAGAATACCCTTGATTCAACACTTGAACAAATCCGTTTAAAAGACATGCTCCATAAGCCAGCTGGGCTGTTATCTCATGGTCAAAAGCAGTGGCTAGAGATTGGCATGTTACTCATGCAAAGCCCTAAGCTTATCTTACTTGATGAGCCTGTCGCCGGCATGACTGACGCCGAAACGGAGCATACTGCTGAGCTGTGTCTACGTCTTAAGAAAAACCATACTCTTGTGGTGGTTGAACATGACATGACCTTTATTGATGCGATTAGTGAGAAGGTAACCGTACTGGCAAATGGGGCAATTTTAGCAGAAGGCACCTTGGCAGAAGTGCAAAACGATGACGCAGTTATTGAGACCTATCTTGGCAGATAGTCAATAGGGTCAGTGGCAGTAAAAACTATAGCTTAACAAGAGCTAACAATGCTACTGGAAACAATAACGGTATTAAAAAATCAGAATTTACACAAAAATTAGGGTGTTTATATGTTAGAAGTTAATGCCATAAATCAATACTACGGCGGCAGTCATATTCTACGTGATGTGACGCTTGCCGCCCCGATTGGGGAATGTAGTGTGGTACTTGGCCGTAACGGTGTTGGCAAGACCACGTTACTAAAATGCCTAATGGGTATTTTGCCAATAAAATCAGGCCAGATTTTATTAGACGGAAAAGACATCAGTAAGATGACACCTGAGCAGCGTGTGCGTGAGGGATTGGCGTATGTTCCGCAGGGCCGCGATATTTTTTCAACGTTAACGGTTGAGGAAAACATCCTTATTGGCATGGCAAAGTTTTCACAGCGCAAAGCAGGCAAAGTCCCAAAGCATCTATACGATATATTTCCAGTGCTTGATGAGATGAAGCATCGCCGTGGCGGTGATTTGTCCGGTGGTCAGCAGCAGCAGTTGGCTATTGCGCGTGCCCTCGCCTCCGAGCCTCGTATTCTCATTTTAGATGAGCCCACTGAAGGCATCCAGCCCTCTATTATTAAAGATATTGGCCGAGTCATTCGCAGTTTGGCGGATAAAGGCGATATGGCAATCGTCTTAGTTGAGCAGTTCTATGAATTTGCTGAAGAGCTTGCTGATAATTATACTGTGCTATCACGCGGCCAAGTTGTGGCTCAAGGCGCAGGCAATGTGATGGCTGAAAACAATATTCAAGAACTGGTGGCGATTTAAACTTAACTCTAAATCTACTACCTTAGCCGAGTCCTCCACGTACTCGGCTTTTTTGTATCTTGCTCAATCAAATAATAGTTCAGGGTCTGTTTTGATCCTTCAAGCATGGAAGTGGCTAGGACTAATTTGTGAATGATCAAACAGACTGTAATGCTCTATTGATTAAATTTTGCTATTATGACTCTCATCAAATAATACAACTATAGACACTTACTATGATGATTCATCCTCAATTTGATCCTGTCGCATTATCCATAGGTCCAGTACAAGTACATTGGTATGGATTTATGTATTTACTTGCCTTCGCAGCCGCGTATGGGCTTGCTTGGTATCGCAGTACTAAAAGAGAGGGATGGACTAGTGATATGGTGTCAGACCTTGTATTCTATGGCGCACTTGGTGTGATATTAGGGGGCCGTATTGGATATGTGCTGCTGTATCAGTTTGGCGAATTGCTGCAAAACCCGATGTATCTATTCAGAGTATGGGAAGGCGGTATGTCGTTCCATGGGGGCTTTGTGGGTGTGGCACTGGCCATGATATTTTTTGCACGTAAATACAAAAAGCCAATTTTCAACGTATTAGATTTTATTGTGCCTTGCGTACCTACTGGGCTGCTATTTGGCCGCTTTGGTAACTACATCAATGGCGAGCTTTGGGGGCGTGTCTCAGACGGTGGATACAGCTGGCTGACTTATTTTCCTCAAGCCGCTGCCTTTGATGCACAGCTGATTAATACTAACCCTGCCTTGCAATCCTTAATGACGCAAGTGAACGGCATTTATTTATTACCCCGTCATCCCTCACAGTTGTACGAAGCATTTGCGGAAGGCTTATTGACCTTTATTATTGTTTGGTGGTTTTCATCAAAACCTCGCCCGCGCATGGCAATATCGGCATTATTTATGCTTTGTTACGGCATCAGCCGTTTTGTAATTGAGTTTTTCCGCCAGCCAGATGCAGGTTACGAGCTGATATTTGGCTGGATGAGTAAAGGCCAGTTGTATACCTTACCGATGATTATCCTTGGTGTCGTATTAATGATCTTAGCCTATCGCCGTCAAGAATATGACTGGGGCAAATACGCAGCCGCGTAACCGGTATAATTTGCGTCTATTTCAATATCTTCAATACATTCACAACCACACTGATTAATATACTGATAACTATGATAACCTCAAAAAATGAAGCTGCTTACCTTGATTTAATTCGCTATGTGCGTGATCACGGCACCCCTAAAGGAGACAGAACGGGCACGGGTACGCTAAGTCATTTTGGTGCCCAAATTCGTTTTGATTTAAACGATGGCTTTCCTTTGCTGACCACCAAAAAAGTTCATATGAAATCTATTACCTATGAGCTGTTTTGGTTTTTAAATGGCGATACGCACGTTAAGTATTTGCAAGATAACGGTGTGCGTATTTGGAATGAGTGGTCTACCGCTGAGCAAACTGCTCGTTTTGGTCGCCCAGAAGGTGAGCTTGGCCCAATTTATGGTCACCAATGGCGTAATTATGGCGCCACAAAAAATGAGGATGGCCGTTATCGGCAAGATGGGGTTGACCAAATAAAAACGCTTATTGAGCAAATAAAAACCAATCCAAATTCGCGTCGTTTAATCGTTTCAGGCTGGAATCCAGCGGAAGCTAATCAAGTTGCGCTACCCCCTTGCCATACCCTTTTCCAATTTTTTGTGGCTGATGGAAAATTGTCTTGTCAATTATATCAGCGTTCAGCAGATTTATTCCTAGGTGTGCCGTTTAATATTGCGAGCTACTCTCTCCTTACTCATATGATTGCTCAAGTATGTGACTTAAAAGTTGGCGAATTTATTTGGACAGGTGGTGATTGTCACCTCTATCAAAACCATATTACTCAAGTCAACGAGCAGTTATCACGTACCGCTTATGATCTACCTAGCTTATGGTTAAACCCAGACGTGAAAGATATTTTTGACTTTAAATTTGAAGACATTCGAGTTGAAAACTATCAATCACATCCAGCCATTAAAGCACCCGTTGCCGTATAATTTTTAGCACCCTTAACGTTTAAGTATTGACTAAAAACAACTGCTTATAACCGCTTATTTATAATAAAAGGACCTTCTAATGAGCTATGCGCACACCCAAGTTGCCCAAATTGCTGCCATCAGCAATAACCGCTGTATTGGTAAAAACAATCGTCTTCCTTGGCATATTTCAGAGGACTTAAAACACTTTAAAGCGATGACCACAGCAGAAACTGATGCCTATGCCGATAGCGGTGTCAAAGGTATCGTCATTATGGGTCGTAAAACTTTTGAGTCGATGGGTGGCAAGCCTCTGCCAAAAAGGGTTAACTTTATCATCACTACTCAATTAGATTATGCCAAAGAAAACGGCCTAACTGAAAACGATAACTTTATTATTGTACATAATATGGATGATGCTCTCACTCAAGCGGCTAACGTAGCACATGGTTTGAAATTTACAACCATTTGGATCATTGGTGGTGAGAAGATTTTCAAAAACACTATGATGTATACCGACCGCATCGAGCTAACAGTGGTAGATACTGAGATTGAAAATGGAGACGCATTTTACCCAGAAATCCCAGAAGGTTTTGAGCTTGCCTCAGAGTCTGACTCTCATACTGATGACGATAACGGTTTGACTTATAAATTTGTCACTTATATGAAAATAAAATCATAAAGCATAGCTGATAGACTAAGCTGCTTTTTAATAGAGGCTTAATAGACGAATAAAGAAATAGAGCCTGCTGTAAACGTAGGCTTTTTTTGACCGTTTTATCAAACTATCAGGAGCTGGGGTAGCAACTTTTAACCATACTGACTGTTCTAAATACCTGCAAACAACATCCACCTTAACAACAATGACCTTTAAACAGCGTCCACCTATAAGATTCTTGATTCGTCTTTGTTTAGCCATAAAGGGCCCGCTATGTTAGTAAGCGTACTAAAAAAACTGCTGATTATAGTCATAGCTTTGTTAGGACTATTGGTGCTGCTGGCTCTACTGGGCTTAATGACTTATCAAGATCTACCTGATAATACTCAGCGCAAGGCCTCAGTCCACCTTCCTGTCGATCCTAATAGCACCATAGCTAAACAGATTCTGCCTGTCATAAATGAGCATCCTGGGCTAAGTGGTATCTACCTATTGGATAATAGTCATGAAGCCTTTTTGGCTCGGCTAGCACTCACAGCATCGGCTCAAGATACGTTAGATGTGCAATATTATATCTGGCACGACGATACCACTGGCCACCTGCTCATGCAAAGCCTATATCAAGCCGCTGAGCGTGGGGTGCGGGTGCGTCTATTGCTTGATGATAACAACACTGATGGTATGGATGAGTTGCTCTCTAAGGTCAATGCACACCCTAATATTGAAGTGCGTCTGTTCAACCCGTTTATGCAGCGCCGCTTTCGTACACTAGGTTACTTAAGTGACTTTTTTCGCCTAAATCGGCGGATGCATAATAAATCATTTACCGCAGACGGCTTAGTGACCATTGGGGGTGGTCGTAATGTAGGCGATGAATATTTTGGCTTTGGTAGTGGTGTCATGTTTGCTGACTTGGATATTCTGGCCGTTGGACCAGTTGCTAAAGATGTCGAGCAGGACTTTGATCAGTATTGGGTCAGTGAATCCTCTTATCCGGCTGAAAATATTATAAAAGATAAGACATTTGCCGCCTTTGATCCCAAACCTATTAACAATACTGAGACGAACACTTTTTTAAAAGAATTGGGACAATCTACGTTTGTAAAAAAATTGCGCGAGGGCTCACTGCCTCTAATATGGACAGAGACACAGCTGATCAGTGACTCTCCCGCCAAAGTATTACGACAGCCCAAAAAATCCGACTCACTTCTTACCAATATTATCCCTTTGATGCAGCAAACCCAAAATGAGTTGCTGATTATTTCTCCCTACTTTGTCCCCACCAAGCGTGGTAAAGATGTGTTTACTTCGCTGGCTAAAGATGGCAAACGGGTCGCTGTACTTACCAACTCTCTTGCAGCCACTGATGTCGTACCTGTCCATGCCGGTTATGCCAAATATCGAAAACCCTTGCTAGACTCTGGCGTATCGCTTTTTGAGCTAAAGCCGATGGCGACTGTTATTACCAAACACCATGGCGGCATGATCAAAAGTAGCGGTGCCAGCCTACATGCCAAGACCTTTATTATCGATACCAAAACCTTGTTTATTGGATCTTTTAATATCGACCCTCGCTCCGCTTCACTAAACACAGAGATGGGGTTTATATTCGATAGTCCAGATCTGGCAAGTTATCTGGCTGATAATATGAAGAAAAATCAGATGCAGTACAGCTATGTGGTTAGCAAAACCCCCCAAGGAAAACTGCACTGGGAAACTGAAGAGAACCATCAGATTGTTGAGTTTGATGATGAGCCTCACAGCTCTGCATGGTCCCGTATTGGGGTCTGGATATGTTCGTTGCTACCCATTGAGTGGTTATTATGAGGATGATATGAGACGATAAAAATCTAAAAACCGACCCCTTTTTATAATAAAAATAACCGTATAAAAAGACATCTTATGATTGCTATTTTTTTAGAGGGATTGCTTATTAGGTACTGTAACTACTTAGCTATATTAGTTTGACGATAATGGGACGGAGAAATACCATAGGTATCTTTAAATAATTGACTAAAATGCCCTGCTTGATACCCACACAGCTCAGCAACTATTTTTATATTAAGCATAGGCTGTAGTATTAGCAAATTCTGAGCTTGTCTTAAGCGATAATGAGTCAAGTACTCATGAATGCTTTGCCCTGTATAAGACTTAAAATATTGTTTTAGATACGAGGCATTTGTCCCTACCCTTAAAGCCAGCTCCCGGATAGTTAGTGGCTGAGAGTATTCTTTATGAATAATATCAAACGCTAACATCACAAACCTCTTTGATTTATTCGTTAAATCATTGCTCATTAAGACATGATCATTTATAGGCTTATGTGTCGGGTTAGACTCAATCATGCCAGCCAGCCAGTCTAAAGCTTTAGACTCTATACGCAACGAGTCGCTAAGTAACCTTGTTAGTGGCAATTGACTTATCTGCCATGCTAAATGTCTTAAAATAGGCGAGACAGTTATCCGGTCAAGTACATATCCATCTTTATAAGAAGCCAGGCTTAATAGCCATTTTGGTATTGACTGCTGTTCATTTAGCGATTCAATAAAGTAACTATCAAACTGTAAACTAACATAATGTAGAGGCTTATTTATAGCGTATAGAGTCTCTGCTTGATATTGAAAGCCATTCGTAATATTCAAATCTTTATGATAGATATGCTTAAAAGCTAGATTATTCTTATCTATTTCTTCTGGAGCAAACACAAAACATACCCCAATATAATCTGTTCTTTCAAATGGCGGATAGTAGAGGGGAGTGGATGTATAGGTCTGTTCACGAACCAATCGAAACCCTTGGCGAATTTGGTGCGTTTCTTTATTGACAGCAACGGGATTTACAGTAACTGGGGCAGTTCTAACGGCACTTCCCACGTCATTACTGTCATCGTAGGCACTTTCAACGACTGCGTTACCAATACTGTTAGTTACCCATAACAACTTATCATAATTTATAGTCATAATTTGTCACTCACTATCTTCAATTCACTCACTATCTTCAATTTACTCACTATCTTCAATATAGCCATCATCAATACAACCTAATACTCATTAGTATGTAATCTAGCGAAGGTCACTACAATGCAAAGCGAACCACATGCTAAAAACTTTTCCAATTGCGACATTCTTTTTTTCCGATTATTACATAATTAAAAAAAGGATAGTAGATAATAATCATTCTCACAAACCTTAATGCCGAATAATTAATGCTATTCCGATTATTGATTTTATTTTTCGCTCTCTGTGTTATCTCCTTAGTTATCGGTACTAATCAAATTGTATTGCCTGAGCTGTTTAACTTATCGGGTAATACTTGGCTCACGTTGACAGCCAGTAGAATACCCCGTTTAGCTGCCTTGATATTAATAGGCGTTGGGCTTGCGACTAGCGGCGTTATTTTACAGCACATAGTACACAATAAATTCGTAGAGCCTGCTACATCTGGCGGACTAGATGCAGCGAAACTGGGTATTTTAGTAGCTATTACCCAATACCAGTACTTTTAGCAAAATGTTGTTTTCTCTAACTTTTTGCTTTGTAGCTAGCCTACTGTTTATCGCCATCATTAAACGCATCAAGTTTAAAAACTCGGTTTTAATTCCTGTGCTCGGCTTGATGTATGGCAGTGTACTGAGCGCAATAGTAGAATTTTATGCCTATCAACATAATATTCTACAAAGCATGCAAGGGTGGCTGCTCGGTGATTTTTCACACACTTTAAGTGTGTTTGATATTCAAAAACCTTATGCTGATGTCAACCCAATAAGCAAAATATATGCGGTGGAGGGAGAGCAGCAAAACCGAGGTATTGAATGGGGTTTCTTTGGTGCACCATTGCCAAATGTGCGTTTGATGGGGGGTGTTACTTATATTGATGCCAGTCTGAACGGGGGCCTCAATCAAGGTAAACAACCCACAGGTGTACCCAAATGGCAGGCGAAACTAGGCGCAGAATGGGACCAACCTTATATCGACAACCTCACATTAACAGCCAATGTAACCTCTGTCTCTGACCAGTATGCTGCTGATGACAAGACACTATCTATTCCAAACTATACGATAGTTGACTTAGGCACTCGCTACAAAACCTCAGCTTGGCAGTATCCTGTCACCATACGCTCCGAGATTAAAAATGTAGCCGATAAAAATTATTGGACTAAGCCACACTATACTACACTTGGATTGGGTGCGCCGCGAACGGTTATGGTTTCTGCCACTGTCGACTTTTAATTTAAAAATTTTAGAGCGATTCAAAAAATTGCAAATGATCACTGCTACATAAAACACACAATATAAGGAACACCAACATGACGCTTAAGATAACCAATATTGCTAATGAGCTAGAGAGTATTCAAGAATTTTGGCAGCCCAAAACGGCCACTGCCTTTAACCAAATGCAAGTAAAAATGGCGAAGCTGAAAGGCGATTATGACTGGCATAACCATGAATTTGAAGATAAGTTATTTCATGTTGTGGCGGGACAGCTTTTTATAAAACTTAAAGATGAAACTGTCGAAATTAACGCAGGGGAGATGGTAGTCATACCCAAAAACACTGCTCACAAACCCTTTGCACCCATTGAAGCTAGTGTTATATTTTTTGAGCCTTCTAATTAAGTGCCTTATATTGTTTATATAGATAAAATTTTGGTTTAGGCGAGCTTGACTCTAACAGTTAATGTGACCACATCGGTGGTAAATGAGCCATCTGACTGTAGATTATAATACTTTCTTACCTCTTGTCCTATCTGCTGTTGTAAGGCTTGAATAGCTTTTACATAGTTTGTTGGGGTACGCATTCGACTGATCCAACTGTCAAACTCTAATAACAACTTATGAGTTTGCATAGTATTAACGGCTAAGCCTGCTTGACTAAGCATAAGTTGCCACTCAGCTGCTGAATAATCCCTGACATGGCTGTTATCACGCAATATTTCTATGGTTTGTAAAAAGGTATCGCACAAAGGGTTTGCAGGTGCCATGATATCTATGATAATAATGCGACCATTAGGCTGACAAACTCTGCGCATCTCCCTTAAGGCAAGAGGCACATCTTGCCAATGATGTGCTGAAAAACGGCTAATGACTATATCAAAACTATTGTCGGCAAAGGGTAAGGACTCAGCGATACCCTTTACCGTATTTATATTATCCAGTCCTTTTTTTGATGCAGTTATCTCGACGACTTTGAGCATTTCGGCAGATAAATCATAGGCGATGACCGTTTTAGCAACAGGTGCAACACAAAAGCTTATATGCCCTGCTCCGCAGCCTAAATCCAACACATGGGGTTGATCAAATTGACGCAGTTGATTGTCGACAATAGCAAACTCCTGCCCTGTTGCATGTACACTACTGGTTAAATACTTTGCTGCTTGTGAGCTAAATTGGCGGTCGACTACTTGGTTATGGCTTAGATTTTCATTATCTGAGTGAGTCATATAAATTCTCCGAGAATTAAGCTTGCCCTTATAGGACTATCCCTACAATAGATAATTTAACTCATAATGAATACCGACTTATTAAACACTTAAACCAAACTTATTAGAATATATAAATTATATTCCCAAATAAAAACCCTCTTTTAGTCTTCTAAAAGAGGGTTTTTATTTGGGAATAGTCATTATAAGCTTTAAACCTATTAAACCGCCTTCGTACGCTCAGTCAACCAAACTAACGCATGACCTTTAACTCGGTCTTTCAGCTCGTTAAATACTTGCTGGTGATAATTGTTTAACCAGTCTTTTTCATCTGCATTGAGTAAATCAGCTTGAATCAATCGAGTATCAATTGGACATAAGGTCACGGTTTCAAAGTACATATAGTTGCCAAACTCAGACTCGGTAGGATGTGCTACAGGCTGATTCACAACTAAGTTCTCAATACGAATACCCCATTGCCCTTCACGATATAATCCTGGCTCATTACTGGTAATCATGCCAGCTTTCATGGCTCGTTGGGCGGTCGCTGGTGTACTGTAAGAAATGCTTTGCGGACCTTCATGCACATTTAAGAAGTAACCAACGCCATGACCTGTGCCGTGACCAAAGTCGAGTTGCTCTTTCCATAACGGCGCACGGCAAATGGCATCTAATAAAGGCGCAGATAAACCGTCTGGAAAATAAGCTTGGGCGAGCGCAATATGCGCTTTTAATACGAGGGTAAAATCACGTTTTTGCGCCTCGCTTACCTTCCCTATACCGACCACACGGGTAATATCTGTGGTACCGTTTTGATACTGAGCGCCTGAGTCAATCAGTAGCAATCCACCCTTTCCACTGTCCGTTTCTAGGTAGCTAAAGCTGTCTTCTGTCGCACGGTAATGGGGTAGCGCACCATTTTCGTTATAGCCTGCAATGGTGGGAAAGCTTGGCGATACATAGTGTGGTTGCTTACTTCGCGCGGCTATCAACATGGTATCGACATCAAGCTCGCTTAAACGTTCGCCTTGGCTTAGACGGGCTTCAAACTCTGCAAAAAACTCACATAATGCGGCACCGTCTTGACGCATGGCTTCACGTATGTGCTCGATATCCTGAGGTGATTTGACAGATTTGAGTAAAGTACTTGGTGCGATATTTTCAATCATACCAATATCATCCCTTAGCTCATTTAGGGTACCCACAGCCACTTTATTAGGGTCAAGTAGCAATAAATCCGCAGGTGTGAGTTGGCTCAATGCAGATTGAATTTGGTCATATTCTGCAATATCAATCCCTGCCTCATTAAGCAATTGCGCAATGTCGCTATCGACCTTGTTACTATCGACAAAAAGAGTGGCTTGATGTTGGCTGATCAGCATATGTGCCAAGAATACAGGGTTGTAATCGACATCACTACCCCGTAAGTTGGTTAACCAAGCGATATCATCTAAGCTTGAAATCAGGTGATGGCTGGCACCAAGCTCTGTCATATGCTCACGCACATCGGCAAGTTTGGATTTGGCTGATTGAGAGACGAACTGGGCATCATGGGCGAAGAGTTTGGCACTGGGTAACGCTGGACGGTCTGCCCATAGTTGCGTCAGTAAATCTTGTTCAGTGATGAGTCGAATGCCTTCTTCTCGTGTTTCAATATTATCACTATCTTCATTAGCCTCTTCAAAAGCATCCAGCAATCGGTCTTGTTCTGATAGTGAGAGAACGTTGCCATCAATAGCGACATTGTCCCCAGACTTAAGATGTGACGCTAGCCAATCAATATGATTGGGCTGACCTTTTTGCAATTTTTGCATGTCAATACCAGTACCAGCCAATTGGTCTTTCGCTTGTACCCAGTAACGACTGTCCGTCCACATGCCTGCAAAGTCTTGAGTAACAACCAGTGTCCCAACGGAACCTGTAAACCCAGTCAGCCACTCACGACCTTGCCAATACTCTGGTAGGTATTCCGATAAATGAGGGTCGGCAGTCGGCATAATAATGGCAGCAATGTCGTTTTCTTTTAGGACTTGACGCAGTTTGCTAATACGGTCTTGAAATATTTGTTTGGTCATATTTTTTTCTCTTATTTATTGGTACTTTTATTGGTATTTTTATTTTTTAAATCTTGTCAGCTATAGTCGATATCTATGCTCTATGCTTCAGGTTCAAGGCTAAAGAATGTCAATAGTACACGTAGTATCTCTAGGGAGGTCACCACCGTAGCCGTTTATAATGACTCTGACCATAAGTGTTTCGACTATATCTCTTCCAACTGTATACTAATATACTAATTTTCGATAAATTCCCCGTCTCATGCTTTGACTAACTATAGTTAAAGAAGTCTAAAATAGTTACAAGGCAACCGAGTGCAAGTACTACTGGAGTAGGCTTAACGAGGTTAACGCTGTAACCGTTTAGTAGTTCGCTGACTATATATGGGGCGTATCCGATATAAAAAAACGTGCTACCCAATAATAGGATAGCACGTTGATTGATTAACGCTGTAGCAAGCTCTTCAATAGCTATTGTTCAACATAAGAACCTGAGCGGCCAAATGCAATCATCTTGTTGATTGAAAACCTGTCTATTCAAAAAACAGCTATTGGTCTATTTTTACAGTGAGTTATTCAGCTGCTTTTTCTTCTTTCACTTCCGCTGCTGCCTCTTTCAGTTCTTGGGTAGGTTTAGCTTCAGCAGGCTGACCCTCATTAGGTGGCAGAACATTTTCTTCAACCGCAGTATCAGTGGCAACGTCTTCTGCCGAAGCTCCAGCATCCTCTTTACCTTCTGGCGCAGCAGGTGCAGTCTCTGATGTTGCCTTACCTTCTGCTATTGCTGGCTCTGCTAATGGTGCTGTTTCTTCAGCTACCGGTTCCGCATTTGCTTCAGCTGCAACCATTTCTGTCGCGCCTTCCTCAGTAGGGGCTTCCGCTACCACATGATCGCCTGCTGGTCGTAAAAAAGCGGAAATTGCGATTAACAGTATCATCGCCAAAAACAGAATAATACCAAAAATGGCGAATGTGAATTCTTTAATGGGTTTGTTTTGGCTTGCATCTGCCATAAATCACCTATGTATATCAGCTGAGTGTTAAAGATGTCATCATCACATTGGTGCAGTGCACTTTTAATAATGAGGTCGAATAAGAGTAAGTATAACCTTTAAAGTGGTGCTTTATAATTTTGGTAACTGGAATAAATTGGATCTTTAAAATATGACGCCTTTACAAGATGATGCGTTTACAAATAGAATCTTAACCTTAATGCATAAACTTAGCACTTTGAATAAAACACTGTAAATAAAATACTTTGAAACAAACATTTTAAAACCAGCACCTTGCAAAGAGTACCTTCACAAACAATGCGTTGCTTATCTCTTGTAAATAACACACAAAACACGAATTTTTTATTCGTAACCAACAAGTGAACTCATCAATACATCATTCACCATTGGCTTAATTGGCCACTGCCTGCTCATGCCTAAGGTTGCTATGACAACCTGAGCCACACCAATACGGTTGGTTTATCTTGCTATTATATCTTAATTTGCTACCTTATGTAAAAACACCTTAATTTATTTATGGATTAGCAGTGCACTTTTTTATCGAGTTTTTGATACATAATTCCCCATAACACTCAATAGTAGCAATAGAGTAATGATGGCCAATATTGGATAGTTGCCAAATCGAACATAAGGGGTAACCCCTGTACGCGACTGTACCTGACCACGAAGCACCGTACGCTCGAACTGGGGCGCACGTGCCACAATTCTGCCTTTATGGTCAATAATAGCCGTTACACCTGTATTGGTTGCCCGCATAAACCAACGCCCTGTCTCTAATGACCGCATTTGTACCATTTGTAAATGTTGTAATGGGCCGGCAGAGGTACCAAACCAAGCATCATTAGAGATGGTAAGTAGAAAGTCGGTATCAATCGCATTGCGGCGGGTGGTGTCAGGATATGCCACTTCATAACATACAGCTGAGCCTAAGTTACGACCTCGCACTTTTAGTGGCGGTTGGTGTGCTGAACCACGGCTATAACTCAAAACCTCTTGACTGCCCGCTAAGTTGGGAAATAAGTCTAGTGCACCCTCAAAAGGAATATATTCGCCAAACGGCACAAGGCGTTGTTTTTTATACAGACCCTCGGCATCGGCACCCAGTGCAATTACGCCATTATAGAATGGTGCATATTTATCCGTCTCAGGATTAAACGCCGCCTCATCTTTATAAGGTATGCCAGTGACCCATGTGGTATTGTTTTCTTTGGCGAACTTGACCATCTCGGTAATAAAGGGCCATGCTTCGGTTTGAAACATGGGAATAGAGGACTCTGGCCACACTACCAAGTCTCTTCCCCACTCGGTTGCTGTCAGCCCAGCATAGATCTCTAACGTCTGATACTGATATTCCGTCAACCATTTTAGGTCTTGCGGAATGTTGCCTTGAATGAGTGAAACTTTAAGGTCTGGTTTGCCTGCTTTAGGCTGTGTCCAAGCAGGGTTAATTAACCATAACGCCACACTTAATGCCAGCAGTAGCGCCGTGACTACCATGTAACCCGCACGGCGACGGAATATCTCTACCAAGCTTGCCGCCAACAATATGGCAACAAATGATATGGCAAATACACCGCCGACAGGCGCCAGTGAGGATAACCAAGCCTGCTCAGTAAAAGCATATCCCACAAATAACCATGGGAATCCAGTAAATAACCACGTTTTCATCCACTCTTGCAGCACCCACAATGCGGCAAATGCCAAAGGCTGCCTACCGACAAAGCGATTGAATATCACAGCCAACACTGCATGAAATAACCCCATACCGAGACCCATCACTGCGATAGCCAGCAATGCCAGTGGCATAGAGACATCGCCATAGTCGTGAATGGAGGTATATAGCCAAAAAGCACCAACACACCATAGCCCCATGCCATATGCTTCGCCAATAACAAATGCGCGTAGATTAGACATCGGCGCTAACAGTAAGGCGTACAACAAGGCGGGCGATATTAAGGCAATAATCCAGTAACCAAAGGGCGCAAGCGATAGCATAAACATCGCCCCTGCCAACCAGGCGACAATAACGGCAATACCAATTGGCACTGCGCTTTGCTGGGCAGACTCAGCAGGCTGGCTAAGTCTGGTTTGAACGTGTTGGGTTGAGGCACGCATGACGGCTCCAATATCTAATATTAGGGCATGTCTTCATTTAGAAGTCTAGGATAAAAATAAGAGTGCTACTCATTAAAACACGAATGAATTCAAACAATATTGCTATATTAGTGAGAAATCAAACGTAGTTTAACCAGAAGACATCCATTTTTAGCCCCTAACCTGTTAGTTGTTAGAAATGAGGAAGTGCCCTAACTATAAAAACGAATGTAACAGTGTAGACCTGAAGGATGAAACCAAAATAATGGGCGTATCATACCAGTGTCTTGCGAAAAATCCTAAGCCTGATACGCTATAGTCGACATTGTCTAAAATAACCACAAAGCAATCATCAAATAACTACTAAATAGCCACCAAATAACCACCAAATAACCACCAAATAACCACCAAATAACCAAGTTCATATTAAATGCCTACCGAGTACACAGTACAACTCATTTATTCAAGCGGGTAGCACAAGCGAGGTAAACAGAACAATCATCGACCATAACGTTGACTCTAATGAACAATATTAACGGTTAGAGGCGGTTGCACTATACTATAATACAGCCACTATACTGTCAGATTACGATATAACAAACCCAATCAAGGGATAACCAATGCCCGATAGTAAACACAGACCAAGTGCCCAACCACAAATGACGTCCGTTGATTTACCCATTAACGTGCTTGCCGGCGTTGGAGTAAAAATCGAAGGTCAGCTTGAGCAATTGGGTATCTCCCGCTTATTTGATTTATTGCTGCATCTGCCTCGGGATTACGAAGACCGTAGCCGCCTCGTCAATATGAGGGACTTACAAGATGGTCAAGCGGCTTTAGTTGAAGGCGAAGTTACCTACGTGGATAATAAACGTAGTGGCATGACCGTGACTATCGAAGATGAAACAAGCGCCATTCAGCTTCGCTTTTTCAAGGTATATTCTGGGCTTACGCAAACGATGACGCTCGGCACTCGGCTGCGGGTGTTTGGCGAGATTAAAATAAACCGCTATGGCGTACAAATGGCACACCCTGAATACACGATAGTTACAGTGGGTGCCCCTGTCATTAATACTGGGCTACAGCCTATCTACCCGAGTGTTAAGGGATTACACCAGAATAAACTGCGTACCTTAGTTAAACTGGCGCTGCAAACGGTAAGTCAGCAAGGTATGCCCATGACGGTATTTCAAAACTCAGATTGGCAAGCCGTGGCAAATTTACCTGCACCGGTCGCTACTGATTACCATTTTTCTAATAAAAATAAGAGCCAGACATACGCACAACGCGCTCAAACTTGGCAAACGCTTAGCTTATTTGAAGCGTTAACCCTGATCCATATGCCGCCAATGCACACCGATATCAGTCTGCAAGTGGCTCAACTAGAGCAATTAAAGGAACGTACCCACCCAGCTTGCCAGCGCCTAATTGTCGAGGAGTTGACCGCGCATCAACTGAGCATGTTATATCGTCGCAAGCAATTACATCAACATAAAGCACCTAAATGCGACAATAAAAGCCCACTTGCCACCAAACTATTGGCAAACCTGCCCTTTGCATTAACCGACGCTCAAAATCGCGTCATTAAAGAGATTACCAGTGATATGGCGACCTCTATTCCGATGCTGCGCTTAGTGCAAGGCGATGTCGGTGCTGGTAAGACCTTAGTTGCAGCCCTAGCGGCTTGCTATGCACTTGACAGTGGTTGGCAGGTTGCCGTTATGGCACCGACCGAGATTTTAGCCGAGCAGCATTTGATTAACTTTAAGTCTTGGTTTGAACCATTAGGGATTGGGGTCGGTTGGCTGGCAGGAAAACAAACAACCAAACAGCGCCGTGAGGCCTTAGCCGATGTAGCAGAAAACGAGGTGCAAATTGTTGTCGGTACTCATGCCCTATTTCAAGACGCGGTGGTGTTTGCCAAATTGGGGCTTGCTATTATTGATGAACAGCACCGATTTGGGGTTGAACAGCGTATGGCACTGACTAATAAGGGCGTGGCGGGCAGTACGCCGCATCAGCTTATTATGACCGCTACGCCTATTCCACGCACGCTGGCGATGAGTGCCTATGGCGATATGGACACCTCTATTATTGACGAGTTACCCCCTGGCCGTACCCCAATTACCACCGTGACGATTGACCGCAATCGCCGTGATGAGGTTATTGAGCGTATTGCCGCCAACTGTAAAGAGGGCAAACAAGCGTACTGGGTCTGCCCTTTGGTTGAGGACTCCAGTACTCTAAATGCGCAAGCAGCTGAAGCCACATTTGCCGATTTAAGTGCACGCTTGGATATTCGTATCGGCATGGTGCATGGCAAAATGAAGTCTAAAGAAAAGCAAGACATTATGGCGGCGTTTAAAAATGCCGAGCTGGATTTATTGGTCGCGACCACCGTAATTGAGGTGGGCGTTGATGTACCCAATGCCTCGTTAATGGTCATTGAAAATGCGGAACGATTAGGTCTGTCGCAATTGCATCAGCTACGTGGTCGTGTGGGACGTGGTTCGACTAAAAGCTATTGCGTACTGTTGTACCAAACGCCATTATCCGAGACAGGTATTGAACGGTTAAATGTACTCAGAGACAGCAATGACGGCTTTGTAATCGCCCAAAAGGATCTACAACTGCGCGGGCCGGGCGAGTTACTTGGTAAACGCCAAACGGGTAATATTGGCTATTATGTGTCTGATCTTAGCCGTGATGAAAACTTACTGATGATCGCCAGTCACCTTGCCAAACGCTTAATTAATGATGACGCACGCAAGGTTGAGGTCACTCAGCTGATTCACCGCTGGATGCCTGAGGCGAGTCGGTATACTAATGTTTAAATGTACGGCAGTTGGGTTTACGGTGTCTTATGTTTACAGTAACAGATGCGTTGCTGTTGCCTCGATATGAGAAGGGATTAAATGAGCACTGCTTTACCCTTCTCATATCGAGGCAAGAGAAAATCTAAGATTTTCTGACGACTAGCTAAGTCCGCAACACCATTGTCTGCGTCAGAATACCGCTGCAATCGAGGCTAAACTGCGTCCCAAGGCGACTGGGGGTTTGATTGTTAGGGACATTAGAGATAAAGGGGTTCTAAGCCAGCTCCACCTTGTACCTTGAAAAGAGGATTGTTTTAAAAACGGCTTAAAGCTTGTTACAGACTCCTCAATTACCTATACTAAAACCAATCCCCTTTCCCGAAAATTACAATAACGAGTAAAACCATCCTGAAAATGCACCTAACCGCTATTATTAAGCGTTTCTACACGTCGTTAATTATATGAGTATCCTGTTATAGAATTAGCGGATCAAAAACACTAGCAGTTTAACCAAGCTCACAAAGTTATCCTAAATCTGAAAATTAAGATATCAAGGAAAACAAGTGCAAACGCTACAATATAGTAGGGTTAGTGAGTTTGACAAAGATAGGTTGTCTTTAAGAAAAGATATGGCGTTACTGCTCGGGTCTGGAATACTTTTTACCTACTTAAATGGATTTCAGTATGGACGCTCTCTCTGTGGCTTTATTGCCCCTCGTTCTAGGCTTTATTATGTTTGCATTGGGATTATCCATGCAATTGGCGGACATAAAGTACGTTTTTAAAGCGCCCAAACCTTTCTTTATCGGGTTTATTTCACAATTAATCATCCTGCCTCTGGTTACCCTACTATTAATCTTCCTATTTAAACCCAGCCCAGAGTTTGCCTTTGGCTTTATGTTATTGAGTTTTTGTCCGGGCGGGGTTACCAGTAATGTTCTTAGTAAGCTGGTAAATGGTAATGTGGCATTATCGGTGGCATTGACATCAATAATGAGCTTGGTCTCTATTGTCACGGTACCTATCTTAACCACTATTGCCTATAGCCATTACCTAGGCGATGCATCAGGACACGTAAGCTTAGTGAGCATGGGGATGAAAATGTTCCTAATTACCGCCCTACCGGTGGGGCTGGGTATATTGATCAATGAAAAAGCATCAGGCTTTACCAAAAAACACCGTAACAAATTTATGACAGTGGCACTCGTATTGTTTATCTTACTGGTAATATTGGCGATTGCCAGTAACCGCGAGTTACTATTAAACGAAACAGGTACTCTGACCATCATGGTTTTAACCTTACTTATATCGCTGTTTACCATAGGTATTGGCCTACCTAGACTCTTGGGATTGTCTTGGAAACATGCAAAAACCATTGGGGTTGAAGTAGGTATTCAAAACAGTACCATGGCTTTGGCGCTCTCTGGACTGCTAGCGATATCAGCAGGGATGGATACTATGTTGCCGGCTTTTGCGTTACCAGCGGCTATTTATAGCGTGGTCATGTATATTCTGGTTGTACCGTATATATTATTGTTTCGAAGGGTTGAATGACCATTTATCGACCTTGCATACATGAAGCCCTATGCCCTGACCCAACGTGTTAACCACTGAGACACTTATTAACGAATCTGTATATCTCCTACCCTATCTGCTTAGTCGATACTATTATTTATTACCTTACATTTGCGGTAGAATGAAGTGTTGAAACCTTTTCAGCATGGAAGTAACAGGTACTTAAAAATGGGTACTTGAATGAGCACTTCATAAATTTTTGCTTCTGGAATGAATCTAACAAGAAATAAATGATGATGAATCTAAATGATATAACAAGCGCCGTTAAAGGTAATAAAGACACTGACGGAGGTGGGCTATCTGGATTAATGGATATGACGAAAGACTTTGATATGCAAGATATTGAAAAATATAAAAATATGTCAAAGACTGAGCTATTGGAAGAAGTTAAAAACTCTGAACACAGTGCCAAAGTGATCGAATTTTTAAAAGGTTTGATAGCCAGTAAGTAGCGTTTAAAAGAGAAAAATCATAACCACAGAGTGACCTAGCGTATATAAGATTTAGCAGAGCCTATGTCTTTTATGCGTTTTTTTATGCCTTACTTTTCACTCTCATTCGTTACCTTTTATCTTAGCGGTTGAGCAGTTCGCCGGCTATATCATAATGTAGGTGTCCGCATCAGTAAGACGTATAGTCTGTCCGATTTTCACATATAATATTGACATTGATTGAGAGTGTGTATTGGCCTATAAAAAAATAATACTTTTGGCAAGTTTTACAGGAGCGTCATCAATAGCTTTACCGCTATCGTTGCAAATCAGTGTTGCTGATAACTTATAAATAACCAAAGTCGATGCTTCTTATGACTCAGGTCCAGAAGTAGGTCGTCGTGATTTAACTAATATCGATACCACAGATTCAGGGTTTCATCAGGAAGCATTAGTGCCGTTAAACTCTGAAGCCCATGCGGCAGAGGATGTCAGTATATATGCGAGAGGTCCAGGCGCCAGCTTGGTATCTAGCACCAGTGAGCAAAATGAGATTTTCCACATTATGAATTATGCGGGTAACTTATTAAATCTTGCGGAATCTAAACAGCCTTAGACAGGCTATTTTTATTAAGCCTTTCCATTATTAGAGAGTTTCTTTAATAATGGTATAAAAAAGGGGCTAGGCGAAATAATTTTATTTAGCCTAGCCCCTTTTTTTAGCCCTTTGTTTAGCGCCTTTTTTATAGTTTCTATTAGGGTTTCTCTATACTTTTGCTTATATCTATAACTTACTTTAGCCTTATCGAACTGCTTTTAACAATTCTTTGACAGCCAATTTACCAAGGTCATTGGCTGCTAGAGGACCATCGCCTGAAATTAGCTTTCTGTCTTGATGGGTATGACCGGTCGCCAATTTGTTGTTAATACTCATACCTAAGGCTTCTAATTTTTCGCCAAAATACCACGGCATATCTCCAGGTAGATAGCCCAGTTTGGGCATCTGTTTGTCCATCACATCTGGGAATGCAACTATCTCATAACCTTTGAAGATAAAGTCTTGATTCGAAGGCTTCACGTTACCTGTATCGTCCGAATCGGCAGCATCTAAGTTTGCAGACAACAAAGCGGCTGGCCCGTGGCAAAGGGCTATAGTCAATAGATGATTATCGTGCCCCCAACGCAGTAATTTGCCTAAATTTTTATCTTCTGGCAAGCCTAACATCGCACCATGTCCACCGGGTATAAAAATAGCCACATAGTCTTTATTATCCCCCATTTTATCTTTTACGAAGTCTGCTAAACTGTTGGGTTGTTCAAATTTTGATTGATATTCTGCGTAGATTTCTTGAACCTTGTCATCTTCTGTTGGCATCGCCCAATCTTCGATCTTGACCGATTGTCCAGTCGGGGTAAACACGTCGATATCAAACCCAGCCTTTTTGAAGTGTAACATCGGTACCATCATTTCAATGGGCTGATTCCCAGTTGCAAACTTTTTCCCGTTTGCCATGGTCATATACTCTTGTTCCGTACAGACCATAAGGATTTTTTTGTTACCTGTATAAGGGCTATCATAATCTGTATTGTCATAATTACTTTTTTTTGGTGCTGCAAGTTTTAAGGCCGACTGTGCGGGGATAAATACACCGTCGTCTATCTCTTGAGGTTCAAGTCCTAGCGTTTCTTTTATATGTCCTAACGTCTCTTTAATATTCATAATAATCTTTCCTATGTTATCTTTCGTATGTTGTCTTTAGTATGTTATATGGTTAAGTATGTTAGATGATTATCATAGTTATCTGCTATAGGCAGTTGCTTATAGATTATAGATAGCCCATTGTCATCACGTTGTCATCACGGTTAGTGTAAATAGTTTACGGTATTCATGCATTACACCATTTACTTATTATTCTGATGTACTAATATTCTTCTGCGTTAATCATAATGGGGTGTTTATTTATCTATCTAATTTAACAAATCAGCAAGTGATTAAAGTAAGGATACTTTTAATATTTCGTAAGCTTTGTAGGTAAAGCGTAGCCAAGATGATACAAAGCGTAGCTAAAAGGGGAGGCGTTACCAAAATTTAGAATTTAAATACAGCGGTGTGCCATGTGAAAACAATTTGCCATGAGAAGTTTTAGGGCGTGTCCTCATTTTGAAAATGGAGATAAAAATAAGATAAATCGTAGTCAGACAAGGGAAATAATGCCGTAAATATCGAGATATTTACCCGTTATTTGACGCGGTATGACAAGATTTAGCTATTTTTAGCCCATTTAAATACCATTGTACGAATTGAGGACACGCTCCAGCCTGTTAAAAAGGCATCCCTCACTTAAAGCGTATTGCCTAAAAAATATCGCACAATAAATCACCTTCCGTTAGTAGATCAGATAACCCATAGACGTGTTAACTGTGACAGCGCTTTTATGGCAAGGTCATATCGCCCAGCTGAATCCAGCCCATGCGCCTCATCAGCCAAGCGACTAGACCAGCAATGATAGCAGGCAAGACAAACATTAATAAAATGATGCCAAGCCACATAGAACTGCTGGACATGGACTCTGCTGAGGCTTCCAAAATACCAAATACGCCTACCAACCCCGCTGTGCCCATGCCTGACCCACTGGCCGTACACAACAACCCAAAACCTACCGTAGCAATGGGGCCTAATATGGCACTGGCGATAATGGCAGGGAGTAAGATAATTGGCTTTTTAAAGATGTTAGGAATTTGCAGCATACTGGTGCCCAGCCCTTGAGCAATGGCACCGCCCAAGCCATTATCTTTGTAACTGGCAACGGCAAAGCCAATCATATGAGCAGCACACCCGACAACAGCGGCACCCCCTGCCAAACCATCAAGCCCAATAGCGATACAAATGGCGGCACTAGACGTTGGCATGGTCAGTAGTAAGCCCACGACTACGGCGATGACCACACCCATCATAAATGGCTGTAGTTGCGTGGCTATTTGAATGCCCTCGCCAATTGAGTTGACTAAACTAACCACTGGTGGGTTTAACCAAGCACAAACGGCCAAGGCAACAATGCCTACCGCCCAAGGCACCAAGATAATGTCGAGCTTCGTTTTACCCTGTATCCACGTACCCACTCGATAGGCAAATACGGTCGCCAAATAAGCACCAATGGGGTTGCCCGGTACCGCCAAAAAGGTTGGGGGAGCACCTACTTGTGGGGTAAATAATGTGCCCGCCATTAACGCTTCAGAATGCGCCCCCATCATGCCCGCCACTAAACAAGCAAACACCACTAAGGTTGGGGCTTTTAGGTAATAAGCGATCCCGACGCCAATGCCAGCACCCATTAAGACAGATGCCAATTTACCAAGGTCGATAAGCAGTGGCATCTCTAACCCACGTCCTACTTGGGAGAATATTAACCCAGCGATAAGCGTCACAAATAAACCTAATGCCATACCTGTAAAAGCATCAATAAAATATTTGTTAAAAAAGGCCCTGACAGGGGTGGGTATTGCACTGACAGATGATGACTGGGTCATAATCAGATTCCTAAGATACGATGGTTTTATTTATGATAGTTAAGACTTATTTATATCGTTAAGATTGACAGAAGCGCGGTTGAAGCGGCTTTACTCACTTCCCCTATGTAAATTACTATCCATAGCGCTATCTATCGTTCTATAGTTTGACTATACCTTAAGGGCTTATTACTCTTTACTCTGCAATAACCAATTACTCTGCAATAGCCAAACTTTGCAACAACAATGCTGCTTAAATAATTATGATAGAGTAAGTCTATCTGTTTTTGCTATCGGACACTAAAATTTTTGGCTTTGAGGGGCGTACAACCTCTAAAATAATAACGAAATAAGTAACAAAAAACATAAGCGCTATAATCTATGATTAAAAACTCGATTAATGAACATATTGATAGGCAACGCATTCCTAGACCAAAAATTATATTTTTTGATATTGATGACACGCTAAGCCGTGGCGGTGTGATTGCTGAGCACAATAAAGCAACGCTTGAGCAGCTTGCTAAAACAGATATTAAATTGGTCATTGCCACAGGTCGTTCAAAATCAATTTTGCCTAAAGACATTTTAGCGCTACTGGATGCAGATGTGTTTGATGCCATTATTTGCACCAATGGGCAATATAGCTTTGATAAAAACGGTATTATTAGCGACTATCCCTTATCGAGTGTCGAGACAGATACTATCGCAAGGCTTTGTCAAGCCAGCCAGCTTGTCTATAAGTTTGATTCTGCGACACATCTGGCTTGGGCACAGATCGATGAGAGAATACGTGAGTTTCATATGAAACATCCAAACTCCATTATAGACCCTGACTATTACAAGTCTAACGCTGTCTATCAGTGTTCGGTATTCTTCAGCGATACGGGCTATCAGATGCACGACATAAATTTTGCTCAGTATCATTTAAAGCTTGTGCCTTGGCATTCCATGGGTGGCGATATCCTACCGATAGAGGCTTCTAAAGCACGCGGTCTACTCGATGTTTGCCGCTATTTTGATATTGATGTGAAGGATACGATGGCGTGTGGCGATGGTTTGAACGATTTAGAAATGTTTGACTTGGTTGGGTTTGCCGTGGCAATGAGAGATGGTCAGCAAGCGCTAATAGATCGGGCAGATTTAATCACAGGCAGTATTGAAGAATATGGACTGCAAGCCGTGTTAGATCAATTTATATAGGACAGGTTAGCAGCGGTACCACTTAGAAATGGGTACCCTCTAGAAACGTTCAGTGCAGACGCTTAGAAATGTTCAGTGCAGGCGCTTATAAACGAGTAGTGCAAGCAGGGCTAGTGTGAAGTGAGTGCAGTACAGGCAACGATAGTGGAAGGGTTTTAGCGCCACTAATCGCTGGTCAAGCATATTTGAAGCCCCTAATTTTGATAACTAATAGACCTTAATGTAGCATTTAGACTGAATAAAGATCATATATAGTCAACGAACTACTAAACGGTTACAGTGTTAACCTCGTTAAGCCTACTCTAGTAGTACTTGCACTCGGTTGCCTTGTAACCATTTTAGACTTCTTTGACTATTAGAATAGAGATGAAACGTACCATGACCCTATCCCCACCAGATTTTAAAACGGATGATTTATTTAACCTTGAAGACAAATGGATTCAAACAGACACAAGCGAGTTAACGCACTATTTTGAGAGCGGCGACGGCGAGCCGATGCTATTTTTACATGGCTCAGGCATTGGTGTTTCCGCCGCCTCAACTTGGTGGCTAAACCTTCCTGAGCTTAGCAACAGCCTACGCACCATAGCATTTGACTTTATTGGCTATGGAGAGACCATCTGCGCCCCCGATGTGACGTATGGTATTAAAGAGTGGGGGGCGCATACCCTTCGCTTGATGGATGCGCTTAATATCGACAAAGCATGGTTAAATGGCAGCTCTCTTGGCGGTTGGGTGGCGTTGCAATTAGCCATTGATTATCCGGAACGCGTGTTAGGGGTTATATCAATTGGCACTGGTGGGCACAAGCGTGATGAAGCAAAAGCTTATCAGCCTAGCCCTGAGATATCTAAAGAATTTATACGTCAAGGCCTAGAGAGAAAAATCACAGATAGTTCAATAGTTTGTGACACGTTAATTAAAGTGCGTTATGACGCAGCTTTAAAAGACGACTTAGCGGGACGCAGACCTGCTCTTTTAGATGCGCGTGATCGTGACCGTGACGCGCTACCCCTTGATTTAGAGGCGTTAGCTCAGTTGCCGATTCCAGTATTGTTGGTGCATGGTATGAACGATAAAGTGGTACCTTTGTCGCGTACCATAGAGCTTCTGACCGCTACTCCTAGCGCTGATGCCCATATTTTTAGTGGTTGCGGGCATTGGCCACACATTGGTAAAGCCGATGAATTTAATCGGGTAGTGATGAACTATATTATCAGTCGCAATGATCGTCAGTCACAGTGATCCTCAGTCGCAATGACAATGATGCGTAGAGTGACTTTGATAAAACAGTAAAAGAGCCCAGCTTAGCTTTAAAAGAAGCTTTTAATGATCTAAAGAGTTAAAGCGATAAATGCTTAAAGTAGTAATGTTTTAAGATAGCGATGACCCAAATCTGAAGGAGCGTTTTAGCCCCGACAGTAGCGGTATACTGCGTGCTTGGGGGAGCTGCGGTGGCTCGGTTTGGGGTGGCGACGCGGTAGCAAGCGACGCCCCAAGCCATAGCTACCGCCTCGGCCAAGCACGCAGATATAGCGAATGGCGGGAGTGGCTACCTGATTTTCTATTATCATACCTGTTAGCGATTCAGTTGATAGGCTTTAATAGATAAGATTGATTGTTTCACGTGAAACATTGTCCTGTTTAAAGTTTACTGCCTTTGTTCGTTGCCGCGGCTTTTTGACGTTGATAAACATGATAAAAAACAAATGGCAACACCACAGCGTTCATTAATACGCCATATATCGCTGATGGCATAGCAAAGGCAGAAAGTTTGTCAGATTGACTCAACAGACTTGCTAGCGCAATACCCATGGCGCCGTTTTGTAAGCTAGATTCAATAGCGAGCGTTTTTTGTTCTGCAAAGCTCAGGTTGAGTAGACGGGATACAAATTGGCTGACTATCAATAATAATAGTGCCATGAGTAACACTAAAACGCCGATTTGCGCTATTTGCGCTACCATCACATCCCAGCTTTGTAGGGTGGCTGCCAATACCATTAGCGCAAACAAAATATTGGCCAATTGCTGCAAGGGGTTTTGCCATCTCATCACAAATTTAGACCAGTAGTCACGAGCGAGCATTCCCAGCATGACAGGAATAGTGGTAATGACCAGCACTTTGAGTGAGAGTGAAGCTACCGAAAAGTTTACCGGAAGTTGCTCAAAAAATAGAGGATAAAGGATGTGTACCCAAATTGGCACGGTAATGATGGCTATCATGCTGGTAATAGCGGTTAAGGCGATAGATAAAGCAATTTTACCCCCAGCATAAAAGCTCATCATATTACTGGTAATACCACCCGCACAGATACTGAGTAGCATAATCCCAAAGCCCATTTCACTGGGTGGGGAAAATAGGCGCACTAAAAGATAAGCAATGGCGGGTACACCTATTAATTGTAAGGCCAAACCAGTAAGTAAAGCTTTAGGGCGAGAACATATTTCTTTAAAATCAGACAGTTGAGTTTGTAGGCCTAGCGCAAACATAATATAGGCTAAAAATAATGGCAAAAGTTGAAACATTTTATGCCTCACTGGATACAGCTAGATAAAAAAGCGGGTGGATGTGCAGGCAAGCTTCGCTATCAGCAAATGCTGATATGTGAATTGTATACTGCGCCTAGTTTACTCTCATTATTTGAAAGCGATGTGAAAACGGTGTAAAAATATAGTTATCGTTAACTGTTCATTTAAGCCAATGATTTCGCCAATCATTATAGGTTAAGGTCTGTCCTGCCTTCACTAATAGTCTCACTGATAAATGAGGGTAGGCATTTTGGCTTATCCCTACTGTCGCATAACCGCCTATCACACCCAAGACTTGAATAGCAGACTTGACTAAGCATTTTAGAACAAGAGCGTTGAATGAAACATCCAATAAAAAATTATAAGACATAAAGCCGAATATCAGCACAAGTCTGGCAAATAAAAATAAAAAGGCAACTCATATCGAGTTGCCTTTGTTACAGTTACTTTAGAGTTTGAGCACTTATTTTACTATTTCACATAGCGGTTTAAAGTAGCCGTTTCAAATCATAAACATCAAATCGTGATGCTTAAGTGACTGCTATTTTGTTTAGTGCGTATGGTTGCGTATGGTTAAGTGCACCGCTAACGTTCTTATATAAACCTAATTATTGCGTGTCGACCTAATTATTGTGGCAAGATACGGCGGTTTTCCTGTACTTCTACCTGACCTGGTTGAGTGGCCTGTAGTTCCCCTCGTTTATCTTTCACTTTTTCTTGTAGTGTAATTTGGGCTGAATCAGTAGAAGCCACTTCGCCATCTTTAACCTCCCCTTCAATTAATGGACGGTAATCTGGACTATTGTGCTGAAGGTTTAACTGTTGAGGCGCTATGTCTTGTTGTTCAGGTTGCTGTTCAAGCTGTTGCTGCTCTACATTACCCTCTTCTACATCATCCTCAATAGCCTGATCTTGCATCCCATTTTGTAGTTGTTCATCTTGTTGTAACTGTGCATCATCTTGTGCCATTCCTCTTTGAGCTTGATCTGCTTTTAATGCAGCTTCAGCTCTTTGAGCATGCATCATGGCTTCTTGATTGGCCATTTGCATATCGGCTTGTTCTTGCATAATAGCTTGGTTATTCTGTTCGGCTAACGCGTCTTCTGTTTGATCAATACCCTCTTGATTCATTGCATCTTCCGAATTCATTGCTTCTTGCGAATTCATTGCATCTTGCGGATTCATTGCTTCTTGCGGATTAACTGCTTCTTGAGGATTCATTGCTTCTTGTGACGGTACTGCGGAAGCAATTGCTGGCAATGTCAGTAAGCTAGTAATCAATGCCGCTGGTATAATTAAATTATTTTTCATGAGTGACTTCCTTTAATATCATTACTTATGTAATTGATAAACTAGATTAAGTTAGTTAGTAAAAACAGAGGTAATCCATTTCTACTCAATCATTAAGCCAATAAACTTGATTTAATAACCTTTATGCTTAGTTATGCCGATTTATTAAGTGTATTGGTACCTTTTCGCAACCTCTACCTTTTATTAAGGTGCTGGCTTACTAAAGATTCTGAATAGGGATCAGACAGACCTATTCAAAAATACGATATTAATAAAATGACGGATAAAAATATTGAGCTTAGCCTGTCGACTTTAAGATAACGGGTTAATATTTTTAATTTATAAACCTAGTGTAAAGTTATAATTCAAAAATAGTTTTATGTAAGTCTGTCTTACTCAGTGCCAAAAAGTTAGTCTTATAAGTTATAAACAATTACTTGTGTTAAATTTTTGGTTTGTTTTGTTCTTTTTTTTGTTTACATATTCACATTCCATATATTTATCTATAGACCTTATGCATTGGCTTTGTAACTAAAGCTTTACACCAACCGTAAACATGTAGGACATAATTGCCGTATAATTCAAATATTTGACTCTATCCAAACTAAGCCGTTTGCGAGACTGCTATGACTGATCATCCTAATACCCCGAATAGACTTCATGACAATAAAGTGCCTGACGACCTGAACGAAATCCAGCCGCCTTATCCGCTGCACTCAGCATCCAAGTTCAATTGGATGTGGCTACTGCCTATCTTGTTAGTGACGCTAGGGATCGGTTGGTTCGGTGGCAAAATGTGGACAGAAAAACAAGCCGAAAATGCCGAGAAGTCAGTAACACCGCAAATTGCAACTGCAACAGGCATCACAGAGGTCGAAAAGCCGTCGTCGCAAAAGCCCGTTTTAACCGTCGAAACTGTCACTCCGCAACAATCAGTCGTTGAAGATGCCTTAAGTGCCGATGGGACGATTAGTGCTGAAACAACAGCTACGGTTAATGCGAAAGTCAGCGGGGTAACCATTGATAAGGTCTTAGTTAAAGAAGGCGCACAAGTTAAAAAAGGTCAAGTATTGGCAGTGTTTGATACCGATGCCATGCGCCAACAACTAACCCAAGCTCAAGCCGAACTTGCTGAAGCACAAACCAGTTTTGAGCTTGCCAGAAGAGATGTAGAGCGAGTACAGCCCTTACTGGAGATGCAAGCGATTAGCCAACAAGAGCTCGATCGCTATATCGCCACTGCCAATCAAGCAGAAGCCTCTGTTATAGCTTCTAAGGCTCGCCTAAATAATCAAAATCTAAACATGAAAAACGCTAACGTGACAGCCCCTGTTAGCGGTGTCATCAGCAAAAAAACAGCCAATGTGGGCAGTGTTCCTGGCCCTGAGCCCCTGTTTACCATAATAGAAAATGGCAAACTTGAGTGGCAAGCACAAGTCGACCCAAGCAGATTAGGCGACATCAATGTAGGCACGCCTGTTGAAGTTAGCCTACCTAATAATAAGAGCGTGATGGGTAAAGTAAGCCGTATTGCACCGACCACCGAAAAAGGCAGCCGTCAGGTAACGATATACGCTTCTTTAGCTCGTCACCCAAATGCGCGTGCTGGCATGTATCAACGTGGTACTTTTAAACTGGGTAGCAATGCAAAAATGACCATTCCTGTGAGTGCTGTAGTAACTCAAGATGGCTACGATTATGTGATGCAGGTTAAAGCGGTAAAAGATGACAACCGAAAAACCATATATCGTATCAGCCGTATTAAAGTGAAGCTTGGCGAGCGCAGTGGCGATCAGGTTGTGCTCCTTGAACCGTTATCTGGTAATAGCAACATAGTACGCCAAGGCGGTAGCTTTTTGAATGATGGCGATGTGGTACGTATTGCAGACGCCACTAAACAACCTGACGCTAATGGCAAGGCAAGCAATCAGGCAAATAACCAAGCAAGTAATCAAGCAGGCAAGTAACCAAACTGCTCATTAAACGAATAACGGGACTATAGACTACTCGATAGGCAAATAATTAAACACGGTTATAAAGTTTGATTCACTACTAATAAGCCTTATATTGAGTTAATTTTCAACAAGTACTCCTATCACGTCATCCGTATTATTAAGAAATAGCGTCATAATAAAACGACGTCAATCCTATTGAATATTGATGATACATACACGCAGGATTTATCTATGAGCCTTAATGTCTCAGCCTATTCCATTAGAAACCCGCTGGTCGCAATTTTGCTATTTGTGCTGCTCACATTGGGCGGCATCTATGGATTTATGCAAATGAAGGTACAGCAGTTTCCAGATATTGATCTACCTGCTGTGGTGGTAACCGTTACCCTTCCTGGCGCAGCACCCAGTCAATTGGAAAACGATGTCGCCAAAAAGCTTGAAAATAAGCTATCGACCATCGAAGGCATCAAGCACATGCGTACCACCTTGCAAACAGGATCTGCGACGATAGCTTCTGAGTTTGTGCTTGAAAAAGACATTCAAGAAGCAATCGACGATGTGCGCTCCGCAGTCGGAGAAGTACGAGGCGACCTGCCTGCCGCAGCAAATGACCCTATCATATCTAAAGTATCCACTGCTGGCTTACCTGTTGTCACTTATAGCATAACTGCTAAAGATGTGAGTGTTGAAGATCTATCATGGTTTGTTGATGACACTATTAATAAACGCCTCTCTAGTATCAAAGGCGTCAATTCGGTAAGCCGTGTGGGCGGCTTAGAGCGTGAAATTAGCGTGGAAGTTAATCCCTCAAGCCTGAATGCATTACAGTTACCTATTACCCAATTATCGCAACAAATCGCGGGCATTCAGCAAGACAGTTCTGGCGGTGAAGCCAAAGTAGGTAGCAGTACGCAAACCATCCGTGTGCTTGGTGCGGTCGATAATGCCCGCGAGCTAAATGACATACAAATCGCTTTGCCTACGGGCGGTACACAGTCGCTCAGAGCTATGGCAACCATCACAGATGGCGCTGCTGAACCTACCTCACTCGCTAAACTAAATGGCGAAACTGTGGTGGCGTTTAACGTAACGCGTTCACGCGGTGCCAGTGAAGTTGAAGTGGTAGAAATGGTCGATGAAGCGTTAGCACAGCTGCGCGCTGAGATGCCAAACTACATCATTACCAAGGTGTTTGACCGTGCCACACCCGTCGATGAAGACTATAACGCTTCTCTTAAAATGCTCATTGAAGGCGGCCTCTTAGCGGTTGTGGTTGTATTCTTATTTTTGCGTAATGTGCGTGCCACCATTGTGGCGGCTGTTGCGCTTCCTCTCTCAGTCATTCCAACATTTTTGGGCATGTACCTGTTTGATTTTAGCTTGAATATCATTAGCCTCTTGGCATTATCGCTTGTCATTGGGGTATTAGTAGACGATGCTATTGTAGAGGTAGAGAATATCATGCGCCATTTGCGGATGGGTAAGACGCCTTATGAGGCCGCCATGGAGGCGGCAGATGAGATTGGTCTTGCGGTAGTCGCCACTACATTTACCCTAATTGCGGTATTTTTACCTACCGCATTTATGAGTGGTGTGGTTGGTCAGTTCTTCCGCCAGTTTGGTTGGACCGCCGCCATCGCTATTTTTGCCTCTTTACTTGTTGCACGTCTCATTACACCAATGATGGCTGCCTACATATTACGACCAGAAAAAACCTATGTCGAAAAAGAAAGCAAATTGATGCAAACCTATTTGAAAACGGTTGGCTGGACCATACAACATCGGTGGATTACATTAGGTACCACACTCGTGTTATTTTTTGCATCATTGACCCTAGTCAAATTATTACCAACCACATTTATACCCGAAAATGATATTGACCAAACCCGTGTGGGTATTGAACTCACGCCAGATGCCAGCCTAGAGGACACCACGCGTATTGCTAAGTTGGCAGAAGATCGCATTTTGCAAATTGATGGTGTTGCTAGTGTATTGAGTGCCATTGGCGACCCGCAAGCAGCGAGCCTTGATTCACGTTCGCAAGAGGGCAGTGCGGTTAATGCAGCCAGTTTAGATATCGTACTAAAGCCACGTAGCGAGCGAGTGAGTAAAACTGAAATTGAGCGGCAAATTACCGATAGTTTGATGGCAGTCCCTAGTGCCCGCTTTGAAGTGGGTTTATCAAGTGGTGGCGAAAATGGCTATAGCTTTTCTCTGACCAGTACCGATCCTGACTTACTCGAACAAACGGCTCAACAAGTCATGACTGAAATCCGAGCACTTCCTATGGCAGGTAGTGTCACTAGCAATAGAAGCTTGCCTAGACAAGAGCTGTCGATTATACCAAACCGTGTGGCAATGGCAGATCACGGGGTTACCACCCAAGGCATTTCTGATACCCTTCGGGTGGCTACCGTTGGCGATTATGAACAACGTCTGTCTAAGCTCAATCTCGACACCCGTCAAGTGCCTATCGTCGTTCGTTTACCAGAAGATGCCACCAACAATGTCAGTCAACTGGGCGATTTATTTGTGCCTAGCAGCACTGCAAACGGCGCCCGTATTAGTGAAGTCGCAGATTTATCGTTTGGTACTGGCCCTTCAGAGATTCGTCGATTTGACCGTGAACGTGCCATTAACATTAGCGTTCAGATAGGTAATGGCGAGCTTGGTGGGTTAGTTGAGGCGGTCAAAGCAGTTCCTTCATTACAAGCAGGTGCTCTACCGGATGCGATTTCAGTCATCGACCAAGGTCAAGCTGAGAGTATGGCAGAGCTAATGAGTGGCTTTTTGATTGCCATGTCTGTTGGTATTATCTGCATCTTTGGGGTGCTCATTCTGTTGTTTGGTAAAGTGTTACAACCTTTCACTATCTTAATGGCGCTGCCGTTATCGATTGGCGGGGCATTTGTGGGGCTGGTCATCACCAACAGTAGCCTATCTATGCCCTCAATGATTGGCTTTATCATGTTAATGGGCATCGCTACCAAAAACTCAATTCTACTGGTTGACTATGCCATTATTGCAGAAAGAGACCACGGCCTAAACCGCTTCGAGGCGATTTTAGATGCCTGTCGTAAACGGGCACAACCCATTATTATGACAACAATTGCCATGGGGGCTGGTATGTTACCTTTAGTGTTTGGGTGGGGCGAAGCAGATCCAACCTTCCGCCGTCCAATGGCCGCGGCTGTGCTTGGTGGACTGGTTACATCAACCTTTTTGAGCCTCATTGTTATTCCTATGGTTTATACTTTTATGGATGATATTTCAAAATGGTTTGGCAAGTGGCTGCGTCCGCATGGTAAAGCTGAACAAGCCAGTTAAAGCACACTATAGTGTTCATCACTAAACTTTTAGTTATCGGGCTGATGCCATTAGGGTCTGTTGAAGGATCAAACAGCCCCTAGTCTGAAAGGGTATCCCTTTAAAAAATAATAAAAATCAACTCCCAAACTCCTATATACCGAGGACAAGAGCATGGCTGCACTTAGTGATATTGAAATAGCCCAAAATGCCACGTTACAACCGATTAGCGCTATTGCTGAAAAAATTGGCTTAGCATACGATAAGATTGAGCCCTATGGACACCACAAGGCCAAATTAAACCCCATCGATGTTTTCTCCCAGCCAGCCAAATCTAACACTCAATCAAAAAAGGCCAAGCTAATTTTGGTAACCTCTATGAACCCCACACCTGTTGGAGAAGGGAAAACCACAGTGACAATTGGTTTAGCCGATGCTTTAAACCGTTTGCACAAACAGCAACATACTGGAGAGAAAACCATCGTAGCGCTGAGAGAGCCCTCTCTCGGACCTGTATTTGGTATCAAAGGCGGCGCTGCTGGTGGCGGGTATGCTCAAGTAGTACCAATGGAAGATATTAATCTGCACTTTACTGGAGACTTCCACGCTATTGGTGCCGCCAACAACTTACTAGCGGCTATGATCGATAACCATATTTATCAGGGTAACGAATTAAATGTTGATCCTAAACAAGTGCTGTGGCGACGTAGCGTAGACATGAATGATCGACAACTGCGCAACATCATTGGTGGGCTTGGTAAACGAACAGACGGCGTGGCACGTGAAGATGGTTTTGATATTACAGTGGCATCCGAAGTCATGGCTATCTTTTGTTTGGCAAAAGACTTGGCCGATTTAAAAGACCGTCTGGGCAATATATTAGTCGCCTACACCTACGACAACAAACCTGTATATGCCAAAGAGTTAAAGGCCAACGGTGCCATGGCTGCTTTGCTTAAAGAAGCCATCAAACCAAACCTTGTGCAAACTATTGAGGGCACGCCCGCCATCGTGCATGGTGGTCCTTTTGCCAATATTGCTCATGGTTGCAACTCAGTGATTGCGACACGGGTAGCCATGCATTTATCAGATTACACGTTAACCGAAGCAGGCTTTGGGGCTGAACTTGGTGCCGAAAAATTCTGTGATATTAAATGTAACTTAGCAGGGCTGACGCCTGATGCGGCCATCATTGTCGCAACCATTCGAGCATTGAAATACAACGGAGGGATGCCGAAATCTGACCTTACGGAAGAGAATTTAGCAGCGTTAGAAAAAGGCCTGCCCAACCTGCTAAAACACATAGAAAACATGAAAGAAGTGTTTGGTTTACCCATTGTTGTCGCTATTAATCACTTTATCAGTGACACAGATGCCGAAGTTGAGCTGGTGCGTAAAGCCTGTGCTGATAAAGGAGTAAAGGTCGAGCTGTGCCAAGTTTGGGAAAATGGGGGCGCTGGTGGAGAAGCCCTTGCTCAAACACTACTAGACCTACTTGCCAGTCATGAGAATAAACCGAGCAGCTTTAAACTGGCATATGCTAATGAAGACAGCATTATTGATAAGATTAGAGCGGTTACCATTCGAGTCTATGGGGCAGATGATATTGAAATTAGCACCACTGCTATGGCAAAAATTCGCCGCTTAGAAGATATAGGCTTAGATAAAATGCCTATTTGTATCGCTAAAACACAATACTCGTTAACCGATAATGCCAAACTACTTGGGCGCCCTGCTGGTTTTAATATTTATGTGCGAGATGTTAGTGTCTCTGTTGGTGCAGGATTTATTGTGGTCATTTGTGGCAATATCATGAGAATGCCAGGCTTACCCAAACACCCTTCTGCTAAACATATCGATATTGATGCTGAAGGTAATATTTCAGGGTTATCCTAAGTCTAAAATCGCTGTCACTTTGGCTAACTGTCTAAAGGCTATGCCTATATTAGGACTATGCCTATTTAGAGAGTTAGTCCTACTGAGCTACTGAGTTGAGTAACGCTATACAACTTCTACCCTATTTTGTACCTATTCCTTCCTTGCCTTTGCTCGCCAACCAAAGTGATAAGGTAATCAATCCGCAGATAATGCCTGATGAATACGGTTCAAACCTTCACGTAATAACGCTCTCGGACACGCCACATTGAGTCGCACCTTTAAATATCCCTCATTACCATATTTGATGCCTGAGTTTAGCTCCACTTTGGCTTGACGCAACTTGTCATAAAGCCGCTTGTCATCATCCGCATAAGCAGAACAATCCAGCCAAATTAAATATGAGGCCTCAGGATGCATTACCTTAATTTCTGGCAAATGCTCAGCTAAGTAATCGATAGCAAGGTCGATATTTTGCTCAATATACGCCAATGCTTGCGTGAGCCATTGCTCACCCTGTTCATAGGCACTTCGCATCACTGTATACGCTAATAAATTAAGCTCATAATCATCATTTAAGCGCTGTTTTTGCTTAATTTTCTCAATTAATGCCTTATCTTTAGCGAATATCATCGAGCCTTTAATACCCGCTACATTAAAGGTCTTGGTCATTGAGGTCAGACTTACCACGCGGTGTGCATATCCTTTTGCTGCCGCAAGCTTTAAAAAGGGCGTAAAGGCATGACCACTCAAGGTCAAATCTTGATGAATCTCATCACTGACGATCGCCACATCGTGCTTTTGGCACACGTCAAGCAACGCTGATAACTCCTCTGCCGTCCAGACACGCCCGCCCGGATTATGCGGATTACACAGCAGATACAGCGTGACATTATGCTCAATAATTTTCGCCTCAATGTCTGCCAAATCAAGCCTATAGCGACCCTTATCCTCAATCAATGCTGACGGGATATGGCGACGCCCTGTTAATTTGGTTTTGGTCACAAACGGCGTATAAATCGGGTCATTGATCATCACTGCATCGCCGACCTCGGTGAAGATCTCAATCATCATCGCAATGCTTGGTACCACCCCCGGCGAAAACAGTATCTGATCTTTAGTCAGCGCAAGTCCATAACGGCGCTCATGCCACTTAATAATCGCTTGATACACCTCATCCGTCGGTTTGGTATAGCCCAAAATACCATGATCCACCACTTGCTTAATACTGTCCAAAATAGGCGGTGCAGCTTTAAAATCCATATCCGCCACCCATAGTGGAATCGTGTCATCACTATAGTGCCACTTGATTGACCCTGTATTACTTCTGTCGATAATCTCGTCAAAATTGTATGGCATGGTGGTCTCTGGCTTGATGAGCTGGACGATTTATTCTCTACATTATAAACGAGAAAGTGGCATTCATTATGTTAACAGAGTTGGGAAGGTTTATAAGCTCGAGGGGTGGTTTACAACAGAGAAATAGCTTGATTCATTCACAAACCCTAATGATTAACAAGTAGCTGATCCTGCCGTACGCTACTATCTTGGCTCGCATAGGGGCGGGCGCTAATGGCAAGTATATCCACTCAGAAAATTCTATTCAAAAGACTTTCTCTTGCGAACCTAAACCGCATCACTAGACAACTATGGATACCCAAATTTAACTTATGTCTATGGCAACTTTTCCAGTCCTAATTCCTTTAAAAACTCATTATGCGCCGCTTTCGCTGATTGGATACTTTTCTCAATCTCATTCAATTGTTTATGTATCTCTGATAACTCAATTTGCTCTTCAGGTTCAGCGGTACTGATATAACGGCTAATATTAAGATTAAAGTCATTTTCTTCAATCTCATCCATTGATACACGTCGAGAATACCTATCTTCCTCACTACGATATTGATAAGTATCAACAATTTTATCAATATGCTCAGGTTCAAGTATGTTTTGACGTTTACCTTTGGTAAAGTTATCTTCGTGGCTGGCATTAATAAATAAAACATCATCAGACTTTTTGCATTTTTTGAGCACTAAAATACAAACCGGAATGCCTGTTGAATAAAACAGGTTAGCAGGTAAGCCGATGACGGTATCGATATGTCCATCTTTAAGTAGCTTGGTGCGTATTCGCTCCTCAGCACCGCCTCGAAATAATACTCCATGCGGTAAGATGATTGCCATCGTGCCGTTATCCGCAAGATAGTGAAAGCCATGCAATAAAAAGGCAAAATCAGCAGCAGATTTAGGGGCAACACCATAGCCTTTGAATCTAAAGTCGTCGCTGGTGGTGTCGGTCGGTTTCCAGCGCAAGCTAAAGGGCGGATTAGCGACTATGGCATCAAAGACTACCTTTTTAGACGGATTTGGCTCATTGAGTAACGCCCAATCGTTTTTAAGCGTATCGCCATGATAAATATCAAACTCCGTATCTTTTACACCATGCAATAACATATTCATACGGGCAAGGTTATAAGTGGTAATGTTGCTTTCTTGACCATATATCTTACCTATGCCATCTTTTCCCATTTGCTTGCGTACGTTTAATAGCAAAGAGCCTGAACCACAGGCAAAATCCAGCACTTTATTTAGCTTATCTCGTTTACCTAAGTTTGGATCTTGACTGTCTAAAGTGACGATACGGGATAATATGGTGGATATGGGTTGCGGGGTATAAAATTCGCCTGCCTTTTTGCCACTGCCTGCGGCAAATTCGCCAATCAAATACTCGTAAGCGTCGCCCAATATATCGGTATCGGTACTAAACTTGGCGATACCATCGGCTATCTCTTTAATAATAGTGGCGAGCTTTTCATTACGAGATTTATAGTCTTTACCTAATTTTTCAGAGGCTAGATTAATCTCGGAAAACAACCCTTGGAAGTTATTATTAAATGATTCGTTTTCAACGTACTTAAATGCTTTTTGTAAGGTTTTGAGTAGCTCGTCATCTTGGGTACGTGCTAATTCTGCGATGCTACGCCACAGGAATTTTGGCTTTAGCACATAGTGCATCTTACGACGCATCATGTCCTCAAACATATCCGTGTCATCGGGGTTTTGTTCATACCAGACGGATAATGGGGTGCGCTTGTCCTTTTTTTCATCTAACTTGGGATAGTCTGTACCCAGCTCTGCTTCTGCTGTTTCTTCGTAGTTGTCGGATAAATAGCGTAGGAATAGGAAGGACAGCATATAGTCCCGAAAGTCATCGGCATTCATGGAGCCACGCAAGCTATCAGCAATGTCCCAAAGGGTTTTACCGAGGTTGTTTAGTTCTTCTTGGGTCATGATTTATCCTATGAACTGAGGTTTACATTGGGTGTCTCAAACTTTTTGATAGGAAACTTAGTCGTGTAAGCTTCAATAGCTTTTTTAAAGAAAACTTTATCTTCGTCTTTTACACTACTGGGAATATACAATGAATGATTACCATGACTATAGACATTTATTGCTCGAGCCAACTCTTCTTTATTGTCTACATCAATACAATCTACGAAACTTGAGTTTGAGCTTCTTATACCAAAAAATGCACATGTTCTTTCTAATATACTTCTTAACATAGCAAAATGATATACACGTATCTCTTCTGTTTTAGACACCTCTATTAACTCGTTTACGACAGCGACTTGTTCAAAAAATGGCGTATCTCCTGTTTCTTTAAGCTGAAATTGATTACCATCATTAATTTTACTTAGAAAATACTTATCTGTTCTTTTTTCATTTCGAAATTCATTATATAAAATATTAAAAAATAAAGAATGATGTGTCGATATAACCACTTTTAGCTCATTATTTATTTTATCTTTTTCTCTTAAAGCTCTTTCTTCTTTTGTTTCGTTCTCTATTCTTTCCTTGTAAGCGCGTTTTTCGTCGTCAGTCTTTTTCGGTTCTTTTAAGATAAGACCTAAATCTACAGCTAACTTAACTACGTTGTTGTCATCCAATGAGGAAACGGGGTCGTCTATATAAATATATTTTATATATGGATATAACTCTATATCTTTATCCATCGCCAATTCTAATAAGGCTAAAAAAAAGCACCAAATAAATATAATTTCTTCACCACGTGATATTTTTATATTTTCTAAAATAGTTGACTTACCATTAACTAGCACCTCTTTACTAAACCGCACTCTAGTATGATTTTCATCAAACCGAAAACTAAAATCTGCATATTTTTCTAAATGTGCTTGAATTTGAGGAGTTGGTTCAATTTTAGGTACAGCATCAAAAAATCTCGAGCTGGTATTCATTTCCAAATACCTATCTGTGTCACCCTCTAAGTCATTATTCCAAGTGAATAAATCTTCTGTAAATGCATTAAAATAAAGCGTATCAGTACGCCCATCTTTCTTACCAATATCTTTAAACATCATGGATAGACGGGTTTTTCCTGTACCATTGTAGGCAAACAGTAGTATGTTTTTTTTTGGTTTTTTACCTTCAGTTAGCTTTTTACGTAGAGATAAAGCCATATCTTCTAAACTATTTTCGATGGTAGGGACTGATTGACTCATAGCATATCCTTAGTTAATAGAGGGAAACAACTGCTGCATCAATCCTTGTTTATGCTGTTTAAGGGCATCGATTTTTTCAGCTTGAGACTGGATAAGGGTGTCGAGTGAGGATAGGCAGTCGGCTATTTTCTTTTGCTCCGCTATTGTAGGGATTTTTAAAACAAGCTCCTTAATAATACCTATATTGAGGTTTTTTACCCCACTACCTGCCGCTGAACTTAAGAAGTACGACTGACTACCATTTGAAAGTATAAAGTAATATAAGAAGTCACGATTCAAACTTGCTTTAATATCTGTAATAGCTATCCAACCATCATGAATACATGATTCTATCTTTAAAATATAAGGTCTACCAAAACTCATTGAGTTAGACATTATTAGGTCGCCTGGTTTAACTACCCTAGTCTTAGTAAGGGCTTCAGGTATTACTCTTTGATTAGTCCAGTCAATATACTTAGCTTCTTTATCAACATCTCCAATCTTCAACCAATTTAACCCATTAATTTCGTCGGTTAGGTAGCTATCAATAGGTCGAGGAGAACCACCTCGTACTATAGTGGTTAACTCACCTAACTTAACTTCCTCCCAATCACCCTCAAACTCGGCAAACCTAAGCTTAGGCACGGTGTTACCCTCAGCAGGGAAAAGCTGTTGTAATAACCCAGTTTTATGCGACTTTAACGCATCAAGTTGTTCAGACTCTGACGTAATCAAAGTGTCTAAAGAAGATAGGCAGTCGGCTATCTTTTGTTGTTCTAGTATGGAACAAAAAGGAATATTTAAACTATCAACGATCGTTATGTTTAAATTTCTTATTCCACCACCTGAAGCATTATTCAAAAAGTACCGTTGGCTACTATCGGATAAAATCAAATAATAAAGATAGTTTGAATCAACTCTTTTATCAATTTCAGTAATTGCTATCCATCCATCGTGAATACAGGACTGTATCTTAAGAATATAAGGTCTACCAAAACTCATTGAGTTTGACATTATTAAATCATTAGGTTTAACCACTCTAGTTTTATTTAGTGCCGACGTAATTACCTTTTCTTCAGTGTAGGTTATATACTTAGAATCTTTATCAACATCTCCAATTTTTAACCAATTTAAGCCATCTTTATCTTGGGTTAAATAATTACTAATAGGACGAGGTGATCCTCCACGCACTACTACTGCTACATCATTTAAAAGACTTAAATTCCAATCACTTTCATCACTAAACTTAGGAAAACGCAACCTAGGAACAGCTGTAGTTTCATTAGTCTTCATACGCATTTAATCCTGAAATGTCTTGCCCTTCGGCACGTTTCTTAAGTAAGGGGATAAGGTCTTCCATCAATGCCATCTCCGCTTTCATACGAGCCTTCCAACCAAGGTTTAACGGTTTTAATAGCTCAGTCAATGCCTCACCATTAAACACTTTACGCCACACCACTTCATCTACAAATGCGCTTAACGCATCGATATCTAACCCATGCTTAATGGCTATTTTACCTAACGCTTCTGCCGAACGTTTTGCCTTAAATTCACTATAGCCTATTTTAATTTCCGCTTCGCTTAGTGGCTTATCTGTTTCTAACTGATTAATATAATCAGCGATGATATCTCGCTCTTCCATCAGATTTGACTGTGAGGCAAGTAAGTCAATCAGCTCTTGTTTACTCATTTTATGCTTACTAGGCGACTCTTGGGTGTAGCGAGAGATTAGCCCCATGATATAATCATAATCAATCACCGCAGATGAGAACAACACAAACTCAAAATCTAACTCATCCACAGGGTCGTTGGTTTCTTTATCGGTAAGCTTGCCTTGCTTGGCTTTTAAATCTTGCGCCACATCTATATAGACCCCTCTAAATCCTAATAAGGTTTCTTTAGGAATAATGGCCTCAATTGATTCGCTTTGCTCAGGCGTTAAATCGGTATATTGGTCAAGTTGAGTCTTGAGGCGTTGTACTTCTTTAAAGCGATTAACAAAGTCCGCCCGTGCGGTATCGCCTCTTAAGTTCGCCACGGCTTGCGGGGTGCAATCAAGCTCTTGCGACTGCATAAATTGCTCAAGTTGATGCACAGCGTCATTATAGTCACTAATAACCTTTGGCGCAGGGTCAACTAACCATATCTCTTTGGCTCTGTCTTCTTTCTCACCAGAGAATAGCTCTATCGCCTCATTGACCGCCTCATCTTGTAGCCTAAAATCTAATATATTGCCCCAAGGTTTGGTGTCATTGAGTACCCTATTGGTACGTGAGAAGGCTTGAATTAAGCCATGATACTTAAGGTTTTTATCGACATATAGCGTATTAAGGTATTTTGAATCAAACCCTGTTAATAACATATCAACCACGATAGTAATATCTATCTTGTTACGATGCGGATAGTCGCTATTGGGAAATTTTTGGTACTTTATACGTTGCTGGACATCCTGATAATATTGGTCAAACTGGGTAATTTGATGGTTAGTGTTAAATTGATGGTTATAATCTGCAATAATTTCTTTTAACGCCTGTTTTTTCTCTTCTGGGTTGTGTTTGTTGTCCTCTTTTTCTTGCAATAGGTCTTCCTGTAGCTGTTTAATATCTTCAGCGTTTTTATTGTCTTTATCATCATTACTAGCTTTGGCAGGGGGCGAGAAAACACAAGCGATGTTAAGAGATCCCCAGTCTTCCTCTAAGTTTTTACGTTTCGTTTGAGCCTCTTTAAACAGGTTATAGTAAGCAATAGCATCGTTAATAGACGCTGTTGCAAATAGAGCGTTAAAACGTCTGTGGTCAGTGGCACTATCATGCTTTTCCAGTATTGCCTTAACAATGGCTTCTTTCGTCGGTGTGTCTTGGCTAGCTTTTTGGCTACTATTCGAGACAGTTTTTTCAGGCTTATAGTAGTCAATATGGAAACTTAAAACGTTTTTATCTTCAATGGCATGAGTAATGGTATACGCATGTAGCTCTTTCTCAAAAATATCTTTGGTGGTTTTAAAATGACCGACTTTGCCTTCAATTTGTACGTAATTACTATTTTCTTCAAATATAGGTGTGCCTGTAAAGCCAAATAATTGTGCATTGGGGAAAAACGCTTTAATAGCTTTGTGATTATCACCAAACTGCGAACGATGACACTCATCAAAGATAAACACAACACGTTTATCAGCTAAGGGTTGCAATCGTTTTTTGTAGTCATTTTTATTTGTCCCATCAAGTGCCAACCCTAGTTTTTGAATAGTCGTGACGATTACTTTATCAGCGTAATCATCAGACAATAACCGTTCAACTAACGCATGAGTATTAGTATTCTCTTCAACAGCACCTTCTTGAAATTTATTGAACTCTTCACGAGTTTGGCGGTCAAGATCTTTACGGTCTACCACAAACAAGCATTTTTCGATATCTGGATTATCTTTAAGCAAAGTTGAGGCTTTAAAAGAAGTGAGGGTTTTACCACTGCCTGTGGTATGCCAAATATAGCCATTACCCCGATTTTGATGGATACAGTCCACTATTGCTTTGACGGCATAGATTTGATAAGGCCTCATCATCAGCATTTTTTGCTCACTCGCCACGAGCACCATATATCGACTTACCGTTTCCCCTAAGGTGCATTTTTCTAAAAAAGTCTCAGAAAATTCATCAAGTCCCGATATCTTATTATTGTCTTTATCGGCATATTCATATACGGGTAAAAACCGCTCATCCGCATCAAATTCGAAATGGCTATTATCATTATTAGCAAAATAATAGGTTCTGCTTTGATTACTCACGATAAATAACTGCATAAAACACATTAAAGTATTGGTATAGCCATTACCCACATCTTTTTTATAATCAACGATTTGTTGCATGGCACGTCGAGGGCTGACCGCATACGTTTTAAGCTCGATTTGAGCAATGGGCAAGCCATTAATCAAGATGATAACGTCATAACGATGGTAGCTATTATCATGGTTTACACGGGGTTGATTGATAACTTCGTAATCATTTTTACACCAGTCTTTGATATTGACTAAGGTGTAGTTAAGCGGTGTGCCATCGTCCCGTATAAAGCTGTTCCTATTGCGTAAAATCTCAGCGTTTTTAAACACATTGGGACTTATGATAAGCTCTAACAAGCGATCAAATTCATTGTCACTTAAATTGACCTTGTTTAAAGCTTCGAATTTCTGACGAAAGTTATCATGTAACGCTTCTATACTGCGTATGTCTTGACGATAAGTATATTTAAGCGCTTCAAGCTTTCTAATAAATTTTTTTTCAATTGAATTTTCGTAGGACATATTAATGCCTTGGTTATATAATTTAACAGTAGCAATAGAGTACCTTAATTTTCGCATACCATAAACTATAGTTTTAGCTTAAAGGTTTTAAATGCGGTCTTTGCCTAAACAAGGCGGTTTAGCCCCGATTGAAGCGGATATACTGGTGGCTAAAGGCGGTTGCGAGGACTTGGTTTTGGGGTGGCGCGCGAAGCAGGCGACATGCCAAACCTTAGCCCATCGCCCGACTTAAGACGACAGATAGTAGCGAAAAGCGGGATCAGCTCCATAAATACTTATCTCAGTTAAACATTCAACAACCCACTCTAAAACCCAATCGTCATCTTCCAATAAATCAGCACTGCACTGAGACTAAAAAACGAGCCAATAGTCGAGAGGTTGATGATAGTAGTTAATGCTTATCTTCATCCACCTTACTTTCAATTTCAATATGACGCACTATGTAGGTAATCATCATAAGCAGTAGCGTTAGAACACCCCATATCTTAGCGCTCAGACCAAAATCTGAAAGTGCCATAACAGAGAGGTTTTGGTCTATAAAGTAATGCTTGAGAGTGAGAAAAATATAAACAACCAGCGCCACCATAAAACCGCGATAATAACAGGTAATATAAGGATGCCCCTTAATACGCCAAGTTATGAGGTTAAATACGCCTTCAAGGACGACTGGACCGACTATTTCGAATACCACTCGTGCTAAAAATCGTACCGCATCATCTAACATTATTGCTACCTATGACTATTGTCTACCTTGCCCATCACGCTTGACCTAAATGCAGTATCGATTCAAGTCTTTATGAGTCATATAGATTAATCGCCCTCTAGCGGCCCTTAAAATCAGCCTCACGTCGTTCAACCATAGACATGACGCCCTCTTTGGCATCTTCTGAATGAAACAACGAGGGTAAGAAGCTATGGATATTGGTCAAGGCACTGCTAGCACCATTGAGAACGCCATCTTGCGCGGAGGCCAATACGCCTTGCACGCCAAGAGGGGCGGCTTTACTGATCTGTTGTGCCCACTCAAGTGCTTTATCATACTGGCTACCTGATTCGACAACTTCGCTAACAAGACTTAAACGCTCAGCTGTAATGGCATCAAACGGCTTGCCAGTTAATAGGTACGGCATGGCTTTTTGCCACCCTGCGGCCGCTACAAATCGAACGGTTGCGCCGCCAAATGGCATGATGCCTCGCTGTACTTCCATTTGCGCAAAGTTGCAGTCGCTACTGGCTACCACCACATCGGCATTTAGCATCAGCTCAATACCGGCGGTAAAACAAGTGCCTTGGACAGCGACTACTATCGGCTTTGTGCGCTGTTTGCCTGAGATGCCCCACGGGTCAATTTGGCTGTCATCAAAATTAAACACACCTTTATCGAGTTTGTCTTGTAGTTCCATCAAATCTAGCCCCGCGGTAAAGTGCTCGCCATGGGCAAAAATTAGCGCACAACGTAGCTCACTATCAGCTTCATAACGGGTTAGGGCATCAGATAGCTGTGCAATCATATGACTGTCAAAGGCGTTGCGTTTGTTGGCTCTGTTCAACCCTATGAGGCAAATATAGCCATCGGTTTGGTAGGTGATGCGGCTGTCTGAAAGGAGGTCTTTATCCGTTTGTTTGGAGCTCATGGGGCATACCTTTTACTGTTGTTGTGGTCATTATTTGTTATTAATAATTATATTCAACTTTAGCCCTATGACATAAATGTAGCAAATACCTGATCTTTAATAACGCTTAATTTTTGACCGTACCCAGCTAAAAACACTATTAAAACGCTAGGATTTAAACAATAAGCATCACATTCAAGATTTAGAATATGAAGACTAGTGCTTACCTTAATAGGTTTTTAGGTTAAGAGGGTGGTGATAGGAGGGCGTTTTGAGCTCGATGTTACTTGACCAAATCTGTTAAACTAGCATTCATCCATCCACATTTGATAAGTTTTTGTACTCTATGACACAGCCTGTAAATAAGTCTAATCAACAAACGCCTCCCCCTAAATCTAGCAGCTTACACCCACGCAATCCGCATCAAGGTCGTTATGATTTTGATAAACTAACTAAGGCATTGCCTGAATTAGCAAAGCACACCATTACTAACCCTAGCGGTGATCCGACGATTAATTTTTCAGATGCTGAAGCAGTGCTGACGCTTAATAAAGCCTTGTTGGCCTTGCATTACGGCATTAAGTATTGGGATTTACCTAAAGGTTATTTGTGTCCGCCTATTCCTGGCCGTGCTGATTACATTCATCAAGTGGCGGATTTATTAGCAAATAACAACACCAAAAATGCTAACGAATTAGAAAATAAAAAACCACGTGTGTTAGATATCGGTACTGGGGCGAGTTGCATTTATCCTATTATCGGTAGTCAAAGCTATGGCTGGTACTTTACCGCCACTGATATTGACCAGATGGCCTTTAATACGGCGAAAACTATTTGCGAGCTTAATCCTAATCTTAAAAAACTAGTAACTGTAAAGCTTCAACCCAATCCTAAAAATATATTTAAAGGCGTTATCGGTGAGCATGACTACTTCGATATCACGGTATGTAATCCGCCCTTTCATGGGTCAATGGAAGATGTATTAGATGCCAACCAACGTAAGCAGTCAAAGTTGCAAAAAAACCGTGCCCGCCGTAACCCAAATAGTCAGCTCGGTAGTAGTGCTGCAAGCAAACAGGCCAATGCAACCAATAACCTTAACTTTGGTGGGCAGAATTCTGAATTATGGACTAAAGGCGGTGAGCATGGTTTTATCAGTCAGATGATTAAAGAAAGTGTACAATATGCCAATCAAGTCAATTGGTTTACTACTTTAGTTTCTAGAGCTGAGAATCTAAAAGCACTTGATGCGCTATTAAGAGAAGGGGGCGCCAGACAAATTAAAACCATTAACATGCAACACGGTCAAAAAGCGACACGTATATTGGCATGGCGGTTTAAATAAGCTGATAGTGTGTATTGATGGATAAAACGACTAAACACACCTGCTTTTAAGCAGGTGTGTTTTTGTCTACACAACCATATTAACCCCAATGCCAATTAAGACAATGCCACCAAGTATCTCTGCCTTGTCTTCCAGCCATGTACCTGTCTGACGCCCTAAATAAACACCAGTAAGGCTAAACACAGCAGTTATTAATGCAATAATAAGGCAAGCAAGCCAAGCATTAATGGGTAGTAAATTTAGTGTAAAGCCTGCGGCTAGTGCATCAATACTGGTGGCAATTGCCAGAGATATCATTTGCTTATGATCAGTTGTTTTGACGCTTATATTGCTATCAACGTTATGTGTTGATTTGTCACTAAGTTCCTTATCAGAACTGTTTGAGAACGCTTCATAAAGCATTTTTAGGCCTAAACCTACCAAAATAAGACACCCAATCCACGGTGCAGCAGAGGCTAACCAGCCAATTATCGCTGAGCCTAATAAATAGCCAATTAAAGGCATAACGCCTTGAGCAAACCCAAAATATAGTCCAGCCAGTAATGCCAGTTTCAGGACTATTTGCTTATTTTTTGGCTTAAAATTAATGCCATTCCCATTAGCACTGCTAGCGATCGTACTAGACTGTTTAGCCCCTAAACCAATCGAGACGGCAAAGGCATCCATAGCTAGGGCAATCGCTAATAGAATGACTTCAAGCACATCGTTTACTCCTTTATTCAACGTCTATTTAATCATAAATAAGTTTCACGTGAAACAAAAAAAGCCACCTTACAAGTAAGATGACTTTTAATTTAGAAGTGACTAGCAAAGTTATTGAGCCAATAAAAAGGTATTGAGCCAATAAATTGATACTTTAGATATCTAAATTAGTCACAGTTAAAGCATTTTCTTCAATAAATTGACGACGTGGTTCGACATCATCCCCCATTAAACACATAAACAGATGGTCAGCAGCAATAGCATCTTCAATCGTTACTTTCAACATACGGCGATTTTCAGGATCCATCGTTGTGTCCCAAAGCTGGTCTGCATTCATCTCGCCTAGACCTTTATAACGCTGTACAGCTAAGCCACGACGGGCATCTTGCATGACCTGTTGCCATAAATGGTCAAAATCACGTAGTAGGGTATCTTTTTCGCCACGACGGATAAATGCCGTATCACTCAAGAGCGTGTTCCATTCTTTTGATAAACGCATCAAACGCGCATATTCGCCTGAGTTAAAGAAGCCGGCATCTAGCAAATAATGCTGGGCAAGATTATGCACATAAATAGTAATACGAGGTAGCCACTGTGACTTGGTCGATAGCATTTCGCTATCTTTGCCTTCAATTATTTGAGCCTCTTCAATATTGTCATTCGGGTTATCTACTTTAGCCCCAACTTTAAATTTAAATTGATTATTAGCATCTTTTACCGCTTCTGACAGTTCGTCTTTTTTCGGTGCGTGGATATCATCAAGCTCAATCTCAGGGCTTAAATCTTTGCCAAATCGTTCAAGCTGCAGTTGAAGTTGCGTTTTCCAATGGTTCATCGCCTCAAAATCATACGTCATTTCAGTAGTAAGTTTAGGCACATGCGTTAATGCATCAAGTAATACGGCAGGATAGCGGATTTGTAATCGTGCTTTTACCAATTGGGTTTGGTTATAATCATTTAAAAGAGTTTCAAGGGCTTGACCGGTTATAGCAGGAGCATCCTCACTGACATGAAGCTTCATTTCATCAATAGTCGATGACAACAAATAGGCTTTGAGCGCTTCATCATCTTTCAAATAAAGCTCTTGACGGCCTTTCTTAACTTTATACAAAGGTGGCTGAGCAATATAAATATAACCCCGTTCAATAAGCTCAGGCGTTTGACGGAAAAAGAAGGTCAATAAGAGGGTGCGAATATGTGAGCCATCAACATCAGCATCGGTCATGATGATGATTTTGTGATAACGCACTTTATCTGGATTGTATTCATCGGGGCCAATACCACACCCTAAAGCCGTAATTAACGTACCGACTTCAGCAGACGATAGCATTTTATCAAATCGCGCCCGCTCCACATTAAGAATTTTACCTTTAAGCGGTAATATGGCTTGGTTTTTTCGGCTACGACCTTGCTTAGCAGAACCACCTGCCGAGTCGCCCTCCACAATATAAAGCTCAGACAATGCGGGGTCTTTTTCTTGGCAGTCGGCTAATTTACCCGGTAGGCCAGCGATATCAAGGGTGGTTTTACGACGGGTTAACTCGCGCGCTTTACGGGCAGCATCACGCGCTCGAGCAGCGTCTATAATTTTATTAGCAATAGATTTGGCAGCGCCCGGATGCTCAAGCAGATAGTCGTTAAACTTATCATGCATAGCCGATTCAACAGCTGATTTTACTTCACTAGACACCAACTTATCTTTAGTTTGGCTTGAGAACTTAGGATCAGGTACTTTTACTGAAACGATAGCGGTAAGGCCTTCACGTGCATCATCGCCTGTTGTATTGACCTTTTCCTTTTTCATTAGTTTTTCATTGTCCATATAGCTATTTAGACAACGGGTTAAAGCAGATCGGAAGCCAGACAAGTGAGTGCCGCCATCCTTTTGAGGAATATTGTTAGTAAAGCACAATACTTTTTCATTGTAGGTATCTGTCCACTGTAGTGCCGCTTCAACCACAATGCCATCATCTTGTTCACTGACAAAATGAAACACGTCATTTAAGCCTTCTTTACCCGAATTGATATAAGCCACAAACTCAGATAGACCGCCTTTATGTTCAAACACATGCTTTTTATCTGTACGTTCATCCGTTAGAACAATACGTACTCCTGAGTTCAAAAACGACAGCTCACGTAAGCGTTTTGCTAAGATCTCATACTCAAACACAGTGCCAGTAAACACGTCTGAACTCGGATAAAAGCGAATCTGAGTACCTGTTTTATCAGTCTTTTCTAATTCTTGGATATCACTATCTGGTACCCCATCACTATAGGTTTGCTGATAATGATAACCTTCGCGCCAAATGTTCATTTCAAGCTTTTTAGATAGGGCATTGACTACCGATACACCCACCCCATGCAAACCACCAGATACTTTGTAGCTATTGTCATCGAATTTACCACCCGCATGCAATACCGTCATAATGACCTGAGCAGCGGATACCCCTTCTTCAGGGTGGACATCGATAGGAATACCTCGGCCATTATCCATGACACTAACTGACTCATCTTCATGAATAATAATATCAATCTGGTCACAATGGCCGGCCAAGGCTTCATCAATTGAGTTATCGACTACCTCAAATACCATATGATGCAGACCTGTACCATCGTCCGTATCCCCAATATACATACCAGGACGTACACGCACGGCTTCAAGACCTCTCAGTACCCGAATATTTTTTGAACTATATTCTTCTGGCAAGGTATCTGCAGGTAAATCAGCTAAATTAGTACCCTCTGCAAGACTTTCTATTAGTTCATTTTCGGTTACGGGGTTTGACTCACTCATGACACATCCTTTACAAAAACAGCAATACTGAACTTTCAGCAATTTATATGAAATATTAAGCAGTGTACTAATGCCTTCTCGCCTATTTTAGATTACTGTTAACTCGCTTCCAATTGCGAAAAGTAAGAGCAACTTCAATAATTCAAGCTTAAGCTTTAGTTTTCTAAATTCGGTTAACAGCTTTTAATACACCAATAAAATCAATAAAAAATCTATCGTTTATTATAGCATTTTTTGCTTTTAAAAGCATATTTGTAATGGGATGCACCAATAATCGATAGGAATCAATTAAATTAAAATTTAGATAACTTTTTGAGACTAAAATTCTGATTTTTAGTACCTTGTTATAGCTTTCAAATTGCCATGTTTCACATGAAACATATTAACATCTGACCAATAATGTTTCACTTGATCGATCAAAGAGTTATCGAGACTGGTAATAAAAACCTGACAGGATAAGGCAGCTAAAGTTTGTAGAAGTATATCTAAAGCTCTCTTATCAAGCTCTGCAGTGATGTCGTCTAATAGCACTAATGGTAAAACACTCTGATCGTTGTTAGGGGACATATCTTGAGTGGAATGGCGAGTAGATACTGACGACCCATAAAAATTATAAGCAGGTAGGTTATGGGTTGGTTGTTTCCCATACGTGGTTAAATTTTGCGCGCCAAGCTTTAACTGTTTAAAGGACAATTGATTTTCCCCCGCTAATAAAGGGAGTTGTGACAGTCTTAAGGCAGTAATGAGTAGTTTTTTCTCTCCACGTGACAATACATTTGCTGCTTGCTCACGCACTGTGCCAACTGTGGCATCAAAAAAATCAGTCTCATCATCCGTATGCTGATCCTCTTGATTCAACTCGCATCCTTGTGGATCTAAGCCTTGTGAATCTAAGCTCACATCATTAGAAAATGGCTTATAATTATCAGAATCAGTGCTTTGCTCATGCACTTCTTGCCGAGCCTCAGCGTTATCAACCCACAGTACCTGAATATCGGCTCTATGGCATCCAATCCGTGTATACCCCATTTGAATATCTTGTTGTAAACGCCGTTGTAACAATTCGTCTAAAGGGACGTCTGTATTGTAGCCAGGCATAAAACGTAATTTAATATACGGAGCATAGTCAGGTAGCAGCTGCTTGACCATGCCATCAAATAGAGGTTGCCACGTCTCAAAAACTTGTTGACGGTAATGTGTAATTAGGGCGGCGTGATTGGCCAAGCCTTTATCCCATGATGCCAACTCTTGTTTTTGGAGACCCGACAAGTTGTGAGACTTTTTAAGCAATGCATTACGCTGTTTTAACAATCGCTGATAAGCTACCCACTGTGGATGAAAGCCCTGTTTCACGTGAAACGTTATCCAATCTAACAACTGGCGCCTACTGCTGCTTCCTACTTCTAAAATATCCATAGATGAGGGATCAATAAGCAGTGTTGGTAATTGCCGTGTCAATTCGCTTTGCACATAAACCGGTTGCTGACCAAGACGCATGATGGTACTCGCATCTTGCGATTTTTGAATTGCCATACTCTCGCCATTTGAAAGTATCGCATGTACTGTAGTATGAGGTTGATGATGAGAAATATAACGTTTTGGTTGATGATGGCGAAAACTCTTACCACGCGATAAAAGATATAAAGACTCTAAAAGAGAGGTTTTACCGCTTCCGTTAGCACCAATAAACACATTACATATTCCCGCTTTAAAGCTCACTGATTGCAAGTTACGTAAATGATAGATGCTAAGTTGAGTTAGCATATAGACACGCCTTAGCCATTAAAGTTAACAACGATAATTATAGATTAAAAGGTAAGTTATCCAATAATGTCAACATAAGTCGAACATATTATTTAACATAATATAGAGTATATTTATATCAATATCTCTTATTTTGAGAGATCAGCTTTTGAAGTATCCCTAGGTATTGAATAAAATAAAACCCAGTGAGAGTTATTCACTAGGTCTTATAAAACGTTCATCATTCAAGTGTAAAGATAACGATTAACACGATCAGAAAACAATAGCACTGTTGGCCAAATCCAATATAGGCTTATTATATACGCATTGGCATAATCACATACTGATGCTGCACATCATTTAGCTGATTGACCAATACCGAGCTATTGGCTTGACTCATATGAATCTGTACATCGCCATTTAAAACATCCAATACATCCTGCAAATACGCTGCATTAAAGGACAACTCAATGGATTCGCCTTGATACTGCACTTGTAACGCTTCGACCGCTTCATCCTGCTCAGCATTATTGGCACGAACCTCAACATCGCCATCGTCTGAAAACTTAAAAATAACACCGCGCGACTTCTCATTACTTAAAATAGCGACCCGTCTTAGAACATCCGTCATTTTTTCTTTGTTTGCAAGCGCTACTTTATCAGTATTGGCAGGCATTACACGGCGATAATCTGGGAATTTACCATCAATCAAACGGGCGTTAAAGGTCACTTTCACTGAATCATCTATCATACCAGCGCTGTCAACATTGCCAAAAGGCAAACTTACTTTCAAAAATTCGCGACCAAAGCTTAAGGTTAAGTTACCGTCTTTATCACCCAATAGCTTACCCAGTTCTGCCATTAAACGCTCAAGTTCAATGACCGCCTTGCGGGGTAAAATAGCTTGCATTTCAAGATCATCACCGACCTCAATGGCACTTCGAGCTAAGGCTAATCGATGTCCGTCTGTGGCAACCGTCGTCAGCTGACGCTGTGCTACCTCAAACAGCATACCTGTTAAATAATAGCGCACATCTTGAATGGCCATTGCAAACTGTGTTTTGGTCATTAAGTCCAAAAGCATTTCACGGCTGAGGGTAAGCGGTATAATATTTGCAGGCTCACCAAGTAGAGGAAAATCCTCCGCTGGCAAAGTACCTAATACAAATCGACTTTTACCACTAACAATAACGCATCGCTCATTTGTCTCAGCCTTGATATCAATCATGGCATTTTTTGGCAAAAGCTTACAAATGTCTTGTAGCTTGGAGGCTGGTAAGGTCGTTGCACCAACTTGGCCACTGGCCCCATTCCCGAGCTTCACTTGTGCTGTTAACTCGACTTCAAGATCTGATGCAGTTAACGTTAATAATTGCTCAGAAACCTCTACTTTTATATTACCAAGTACTACCATATTGTGGCGCTTGTCAGCAGCTTTAGCAATCAAGTTTATGGCTTTTAGAAGCAGCTCACGGTTTATCGACAGTTGCATAATAAAACTCTTTAATTGGGTTTTAATAACTGGAAAATAGATAGAGTATCTTAAAGAGCATTCATTATTTTTATTTTAAAATATCTATCCACTTAAATTTGGGTTTTTATTTGATACTGATCATACAGCTACCCAGCTAGTATACCCAAATGTTAGGGTATCTGCATAGCCATACCGCTAAATAGCCATATCCCTAAGGTTAACTTGTTGTTAATCTCTTATTGAACATAAGCTATTGAAGCCTGATAGTTATTTTTTGCTAATAACCTGCGTCATCTATCCTATGTTAGTCAGCTTGTAGTTGTTAGCCAGCTTGTAGTGTCATTGATAACGCTTTGTATTCTTTATCTAAAACTGGATCTTCCTTACGTAACTGCGCCACTTTATCACAAGCATGCATTACCGTGGTGTGATCACGCCCACCGAAGGACTGACCAATATCTGGGTAGCTATCCTTAGTAAGTTCACGGGCGAGCGACATGGCTATCTGACGGGGACGAGCAATGCTACGAGTGCGCTTCTTACTCATTAAATCTTTGACAGACACATCATAATACTCGGCAACTACTTTACGAATATTATCCATACTCACGGCCTGTGAACGAATGGCAATAATGTCCTTTAACGCATATTGAACCATTTCCAAATCAATTGGGTTGCCTGTTAAGTTGGCATTGGCCACAACTTGATTTAAAGCACCCTCTAGCCGACGCACGTTTGAAACCACATTCTGAGCAATAAATAGCGCACATTCTTTCGGTAAATCAACACCAGATAAGTTAGCTTTTTTTTGCAAAATCTGCATGCGAGTTTCCATTTCAGGCGGTTCAATCGCAACTGCCAAGCCAGAGGAAAACCGTGAGCGAAACCTTTCATCAAACTCCGTCATTTGTGAAGGGTGGCGGTCTGAAGCTAAAATCACTTGCTTGCCTTCAACCATAAAATCAGCAAATAACGATAAAAACTCACTGCTTGATTTATTTTTACCTGCCAATACGTGAACATCATCAATAATCAGTAAATCAACCCGTTTTATCTTTTTCTTAAACTGTTCAATTTTTTGGTTACGCAGCGCATAAACCAACTGATTGATAAATTTTTCAGATGAAAAATAGTAAAACGTTTTGTCGATTTTGAGGTAGCGATGAGCCACCGAGTGCATTAAGTGGGTTTTACCAAGTCCTGACGCCCCATATATAAATAAAGGGTTATGACGATTTTGAGACTGCTTTTTACCTAACTCATAGCAGGCCTTATACGCAAGCATATTGGTCTTACCACTAACAAATGTGTCAAAAGTAAACTTAGGATTAATATAACTTAGCGATTTATCAGATGCTATCTGATTAGCCCTTTGTGAAGCCTCTAAATCACTTGTAGAGTTAATGGCACTGTTGCCTTGTAAATCATAACCATTATTACGGTTACCACCCAACACAGTTGCTTGGCTTTGGTTATGACTAATATCATCACTATTGCTTTGATTATTAGCTTCTACCTGAATAACGACTTGCGTAATGCTACCTTGGCTATGCAGTTTAGCCAGTGCTTCTATATCAGCAAAATGATACTGACGCACGTGCGACACAAAATACTGATTTGGTGCCAGTAACATCAACGTATTATCAACAACTCTTGCAGATAAGGGACGTAACCACATCGTAAATTCATTTTCTTTGAGCTGGTACTTAAGCTCATTAAGACACTTATCCCACACCGATAGACTATCTGACATGACGCATTGTTCCCGCTTTACACACTAAGGTTTTATGAATAAGTCTTTAAAAATAGCAGCAATAATTTATGTGGCTATGCTTATTGCGAGGTTTAGTTCAAGGTGTGGTACTTTAGCATAAAAAAATATAATTAACATCAAAATTATCTGTGGATAACTTTGTTATAAAGTCTGTGGATAAATAATTTTATGAAGTTATACAGAGTTTGTAAACAGTTTATGAACAATAATAACCACAGTTTAACATACTGTTTTTGTTATATTTTTTTGGGTTATACACAGAAAAAAACCTTACTAATAATAACAAAAGAGAGTATATATATATAGTTATGGGCAAAGGTAGTAACTGTGGATAACTTAAAACTAAATTTAAAGTAAAGGCTATAAGAAAAAATATAATTTAACCTATGAATCTATTTTATTATCAGGTTTTGCAATGCTTCTGAACCTGCTCTAACTTAATTTAATAGATTTCTTATAGAACCCTGATTAGGGATTAATTGACTGAGTATGATAAAAAAGGTATTTAAAATGCATCAATCAAAAGCATTTTAAACTATAAAATTGTGTCTATAGATATCTTCTACCCTGTCCAATAGAAAACAGAGCGAATAAAAATAAATAGCATTGGGTCTTAAAAACGGTAAGGCTTTATAGTTTTTATTAAACTTTGAAAAATTAAGATTTGAGGAGTTAAAGATTGAGGGATAAAGAAACGATAAAGGATGTTTTTTTAGAGGGTTTTAAAGTGGTTTTAGACAGTTACTCCATTCATGTTTTGACTCAAAGACGGTTGTTTTTTAATAAAAGCTGTCTCAATCTGCTTTAACAACAAGAAGGTGCTTATAATATTGACATTAACCATTTAGACTGGCATAATCTCACGTTACTACAAATTATTAGTGCAGTTTTTCTTTTTAAACTTATTCCTGTCATAGGTGATTTATGAAACGTACATTTCAGCCAAGCGTTATCAAGCGCAAGCGCACACACGGTTTCCGTGCTCGTATGGCGACTAAAAAAGGTCGTCAAGTTTTAGCGCGTCGTCGTGCTAAGGGTCGTCATCGTCTAACTGTGTAATTGAAATTCTTAAATGAATGGATATTCTCAAGTAAAACAATTACCCCTTCTCTGACTTATTTATGGCGATATTTTGATAGGCATAAATAGAAACAGTACAAAATATTTGACATAAAAAAGCACCTTGATCAGGTGCTTTTTTTATTATCTTAACGCTATATTGCAATTCAATTCTTATATTCTATAACTTCATGTTGACCTAATCATGACCGATTTTGGCTATCCAAAGAGTAATCGACTTTTAAAAGCTGCTGAATTTAAAGCAGTATTCAATAACCCAATTTTTAAAGTACATCAGCCTCATTTAATGGTTTTTGTTTCTGAGTCTGAGACAAACCAAGCACGTTTAGGAATGGCCATTACCAAAAAAAAAGTGCCTACTGCGGTGGCTCGTAATCGTATCAAGCGTATTATCAAAGAGCAGTTTAGGCTTACATATGCCGTAATACCTGCTTTAGATATTGTTTTTATAATTAAAAAATCGCCCCAGCAGCTAAGCAATAAGCAATTAAGGGATGAAATAACAGCTATATTGCGTAAAACTATGCATAAAGCGAGTTCTGGAGATAAACAACGACATGAGTCATAAGATAAACTAATAAGCGGCTCAGCGTTGTTTATTTTTAATCTTTATGTAGAGTTCACTTTCTCTTTATTTAAATTTTATTTAAATAGTGTGGTCGTTAATCAAAGTATGAAGGGGTAGAGTAAGGCGAATGAAATGATGGCAATAATTTCTAGCTTTAGTTCCAGTATACTCATGGGCATTATCAAGTTTTATCAAAAAATAATTAGTCCAGTTTTACCTGCTCGATGTCGCTATTATCCCACTTGTTCCGAATATGGATTGACAGCCATTAAGTGGCACGGGCCAAGTCGAGGTGGGTTGTTAGCCTTAAAACGCATTTGCAGTTGTCATCCGCTTGGGGGCCATGGTATTGATTTTGTTCCCTTACCTTTATATAAAGACATCTATTATCCTTTTATAAGCTCCGCTACTTCGGGCCCTGTTAATTATAGGGATAACTATCTATATGATAGTAGTGATGTTTCACGTGAAACTTTTATTGTTGAACGCGGAGTATATAAAGATAGCTCTAGTTACCGAGCGAGACTAAACCAGAGTCTCTAGAGTTGGGCATAGTTTATAACTATGCTTGTTACAAACAGGGAACTTTAAAATTAGGCCATTTTAAAAGTTCCTAGAATCAGGGGCTTTAAAAGTTTGGATTTAGTCTGTCATGTAATAAATATGTACTGTATTTAGGTTACTCTAGGCTCTATATCTTTTAGCGCTGTTTTTTAGTAAAATATCTGGCATTTTATAATCGTTTTTAGGTTATATACCAACGTTTATTCGGTTTATCCGCTTATTATTTTATTTATTTCATTTATTTTGAGTTGTTTAGGACAATCTTATGCAAAAGATACTACGGGTGCTCATCATTATTGCAATGCTGATTACCGCTTATTTGTTGGTGCTTGCTTGGCAAAAAGACTATGCCAATGTACCAGATTCATCAACAGACGCAGTAACCCCTTCTGTATCCACTACATCGGGCTCTGATATACCAAACAGTACTGGCGCCAGTGATATCCCTACTGGGATAGTAACAGACATCCCGTCTACTGAGACTGAAGTAACGACTGCAAAAGTGTCCTCTAAACTGATAAATGTAACAACAGATCTCTATCAAGTTAAAATTGATCCTGTAGGTGGTGACGTTGTTTATGCAGCGCTACGTGACTATGATGCAACTTTAGATAGCGAAGAGCCATTTGTGTTGCTTGAAAACAGTAGTAAACGAGTATATGTGGCTCAATCAGGCTTAGTTGGTGCGAATGGTATTGATACTGCTGCTGGACGCGCAAAATATAGCTATGAGTCTGATAATTATGTGATGGATGTTAACCATAATACCCTTGAAGTCCCTTTAACCTATAAACAAGATGGTGTGACCATTACTAAAACTTTTACCTTCACTCAAGGTAAATACCCTATTACTGTTAATTATAATATCAATAATACCAGTGCCCAGCCTTGGAATGGTCAACTATTTGCACAGTTAAAGCGTGATGGTAGTAAAGATCCAGGCATGGCAGATAAAGGTGCCTTAAGTATGGCTACTTATCTGGGTGGTGCTTGGGGTACACCAGATGACGAATATAGTAAGCTTAAATTTAAAGATTTCAATGATGGCGAATTAACAGCATCTAGTGACAAGGGTTGGGTAGGCATTATCCAGCATTATTTTGTTTCAGCATGGACACCAGAGAACTTTACAGGACAATTCTTTAGCCGTGAGGCAGGCGGTGATTATTTTATTGGTATGAACAGCCAGCCAATCGCTGTCCCTGCAAATAAACAAATAGACTTAACCGCTACCCTGTATTCAGGTCCTAAGGTTCAAGAAATCTTAAGAGACGTTGCACCAGGCTTAGATAAGACTGTGGATTATGGGTTGCTATGGCCTATCTCGAAAGTTTTATTTGCCATTCTTGAAGGTATTCATAAGGTTATTGGTAACTGGGGTTGGTCGATTATCGCTTTAACGGTACTGGTTAAGATTGCCCTATTTTGGTTTTCGAACAAAAGCTATTACTCAATGGCTAAAATGCGTGCCTTACAACCCCGTCTCGCTGCTTTAAAAGAAGAGCATGGCGATGATCGTATGAAAATGTCACAAGAGATGATGGCCATTTACAAAGAAGAAAAGGTAAACCCTATGGCTGGGTGTTTACCAATTTTACTACAGATGCCTATTTTCTTAGCATTGTACTGGGTATTGGTCGAGAGTGTGGAGCTACGTCACGCCCCGTGGATTCTATGGATTCAAGATTTATCGGCCATGGATCCTTGGTTTATTATGCCAATATTGATGGGTGCCAGCATGTTTGCAATGCAACTGTTTAGCCCGCAACCAACCGACCCAATGCAAGCTAAAGTGATGAAGTTTTTGCCAATAATCTTTACCGCATTCATGTTGTTCTTCCCTGCTGGTCTTGTATTATATTGGACAGTAAATAACTTATTTACTATGGGTCAACAGTATTTGGTAAACAAAAGAGTTGAAAGAGAACAAAAAGAAAAGTCCGCTCAAGTTATAGGTTAGCAATAAATGAATAACCAACGCTCTGTCCTATAGCTATTTGGTTATTTAGCTGATAAAAGCACCTTATTTAATAAGGTGCTTTTTTAATAATCTATTTTTATCTTCCTATATATAAGACCTGCTATATAAGGCCTGCTTAAACGGTTCCGGTAGTAAATTTAGACTGCGAAAATAATGTAGCATATAGATAAACTGTGTGAATAAGGGTAGAAAATTAGAGTTAATATTAAAAACAGACCATCGGGTTGTAAGCTTGACAGGGCGTTTATTCGACTTCCGATATACTAATACTATGCTAAGATATCAGCCCATTTGTAATATAGTTACAGTAATTCTAAGGGTTAAAGTGTTAATCTCGTTTGCAACGTTTGCTTAAATATATCAGCTACTGGCTGAGCTCTTTGCCTTATAGGCCTTTTAGACTACTTAAATGACACCGTTAATACTGTATCAACTGAATACATTGTCAGTTTCGTTAAATGTATAATTTGTATTTTTTCACTTGGATTTTTGCTAGCAAAAGTACATTAAATTAGCATCAAAGCTGTATAAAGATACTATATAAATAAGTAAACATTACTAGAATTATTAGAGCAAAATATGACTTCTGCTGTTAATCACGACGCGTCTCATTCGAGTACCATAGCTGCGATTGCAACCCCAATCGGTCGAGGCGGTGTGGGTATCATCCGCTTGTCAGGACCTAAGGCACATGCTATTGCGTGTCAACTTACTGGTAAGCACGAGTTCACACCACGTTTGGCCTCCTTTTGTCGATTTTACGATGAGCATAAAAACGTACTAGATGAAGGGCTGGTGTTGTATTTTAAAGCCCCCCATTCTTTTACAGGTGAAGATGTGATTGAGCTACAAGGGCATGGGGGAATGATATTACAGAACCTGCTGTTGTCTCGAGTGTTTGAACTTGGTGCAAAGCAGGCTCAAGCAGGTGAGTTTTCCTATCGAGCTTTTGATAATGATAAGCTCGATTTGGTTCAAGCAGAAGCGATTGCAGATGCCATAGATGCCACCAGTGTAGCAGCCGCTAATAGTGCCATACGTTCACTTACAGGCGAATTTTCAGAGAAAATAAACCTTGTTTTAGAAGCGTTAATACATTTACGTCTGTATGTGGAAGCCTCCATTGATTTCCCTGATGAAGAGGATGTTGACTTTCTGGCTGATGGGGTTATTGAGGGGAAGCTTGATGCGATAACAGATAAAGTGGCCGCTATTTTAGCGACTGCGCAACAAGGTCAGTTATTGCGAGATGGTGTACATGTTGTCTTAGCAGGTCGACCAAATGCAGGTAAATCAAGTTTATTGAATTGTTTGGCGGGACAAGAGCGTGCCATCGTAACAGAGGTTGCGGGAACGACTCGAGATGTTTTACAAGAGACCATTGTGTTGAATGGGTTAACCATTCATCTTACAGATACTGCAGGACTTCGCGATACAACAGATACGGTAGAGCGTGTTGGTATTGAGCGTGCGCGCACCGCCATCAACCAAGCGGACTTACTGCTTTTGGTGTATGATTTATCAAAAGATGCCGATCCAGTGCAATTAGCGCAAGAGTTATTTAAAACCGAAGATGGCAATTCGCTGCCAAATTTTGATAATTCAAGGATGTTATTTATAGGTAACAAGCGAGATTTAATCAAGCGGCAAGTGGCAGATCAAGCTACTATTTCTGGATATGATCAAGTTAATGTTTCATGTGAAACATCACAAGGAATAGATAAATTAATTGAGCTATTATGCGAAAAAGTTGGTTTTCATCCGCCTGAAAACAGTCTTATAGCACGGGTACGCCATTTAGATGCCTTAAAACGTACTCAGCAATACCTTAAAGAAGCGCATGAACAGTTGGTAGATTATCAAGCGGGAGAATTGGTTGCGGAAAGTCTACGCCAAGCGCAACATAGTTTGGGAGAAATTACTGGTGAGTTTAGTGCAGATGATTTATTAGGTCAGATCTTTGGTAGCTTTTGTATTGGTAAATAACTTTATAATGTTCTGCTTTCACAGTGCTTTAAGTGTAGATTGTGTTCCACCTATCAAACTCGTTCAGCCGTATTAGCTTTGTGGCTTTTATTAAACTTTACTGAGAATCTAATCATGCAATGCCCCTACTGTAACGCGGACGACACTAAAGTCATTGACTCACGCCTTGCGGCTGAGGGCGCGCAGGTACGCCGCCGCCGTCAATGTAATCAGTGTCAGGAGCGCTTCACGACGTTCGAAGTTGTTGAAGTCGTGATGCCCAGAGTGATTAAATCAAGTGGTCGTATAGAGCCATATGATGCCGAAAAATTAAGGCGTTCGATTCAATTACCTTTGCAAAAACGCCCGGTAACGATTGACGAGCAGGATGCGTTAATTAGCCGTATTGAAAAGCGAATACGCCAATTAGGAGAGAGGGAAGTAAGCAGTAAAAAACTAGGTGAGGTGGTTATGAGTGAACTCAAGGAAGTGGATGATGTGGCCTATGTACGCTTTGCTAGTGTATATCGTGACTTTCAAGATATTGAGGCATTTCGTCAAGAGTTACAAAACATACGTCCCTCTGAGAGTTAATGAAGCTTAAATAGTAGGGTTTTAGGTAAATATTTCTATCATTTAAACCGTTACTTTCTTAAAGTGAGCCCTATTTGAGCCCTATTTGAGCCCTATTTGAGCCCTATTTGAGCCATTCCTTTTAAACTATCAATACCAAATAAATCATTCAGGTTTGTTATGCCCACTTCTCATGTTAGTACTCATGGTATTACCCCTCCACAGCCGCAAGACGCCTATTTTATGACGTTAGCAATTGAGCAGGCAAAAAGAGGGATTTATACCACTCGCCCGAATCCCGCTGTCGGATGTATAGTAGTAAAAGATAACCATATTATAGGCAGTGGCTTTCATCCAAAGGCAGGCAAGCCTCATGCTGAGGTTTTTGCATTACGTGAGGCCGGCAGGCAAGCGCAAGGTGCAACTGCTTACGTGACACTCGAACCCTGTAGCCACACAGGGCGTACACCACCTTGTGCAATGGCTTTAATTGAAGCGGGTATAAATCGTGTAGTTATTGCTGGATTAGATCCAAACCCTAAGGTTGCCGGACGAGGTGTGACTATGTTAGTTGAGGCAGGCATAGAAGTATCCATTGGCGTGGGCAAACAACAAGCTGAACAATTAAATTTAGGGTTTTTAAAGGCGATGCGATCTAGTATGCCTTATGTACGCCTAAAAATAGCCACTAGCCTTGATGGACGCACGGCAATGGCATCAGGTGAGTCTAAGTGGATTACTGGCAATGCTGCTCGTGAAGATGTACAAAAGCTTCGGGCATTAAGTGGGGCTATTATTACTGGTAGTCAGACGATTATTGATGATAACCCAAGCTTGAATGTGCGCTCAACCCTGCTGGGTGTACCATTATCTGAGGTTCCACAACCTCAAATTGTGGTACTTGATAGACGAAGACGTTTAGTAAATGTGAGCGATAGATATAACGTGTTTAAACAACAAAGCACACTATTACATGTAAAATCTGATTTGAAACACCTGCTATATAACCTAGTTGCGGACTATCAAATATACGATGTTTTAATAGAGGCTGGGGCTCAGGTCTCTGGTAGTTTTATTAAAGAAGGTTTGGTTGATGAGCTTATTATTTATCAGGCGCCTTGTATTCTCGGCCAAAGTGCCAAACCAATGTTGTCTATGACTATAGATGAATTGGCTAATCAAAAACGATTTAGAGTAAATAGTTTGAGCCAAATTGGCAGTGACATAAAGATTAGTTTATTACCTTTTGATCGTTATTTTATGTAGTACTTAATAACACTTAAATCCTCGATCAATTTTTAAGTTCTATTTATGTCAAATTCATATAACGTATCAATTATTAGTATTGATAACTGGTGCGTATATTAGCAGATATATTGAGGTTTAAATTAGGTTGCAGAAAAGTTATCCACAGGTTGTTTTTTTATTCCTTTAAAAAAGAGTAAATTTTACGGTTTTTATATCAGATTGTGGATTACTTAGGTTTCATGTGGAACTGTCTAATCTTAGTTTTTTTATCAATGCTTTATAATCAAAGGTTTCACATGGAACCAGCTATAAATGGATTTAAAATTATAGTTTTTTATTGGGCTGTGGATAACTTTATATTAAGAGGCTTGTTATTAAAGGGTTATAACCGTTATCTATAAGTTATCCACAGGTTTTAGTGATTGTATATTGGATGAAAATATGTTTACAGGTATTATAGAAAGTACGGGTACGTTAGCTGCAATAGATAGTATTGGTGGTGATGTGCGATTGGTTATCCAGTCTGATAATCTGGATTTAAATGACGTCAGTCTTGGCGATTCCATCGCGTGTAATGGCATTTGTTTGACGGTTATTGACATGACTGAGACAAGTTATTCAGTTGATGTTTCACGTGAAACTTTAACAAAAACAGCGATGGAGAAATGGCAAGTTGGCGATACCCTTAATTTGGAAAAAGCAATGCTACCAACAACTCGCTTTGGCGGGCATATGGTGTCAGGGCATGTAGATGGTGTTGGTACGATCAAAAAGATGGTTGAGGATGCGCGTTCAATCTATATTGAAGTTGCTATCCCCAATGAATTAAAGAAATATGTAGCAACTAAAGGCTCTATAACAGTAGACGGTATTAGCCTGACCACAAATCTGGTTAAAGATAACCTAGTGTGCTTGAATATTATTCCTCACACGGCGCAAGTAACCAATATAGCCAAACACTGGCACATAGATGGACAGGTTAATATTGAAGTTGATTTAATTGCCCGTTATTTGGAACGTCTGGTATACGTTGAGACTGAAAGCTAGTGTTAGAGGGTATCAAGGTCTAAGTATTAGGAAAAGTTCTAGTCCACTAGATGGATTCTACTAGTGTAGCGTCTTAATATCTTAATATTTCAATTGCTAACATTTAATATTTAAGAGGGTTATGCAAGAGGTTTTTCTCATAAACGATTAACCAATGGCATAATCAATTTAGCTTTAAACAGTACTCAATTAACTAACTAACCTAACCCTATGGATTGGCTGACTGCATTTCATGACGAATGAGCGTTATCCTGCTGATTAACTACAAATGATTTTATCCATCAACCTACCTTGTGATTTAATAAATATATGACTGTAACTGACGCTTCAAAATGCTTACCAAAACTAAGACTCATATTCGCAGGCACACCAGAATTTGCAGCAATCAGCTTGCAGGCACTTATTGAGCAACAAGATGCGCTAAATATCGAGATAGTCGCTGTTTATACGCAGCCAGATCGTAAAGCTGGACGCGGACAAAAGGTGACAGCCTCAGCGGTTAAACAATTAGCATTAGATCATGGCATTCCAGTTGAGCAACCTCTAACTTTTAGAAAATCAGCAGAGGAAGGTCAGGTTTCACGTGAAACATTAGCCAATTATAAGCCTGATATTATGGTTGTGGCTGCCTATGGTCTTATTTTGCCCATAGGGGTGTTAAAGACACCGACATATGGCTGTTTAAATATTCATGCCTCTTTACTACCCCGTTGGCGCGGGGCCGCACCTATTCATCGTGCCTTGTTAGCAGGAGATGACAAGACGGGAATTACCATTATGCAAATGGATAAAGGGTTAGATACAGGCGATATGCTTTATAAAGTTGAGTATGATATAAAGTCTGATGAAACGACTGAAACTTTGCATGACAAAATGGCACAATTAGGCGCTGAAGCAATTATTACCGTATTAAAGGACCTACCCCATTACCAAGCCCAAGCGGAAAAACAAGACGATAGCTTGGCAACTTATGCTGAAAAATTAAGTAAAGCAGAGGGTGAAATCGACTGGAACCAGTCAGCAAAAGTTATTGAACGTCAGATACGTGGCATGCATCCTTATCCGGGTGCTTATACCTTTTTGGGAGATTCTCAAGGGCAAGCACCAAAGCGCGTCAAAGTATTAGAAGCATTACCCTTCAATGCCACTCAAACCACAGTAGCAGACCCAGGTACAATTATTAGTGTCGGTAAGAATGCGATTTTAGTGGCCTGTGGTAAAAACAGCCCAGATGATGACGTGTCAACTACCCTACGCCTAACCAAGCTGCAATTTGCAGGCAGCAAGCCTGTCACTGCTGAGCAAGTGTGTCATGGCAGTCAACTTGAAGATGGCGATCGTTTTGTATCGCAAAATTAAGTTCAATCAAGCAACCCTATATTAACCCGACCAAATTATTAAATTAGGCATTAAATGAACCATAATCGGCATAGTCCTTCTAAATCATCATCCAAACCTATCAACGTTCGCGTTGCCGTTATAAATACTTTATTGTCTATTCAACAAGGTCAATCATTAACCAGTTTATTAGACCCATTGCTAAATAGCTTAAATGGCGATGACAAAGGCTTTGCCCACGCGTTGTTATTAACCACATTACGTCACTGGCATGCCACGGCTCGGTTGCTAGACAGTCTAGCGGATAACCCTATTGATGAAATTGAAGTACGTACTACCCTTCAATTAGGGATGACTCAGCTGCTGTATTTAAATGTTGCTGACCATGCCGCTATCCATGAAACGGTAGAAGCGGTCAAGCAGATCAAATTTGATCGGGCATCAGGTCTGGTCAATGCGGTACTGCGTAAAGTGGCAAAGAATCCGAATAAATTTCGCAAAAAAGCCAATAAAAATCATAGTCTACCAAACTGGCTAGCTCAGCAGTTAAAAGCAGATTGGCGAGATCAGTATGATGAGTTGACCCAAAGCCTGCGCCAGTCAGCACCGATGTTTTTACGAGTAAATAGCTTGCAAACCGATTGTGAAAGCTATTTGTCACAACTGAACGAGGCCGAGATAGCAGCAGAATTGGTAACCCTCAAAACCACTATCAATACTGATGACGCTAAAGATACAGTTAAGATTGAACAACAGGCAATCGAGCTTATCGATAGCATGCCGGTCAGTCAATTACCTGAGTTTGAAGAGGGTATTGCTAGCGTACAAGATGCGCATGCACAATTGGCGGCACCTATTATTGATGCGCTACTTCAAAAGTTGGTCATCGCTAATTCAACCGAGACGGTACGATTACTGGATGCCTGTGCTGCGCCAGGGGGAAAGTTGGCACATTGGCTCGAATTACTAGGTGAGCAGGAAGAGCAGAACACAGGTTTGTTTCACGTGAAACAATCAGAAGATTCGACAACTACCATTAATAAAGTCGAGCTAACGGCTATCGATAATGAAGCGCCTCGTATTACGCGTATTTTTGAGAACTTAGAGCGGTTACGACTGCCCGCGCCTATTGTGAATAGTAAATTGCATTTGGACATCGAATGCGTGGATGCAACTAATTGGCAAGCGAAAGATGCTACTGAACAATCAACTGGATTTGATGCCATATTACTCGATGCGCCTTGTACTGCAACTGGCGTGATTCGTCGTCATCCAGATATTACCTTACTGCGTACCGAGGAAGATGTACAACATACGGCGCAGTTACAAGAGCAAATCTTAGATAACTTATGGTCGCAACTAAAGTCTGGTGGTTACTTTTTGTATGTAACCTGTTCGATTTTAAAGCAAGAAAACGTGGAACAGATGCAGGCGTTTCTTGAACGTCATAATGATGCGGTGGCTGTGGCGTTTGACGATGACGAAACCAATTGGGGTATTGAGCAAGAGATTGGGCGTCAATGTTTGCCGTTAAATGAACAAAACCAATCAGGTGGTGATGGGTTTTATTATGCGGTGTTGAGGAAGGAAAGTAGTAATGACATCTAAAGCGCGATTGGTTTTAAGTGATTTGATTAAAGCCCATTCCATGCTGGAAAAAGAAAGCGACTTAGATAATTACCGAGTTCTTTGGGTTTCCGCTATTTCCTTAGCTAGAGCAATTGGACATGTATTGGATAAAGTTGATTCAAAAGAATCCCCATCAGCAAAAAAAGTTATCGAGAGTAAATGGCATAAGCTCATTCATGACAAGGAAAGTATAGATAATACAATATTCCATAAATTTATTAAAAGTGAGAGAAAATGTGCTTTGTATAAAGCGACTTACTTTTTCTTAGGAGCGGTTTAGCCCAGATTGCAGCGGATATACTTGGTGTAGCATAAGGTTGCGGGCGCTTAGCAAGAGGCATTATCGTGGTAGCAGGAATGCAACTTGCTATTAGCGCCCGCCCTTATGACAACCAAGATAGTAGTGGAAAGCTGGATTAGCTACAAAAACCAATCATACCTCTATTTAATATGGCTTATCGTCAAAAATATGCTACTCTTTTTATAATCTAATATTATAAGACTTGTAGATAGGACAAAACATGAAATATATCAGTACCCGTGGTCAAACTGAGCCAATGAATTTTAGCGATGTGTTGTTGATGGGGCTTGCGCCAGACGGTGGTTTAATGTTGCCTGAAAGCTATCCGCACATTGATGGTGCGACATTAGATAAATGGCGTGAGCTGAGCTATCCAGAGTTGGCATTTGAAATCATGCGCCTGTATGCTACCGATATTAATGACGCAGATTTAAAAGATATTATCGAGCGCACGTATACGGCTAAGGTTTTTGGTAGCGAAGAGATTGTGCCAGTACGTAAATTAGAAGATGATTTATATATTTTAGGGTTGTCTAATGGTCCGACGTTGGCGTTTAAAGACGTGGCAATGCAGTTTTTGGGTAATGCCTTTGAATATGTGCTGAAAAAGAAAAATAAACGGTTGACCATCATTGGTGCGACCAGTGGTGACACCGGTAGTGCCGCCGAATATGCGCTACGGGGCAAAGACAACATCGAAGTGTTTATGATGTCGCCACATGGCAAAATGAGCGAGTTTCAACGGGCGCAAATGTACAGCTTGACCGATGCCAATATTCATAATATCGCTATTAAAGGCATGTTTGATGACTGTCAGGATATCGTCAAAGCCTTGCAGCAAGATGCGGATTTTAAAGCCAAATATAGCTTAGGTACGGTGAACTCAATTAACTGGGGGCGTATCTTAGCGCAAATCGTATATTATTTTAAAGCCTACTTTAATGTGACTAATAAAGAGGCTAACAACGATGCTAACAAGGCTAATAACGATAAGAAAATTAGCTTCTGCGTGCCATCTGGTAACTTTGGTAACATCTGCGCCGGTCATATTGCCCGTGAGATGGGTCTGCCAATTGAGCGTTTAATCGTCGCTACCAACGAAAACGATGTGCTAAACGATTTCTTTAATCAAGGCAGTTATAGCCCTCGCCCTGCGGAACAAACGTATGTGACCTCTAGCCCGTCTATGGATATTTCCAAAGCATCTAACTTTGAGCGCTTCATTTATCTATTATTGGAAAAAGACAGTAAGCGGGTGCATGAGTTGTTCGATGGGGTGAAAGAAGGTCAAGGCTTTGATTTGTCGGATGTGTTAGAGGCGGTGAATACTCGCTATGGCTTTGCATCTGGCAAATCAACGCATCAAGACCGTCTCAATACTATCAAAGCCGTGTATGACAATTATAATGATTTGATTGATCCGCACACCGCCGATGGTGTTAAGGTTGCGCGAGAATTGCAACGAGATGGTGAAGTGATTATCTGTGCTGAAACGGCGTTACCCGTGAAGTTTTCTGAAACTATCTTTGAGGCAGTGGGACAAATTGATATTAAGCGACCAGAGCATACTAAAGATATTGAAAGTCTGGAACAGCACGTCACGGTTTTGGACAACGATGCCAGCTTAGTCGCTGATGAGATTAAAAAGGTAGTGAAACCTTTATAACGCACTATTTTCCAAACATTATAGTTTCCAAACATTATGGATAGACGAATGAAAAAGAGTATGGGTAACTGGTTTAGAAACTCAATGGCAAAGACAGCAATTCTGAGTGTTTTCTCAGTGGTCATGCTCATGGGTGCGTCAACAGCTGGCGCGAATAATCCACCACCAACCTTAAAAGCAGATGCACCAAACCGTTATGTGGTAAAAAAGGGTGATACGCTTTGGGATATATCTGGACGATATTTGAACAATCCGCTGCAATGGCGTCAGATTTGGGCGACAAATAAACAGGTTAAAAACCCCCATCTCATCTATCCAGGTGATATTTTATTGATGTGTGTGATTAGGGGTGAGACTTTGGTTGGTATTGATACAGGTGAAGGGTGTGCGGGTATTGAACGCAATATGATAGCACCCGCAGCAGCAACGCAGAATGTAACTATAACCCCTTTGAATAATAGTATCCCTGCCATACCCTTATCTGCTATTGAATATTGGCTTGATAGGGTGTTGATTGTTAACCCGACTGATTTTCAAGCAACGCCGTATGTGTTGGCGTCAAAAACAGGCAACCTTATTACTGCTGAAGGTGATAAAATTTATGCTAAGGGTGCACCGCTTATTGTGGGACAACGCTACGGTATTTACCGTGAAGGTAAGCCCTATATTGACCAGCAAAAAAATCAAGTGGTTGGTTTAGAAGTACAACAAGTTGCCACAGGAATCGTGACCAATGTAACAAGCAATAATATATCTAGTATTGATCTGATAAAGTCATACGATACTGAAGTACGTGAAGGTGATAGAGTGTTTATTGAAATAACAAATGATCTATCGCCTATTTTTAACCTTAAAGCTGCCAATGTGAATCGTGGTGGTCAAGTTATTCGGATAATGGGCTCTATCAATAGCGCAGGCAAAGGCAGTGTGGTGGCGGTTAACTTAGGCCTAGAAAATGGCGCTAATGTTGGTGATGTCCTAACCGTCTTTAAAAAAGGGGCATTAGTACGTGATATTAGAGATAACGATATCCCTGTTCGTTTACCAAGTGAGCAAGCGGGTCATCTCATGCTGTTTAAAACCTTTGACAAAATTAGCTACGCTTATGTCTTAGATACGGAATTGCCTTTAAATATGGGTGATAGGGTATTACCACTTAGGTTTTAAAGGTTTTAAAACCTAATCAACGGTTAACCATGCTTTGGATATTAATATGAGTTTAAATGTACCGAATTTGATACCAGAGCAGCGCGCAACGTTACTACTATGGCAGCGAGTTAACACCTCGCTGTCTGCCTTTTACAAGTTACTTAAGCATTATCAGTCAGCAGGTATCGCCCTGCAAAAATCTGCTAGTGATTGGGCCATGCTTAGTATTCACGCCAAACACATTGGTAGGCATACCGAGGCTAATGATGTGACAGATAAGGCGTTTATACAGGCAATAGAGCAGCAGATTCGTGCCGGCCATTATAACCTATTGTTTTTGGATGATGAGGCGTATCCAAATCAACTGAAACAACTGTTTGATCCTCCACCAGTGTTGTTTTATCGGGGCAATGTATGCCGTTTGGCTCAAGCACAAATCGCTATGGTTGGTAGTCGAAAACCCTCAACGGCAGCACAGAAAATCACCTTCGACATGGCACAATATCTTGCACAAGCGGGTTATGTGATTACCAGCGGCCTAGCACAAGGTGTCGATGCTCAGTCTCATTTGGGTGCCTTATCCCAGCAGCCAGATCAAGTGGGTCGTACAGTTGGGGTCATGGGTACAGGCATCGATGTGTGTTATCCGAAGCAACATCAGGTGCTGTTTGATAGAATTATTAATGAAGGCGGGTGTATTATATCGGAGTTGCTGCCTGGTACTCCGCCTAATAAACATACCTTTCCAAGGCGAAATCGTATTGTAGCAGGGCTGAGTTTGGGTACTATTGTCACAGAAGCTGCCGTAAAAAGCGGTTCGTTGATTACAGCGAGGCTAACCTCGGAGCAAGGCAAACAGGTATTTGCGATACCTAGCAGTATAGATAACGTTAATGCTCAAGGGTGTCTTTATTTGATTCGTGAAGGAGCGACACTGATTTACCATCCTGACCATGTTATTAGTGACCTAGCCACTCAGTTCAGCACGCCTATAGGTCAATCTTTAAACTCTATTCAATCGCAAGATTCCAACTCTATTCAATCACAAAAACAGGAAGCACCGATTGCAAAACCCTCACTATTTGTAAATCATAAGTTATTAGGTTCTAATGAGAAAGATGGTGTTAAATTAGCTAAAACCGTTCAATTTGAACCAAGCCCAACCAATATCTCAAATGGTCACAAACCTAATAGACAATCCACTCCCTCGGTCAATCCTGTCATTGATATCCCCGAGCACTTGCAGTCTGTTTGTGTCCATGTTGATTGGGATGGTCAAGATTTGGATGCGCTCGTTAACAAAACTGGTTTAGATACTCCCTCTTTATTAAGTCAGCTTATGGAGCTGGAGTTATTGGGCGTTATTGTTCAAGTAAGTGGGCGTTATAAAAGAGCTTAAATAGAAGTCACTTTGCCTATATTCCTGATAACACACTATCACTACTAATACAGGGTTTTTAAAAAAAGACGACCCTCTATCTGCTCTATAACAGTCATTCGAAGTACCAAATTATGAATTCTAAACCCTCACAGATAACTCACAACACCCAGCAAGCAACCCAATGGTTACATCAAGGAAAACTGCTAGCTTACCCGACAGAAAGTGTTTGGGGTATCGGTTGTGATCCTTTTAATGAAGTGTCAGTTCGGCACATTTTGGCTATTAAAGATAGACCTATTGAGAAAGGGATGATTGTGGTTACTGACAGTATCGATCGTATTAAACCTTTGTTGCTAGGCTTATCCGAAGCCAGCCTTCAGTCAGTAATAGACAGTTGGCAACCGCCTGATAGTGCTCATTCTCTATCGAAACGCCAAGCACATACTTGGTTACTGCCCTTGCCAAAAACAGATTTGGATACTGATGCTCTTATGAGTATCCCAAGTTGGATTACTGGCAATCATGAATCAGTTGCGGTTCGTGTTATTTCACATCCTTTAGTCCGTGAGCTTTGCAAGCAGATGGTAAGCGAGAATAATCCTTATGGATTTATAGTTTCAACCAGCTGCAACCCTTCAGGTAAAACGCCTGCCACTACTTTTAAACAAGCGTATAATTATTTTGAAGAGGGTATTTGTTATCTTCAAGGAGAAACGCTGGGGTATACCTTACCCAGTCAGATAAGAGATGCTGTTTCTGGATCAGCCATCAGGTAAATCTTTGCACTTTTTATCTGCCATAGTTTTACCTTACCTCTTCTTAATACTGTCATGGTGGTTTGCTTTGCCGTCATTGTATGTCTTTTTCTGACAACCTATTGCCAAGTTTTGACTACTTGATCTATACAGTTTTTGTTCAAATTGCGGTTTATCATTTAACAGTGATGATGTGAGCCAATGCTACTATCGGTATGTTTGCTGTTTGGGAAGTCGATCACTTGTTTCCAGTAATATCAAACAATCATTTACCAAACATTAATCTACCAAAATTAGCACAGCGCTTTGACTTCGCAATCCCTTACCTCAGTGACAAGCGAATTGTGCCTGCCAAACAAAGTGCGACGGTTTGTATAGCGATGGCCTCTATAAATGGCCTCCATAAATGGACTCTATAAAAATTAGCTTGAAAAACTTGAAACTGTTTGGCAATAAGTATGAGCACAAAACTTGTCCTATACTTGGGCTATGCGCATAACTATATAAAGTGATAATAGTTGTTTTGAAACCAAGGAATAATAATGAATATTTTAATTAGCGGTGGTTCAGGGTTTTTAGGCAAAGCGTTAAGTGAGTGGGTACACAAAAACGTTAAGCAAACCGTAAATATCACATGGTTAAGCCGTGATACGTCACAGTCGCACCCTGATTACATAAAAATGATGAGTTATGAAGAGTTACAACTCACTCAGCAACATTATGATGTCATTATCAACCTTGCAGGTGCTGGAATTGCTGACCAAAGGTGGAGCGATGAGCGTAAGCGCATATTATATGAAAGTCGTTTAAAACCTACCCAGTCAATTATCGACTATATTGCCAGAGTCAATAGTAAACCAAAGCTACTGCTAAGCGGTTCGGCAATTGGCTGGTACGGGGCACAGGGCAGCAAACCACTTGATGAAAGCAGCCCGCATGTAGCAAATGGCGAACATGCAGAAAGTGACGATGAAGATTTTGCCCACCAATTGTGTGAGCGATGGGAAAAAGAAGCAACCGGTGCCCAGAGCTTGGGAGTTGACGTCGCCCTGCTACGAACAGGGGTCGTTATTCATCCAGAGGGTGGAATGATAGAGCGTTTGCTAACACCCTTTAAGATGGGAGCAGGTGGTAAGCTTGGCAATGGTCAGCAAATCATGAGTTGGATAAGCCGAGAAGACTGGGTACGCGCCACTTGGTTTATCATCTCGCATCATTTAGCTCAATCAGGAGATAAAGACTCGCAGATTAGTGGTAAGTCACCAAACAAACCAGCGCTGTATAACTTAACCGCACCAAATCCTGTTACCAATGCTGAGTTTACAAAAGCGCTAGGGCTCTGGCTTAATCGTCCAACTTTTATGACCCTACCTGAGTTTGTTTTAAAAACAATGTTTGGTGAGATGGCCACTTTACTTGTAGATGGCCAAAGAGTACTGCCCAAAGCTTTGTTAGGTCTTGGCTTTGAGTTTAATCAGCCTACATTAAAGCAGGCACTGGAAGATCAAGATTTATAGACTCTTATAAGTTGAAGTTTCACGTGAAACAGTGCTCATATTGAAGATCGTTTCATATCTATAGACAATGAATGACGGAATTTTTCCATCTGAGATATGGCTTTTATCTTTGCATCGTCTACCCTTTAAATAAAGATAATTTCTATTGTCCACAACGCCCTATTTAATCAATTGATATTTTTTTACCATCAGAGTCTTTTGGTAGGTCTGCTAAACATACTAGGCTGTCGTTATTAACTCCGTGCACTAAAAAATGATCAGACTCTGGAAAGTACTTGACGACCTCAACAGGTGTGTAAGCAAGCGTTTGGTTTTGTAGAATGACCCACACAAAGCCGTGAATGGGGCTAGTGGGTCTAGTGTGCTTACCGTTTAGCTCGCTTAAGTCTGCTTCAAAAATTGCGCTACGCGGCATACGAACGCCAAGCTGGACTTGACCATATTCAATAGTCATAGTGGCACGCATACCTGCTTTTAGAAGGGATTCATTTTTAGTGTCTGGAATAACGGGGGCTCTGACCATTAAATGCTCTTGTTCAGGATAAGGGGTAATATGACTAATCTGCCCAGTAAATTCACGATTCACATCATAAATTGTAAAATTGACCGTTTGTCCGACAGACAATTGAGGTTCCGCTGAAAGCGGTAGTTTACCAACAAGCTGCAAATGACGTGTGTCGGCAACGCGCATAAACGGTTCGTTAGCGGAGATACTGCTGGTTATATTGTCATCAATCTTATTCTCTATCATTTCAAGGTGGGTTACCTCTCCTTCTAAAGGAGATTTAAATATGAGAGTAACCGGTAGCAGGGTATTATCAGCTGTAGCCTTTTCTTCTGTATTTTTAGTTAATGTTGGCTGTTCTTGATCGGTAATCCGGTTTAATTGTTTGGTAAGGGTCGATGATTCCGTTTTATGTTTGATAGCGTCAACCGTGTTTTGTATAGCAGACTCTGTTGATTCGAAGGTATCTCTTAAGTTACTTGAATGGCTTGGGTTATTTGTATTTTCAGAAGCTGCTTGCTTAGGATCATTCTTATTAGAAGGGTTGTCATTAGAAATCTTGGTATTAGAGGATATGGAGCTAATGTCTGAAGCCTCCTGTTCGTCACTTTTATTGTTTTTATTGTTATTCACTTCAATATCCAAAAACTCAAAGTTAGCTTTTTCAATATCTTTTGCGCTCATCATACTATGCATTCGAGCAATGACTTGATTTTTTTTAACCTTATCCCCTTCTCTCACTAAGTATTCAGGGCTATTAGCATGATAAGGCGAGCTTATTTTCATAATATCGACAGGAATTAGGGCCCCTTCTAAGTTAAAACTAGGCTGATAACGTTCAGGGTTGTTGGTACGAATTAACGATTTATCAATAATAATTTCATCATGATGAATCTGGACTTTAGGTGCCAGATTTGAATCATTGCAGCCGATTATTAAAATAGAAGCAACGAAAAAGATAACGGCTGCCAGTATCAATCTATTCCTTAAAAAGGGTATAGAAGTTGAGCTTTGGTTTTTTACTATATGGGATGCCATCTTAGCAGTTATCCTATTTGCTATTAGCTTTTTTATGAGTGACGACCATACGCAGTCTTAACAATGCTAACGCTGAAAGTATCAGTCAGGACAGTCAAATTAACAAAAGTGATTGTGTTAAGTTTGTGCCTAAAGCTTGAAATTTTACTGTACGACCTTTATCAAGCTGTTAGCATTGAAGAAAATAACAAAGAAGTGTGTCTTAACAGTACAGATATTTTATAGATTAAGGGGTATTTGCGAATATAGAACATGCCCCCATATAAATATAAGTAAGTATAATTGTACGTTAATTTAACGCTTTTTTGGTAGCATCCCTATATATAAACTTTGTACATCAACCAAGCCCGCTAATAAGGCTGTTTAGGAGACATTATGAATAATGATAATCAGAATGATGAAACTACATCTGCTACCCATGATGCAGAGCAAGCAACTAGCACTGTATTAGAGCAAACGATGAAGGAGTTTGACCCAGCAAATAATGATGGCGAAAACGAAGTGATACACAGTGAATTTGATTTAAAAGTGTATGAAGATCGTATTGCAGAACTAGAAAGTGAAGTTAAAGCGGCTAAAGAAGGTCAAGCTCGTGCGAACGCGGATGCTTACAATGCACAAAAGCGTATGGAGCAAGAGACAGAAAAAAGTCGCAAATTTGCTCTGCAAAAATTTATCAAAGAGCTCTTAGAAGTCGTCGATAATTTAGAGCGTGCCATTGTGAGCGTTGAAAATGATGACGATGCTGATGACGCTATTATGAAAGGGGTTAAATTGACCCATAAAACATTTTTATCAGTATTAAGTAAACAGGGTGTGGAAGTGGTTAATCCTGATAATGATAAGTTTAATCCTGAGTTTCATGAAGCAGTTGGTATTGATCCAGATGCTCCAGCAGACACAGTTGGCGAGGTCTTGCAAAAAGGATATACACTAAATGGTCGCCTATTGCGCCCTGCTATGGTTAAAGTAGGTCAATAAATAACGTAAACCAGCCTTTAATGTCTATCAAAACATAAAAAGTAAGTTTTTTAGACGTCTGTATGGGTAGGGCATACAAAAATTCACATTAAAAATGAGTTTCTAGCAGAATTTAGCTTGAAAAACTGACCAACTAAACCGATATAAATATACAAGAAGCGAGACTTATTAAGAAGTTAATCTATTTTTAGATTAATAACTATTGCAAAGTCATCGCTAGTATTGAAACAAACCTTAAAAATAAAACTTTCGGAGCTTTATAACATGGCTAAAACAATTGGTATTGATTTAGGTACAACAAACTCTTGCGTAGCAGTAATGGAAGGTGACAGTGTTAAAGTCATTGAAAATTCTGAAGGGACTCGCACGACACCATCAATCATTGCATATAAAGATGGTGAGACACTCGTTGGTCAATCTGCTAAGCGTCAGGCAGTGACAAACCCTCATAACACCTTATTTGCTATTAAACGTCTTATTGGGCGTCGTTTTGATGACAAAGTGGTGCAAAAAGATATCGGCATGGTTCCTTATAAAATTGTCAAAGCGGACAATGGTGATGCTTGGGTAGAAGTAAATGGTAAGAAAATGGCGCCCCCACAAATCTCTGCAGAAGTTCTACAGAAGATGAAAAAGACGGCCGAGGATTATTTAGGCGAGAAAGTAACAGATGCGGTCGTTACTGTTCCTGCTTATTTTAATGATTCACAGCGTCAAGCAACTAAAGATGCTGGTAAAATTGCTGGCCTTAACGTTAAGCGTATTATCAATGAACCAACCGCTGCTGCCCTTGCTTATGGTATGGATAAAAAGGAAGGCGACCGTACTATTGCTGTATATGACTTAGGCGGTGGTACATTTGACGTATCAATTATTGAAATTGCTGACGTTGATGGCGAGCAACAGTTTGAGGTATTGTCTACTAATGGTGATACATTCTTAGGTGGTGAAGATTTTGACTTAGCTTTAATTGACTATTTAGTTGACGAGTTCAAAAAAGAACAAGATTTCAACTTAAAAGGTGACGCGTTAGCAATGCAACGTCTTAAAGAAGCGGCGGAAAAAGCTAAAATTGAGCTATCAAGTGCCCAAAGTACAGAGGTAAACTTGCCTTATATCACAGCAGATGCCACTGGTCCTAAGCATTTAGTAGTTACTATTAGTCGCTCTAAGCTTGAAGCCCTGACTGAAGACTTAGTAAAACGCACCATTGCCCCTTGCAAAATGGCATTAGAAGATGCCGATCTTAAGGCCAGTGAAATCGATGATGTCATCTTAGTTGGTGGTCAGACTCGTATGCCTTTAGTACAAAAAACAGTAGAAGACTTCTTTGGTCAAGAGCCTCGTAAAGATGTGAACCCAGATGAAGCGGTAGCCGTTGGTGCAGCAATTCAAGGTGCTGTACTATCTGGTGACAAGACTGACGTACTATTGCTTGACGTAACACCATTAACGCTGGGTATCGAAACCATGGGCGGTGTAATGACGGGTATTATTGAGAAAAACACTATGATTCCGACCAAGAAATCACAGGTATTCTCAACCGCTGAAGATAACCAGCCTGCGGTAACGATCAAAGTGTTCCAAGGTGAACGTAAAGTAGCTGCACAAAACAAGCTACTTGGCGAATTCAATCTAACCGATATTCCGCCAGCACCACGTGGTATGCCACAAATCGAAGTTACTTTTGACATTAATGCTGATGGTATCATGAATATTTCAGCAAAAGACAAAGGTACGGGTAAAGAGCAAAGCATCCAAATTAAAGCAGACTCTGGTTTGACGGATGAAGAGATCGAACAAATGGTACAAGATGCCGAAGCGAATGCGGCAGAAGATGAGAAATTTGCTGCTCTTGCTCAAGTTCGTAACGAAGCAGATGGCCGTATACATGCTGTTCAAAAAGCTCTTAAAGAAGCAGAAGATAAAGTAACGGACGAAGAGAAGTCTACCGTTGAAGCTGCTATTTCTGAACTAGAGCTTGCAGCGAAGGAAGATGATCATGATGACATCAAAGCGAAACTTGAAGCATTAGACAACGCCTTCCTGCCAATCAGCCAGAAAATTTATGCTGCTGGAGCGGAAGGTGGCGCAGAAGGTGTGGATCCAAGCCAGTTCCAGCAGGCTGATGGCGCTGATGCAAAAGCCGATGATGATGTTGTTGATGCAGAGTTTACCGAAGTTAATGAAGACGACAAGAAATAAGTATGCTTTTTCAAAAATTAATTAGCATTGTCAAACTCGCTTAGCTTACTATTTTTAGTATTTGAGCTTGTTTGCTAATCTACTATAATTCTTGGATTTGGCATTGATATTAGTCTTTATGTAACATTATGAGTATAGTTCTCATCATTAAAAAGACCGCACTGTAGAGTGCGGTCTTTTTGTTGCTAATCAGGCTTTTAGGCATAAGTAATTGATAAAACAGCTGGCTGGCCAAGTAACAAAATTGTTTAGGTGTGCTTTAGGCTTTGAAAGCGTTAATAATAAGGACACTGTAGGTTAAAGTAACACAGCGCTTACCGGCTATATTGACCGTTGAGAAATTTTGCCAATACGATGTTTCAAACGCTTTTAATTTTGATTTTGTCCACATAAACGGTTGTGGTTTATTAGCTGATGTCAATGATGATGACATTTGAGCTTGATTGGTGGATACACCTGTTAGTTTCATGTGTTTTAGGACATCGTAAGGACCGGGAAACTGTAGATCGTATTGATATGTCTCTAAAGATATGCCTTTGTAGGCTAAATTTTCTAAAGCATGCTGCCAGTCAGAATTCGAGGGATAGGTTAACCCTTGCCCTGTTAGCGTCTTGATTTGCAAAAAATTATCGGGTGTAAAGGTGTTAAATAACAACTGGCCAGCAGGCGCTAATCTTTTGTATGATTGTTCAACAAAGCGTAGCGGATTATCAAACCATTGTATCGCATTGGCACTGATAATAAGGCTATGTTTAGTGTTATTATTCAGACTCAAGGGTATTGTTTCGGCATCGCCAATAGCCAAGTTGGCATGGGGTAAAATAGACAGCAACACCTCTGCTTGACTCTCACATAGCTCATTAATCAGCCAATGTTTACTTGTAATGTTTTCAGCAAGCAAACGTGTCAGCTGTCCCCTCCCAGCTCCCACCTCTAATACGCTATCTTGATTACCTGCTACAATTTTGTCACATAGCTGTTGGCAAATTTTCTGCTGTATACGAGCATGCTGATTGTAATGACTTGCACGAGAAAAATGTTTAGCAATGATTTGCTTTCTCGGGCTTAAATCAGCTGAATTAGGAGGACTTAAAAGGTCGTTATTATCCATAACTAGGGTAATGTCCTGTTAGATAGGGTTTTATAAACGAGCGCTTATACATAAGTAGACTTTATATGTTTATTGATCATATTGCTATTTACATTACAGTGAAAGGCGTTTTAAATAGATTAACCATGCTAACGATTGCTGTAGCAGATTTGATAAATCAACTGCTGTTTACTTGTTACCCTTTTAGACTAAATGGATGATTATATAGTGGATGATTATATAAGGGTTTCAAATATAAGAATATAAGGTCTGCAGATATAAAGTCATCGTAAGTATTATTGAGCTTTGTCTATATATTGAACGGTAAGCTAACTACAGATGCCTTATTAGGCGCTCACAGTCGTCAGTAGTTAGCCTTGCATTCATTACCAGTCTAATGCGCGCCGTATTCACAGGTACCGTTGGTGGCCTAATTGGAAGGGCATAAAATCCAGCCTTTTGTAATTGCTCTGCTTTGGCCACGGCACTGGCATTATCGCCTACTATATACGGTATGATGGGAGAGTGGTATGAAGTGTAAGACGGATTAATGCTTTGGCCAACTTTAAGAGATATCTGTGATAAATAATCGCGCAGGGGATTAAGTTCAGGCATTTTTGCCAAAATAAAACGGGTCCAGCTATGGTTAATGGGGGGGAGCGATGTGCTAAAAATAAACGAACGGGTTTGGTTAATCAGCCATTCTCTGACATCTGCATCGCAAAATATATACGCCCCCATCGACGCAAAAGCCTTACCAAATGTACCAATCAAATAGTCAATATTTGCCAATGTTCCTGTTGCCTCTGCTAGCCCTAACCCATTACATCCAAGTACTCCAACGGCATGTGCTTCATCAACATATAATTCAATGCGTGAATCCAGTGCTTTAAGGTTTACTAAAGTAAGTAGGTCAGCACGATCCCCATCCATACTAAATATGCTTTCAGTAACAATAATAATGCGTTCAACTTGTGCATCTGTGCGTTCAATCAATGAGGCTAATTGGTTATAATCGTTATGCCTGTATCTCTTAAAAGTACAATGCTTGCTTTGGCTTAAGCGGATACCATCGATAATACTGGCATGCACCAGCTTATCAGCCAATATAACCGTTTTAATAGGTAGCACTGTCAGGGCTGGCAATAAGCCTATATTGGCATGATAACCACTGTTCATTACTAGAGCAGATTTGCTGAACACGGATTGTTCAGATGTCCCATTTGCTAGTTGATACCACTCTTCTAATTCTGTTTCTAGTGCCTGTAGCTGATAGTCATTGCCTGTCAACAGGCGTGAGGAAGTGGAACCCATTTTTGGTAGGTGTGAGTGGGTTTGTGAACAAGATTGCAGATATTCAATAAATTCCGCTTGTAGCTGAGTGTCGCTGCCTAACCCAAGATAATCATTACTAGCAATATTCAGCAGAGTGGTGTTGTTAGTTTCAACATGTCGCCCCTTATGTTTAAGTGCCGGCAACTGACGATATTGCTGATGGTGTTTGAGAGCCAGTAGTGCTTTTTTTAAATGTATTTGGGTAGGGCTAACCATTATTAACTCAATCCTTTAATCAATCTTTTTTATCCAAAGCCTATTTAAATAAAATAAAACAACTTTAAATGTATCCGAAGTATGGCAAAAAACAGTAATTGTAACAAATAGTTTCATAACTAGGGTTTTGTAACAGCGGCCATAATAACTACTTGCAAAAATTAACCTCGGAGCTATTAAACACCGACAGAAAAAAATAATTCTTTTGATATTATGTCGTTATCGATATCAAGCACACTTTTTATTACCACTTATTTGAAAGCTTGTATCGCAACTGTCTATGTAATAGACATATTATTAGGAGAAACATATGAACACTCTACAAAAAACTTTAATGGTTCTAACTGCAAGTTCACTAATGACCGCTGGCGCCCAAGCAGCTGTGAACTATGGCAACATGTCAGCACAGCCATATATTGGAGCTAAGGTTGGTCAGTATGACTTAGATGACGCTGATGAAAAAGCAACATCTTATGGTGTTTATGGTGGTGCTAAATTTACCCCAAATTTTGGTGTTGAAGCTGAATATTTAACCACCGGTGATGAAGACTTTAAAACAGGAACCTTAACTAAGTCTGAGTACAATGGCGAAGTATATGGTTTATATGGTACTTATGACTATGCAATTCCGAATACTGGTGGTTTGTATGCTAAAGGTCGTTTAGGTGTTGCTAAAAATGAAGTAGAGATTGAGTCTAAGGTAGCAAATAGTAAGGTAAATAGTTTAAGCAAATCTGAGACAGGGATTGCGGGTGGTTTAGGATTGGGTTATAACATTGCACCTAACGCAGCTGTTGAAGTTGCCTATGACTGGTATCCTACTGTAGATGATGTAAATGGTAAAGACTTAGATGCTACTGGTATTACTCTAGGTGCTAACTTTAAATTCTAAATCCGTTTAGCATCAGTTAAAATAATGATGTATTCAAATACTATAAAACGATCGCTTTAGCGGTCGTTTTTTTATGATATTTACAGACATATTTTGCAAAAATCACATCACATCCTATTAAATAAAATACAACAAGTGTTATTGAAATATTTTGTTACTATAGCTTTAAGGCTCTTATTTGCAAGATACTTTGGCTAAAAGCTTAGATTTAAGGGCTAGGCTGATATGATTAGCTAATTTAGGTTCAAGCCTAAAACTTAAGCCTCAGCGTTTGGTAATGTACTGACATGTTTTCACTCATTAAATAAGCATTTTTAGCTTACTTTATAAACACTTCAATAGGAGAAGATAATGACAATCTTTCAAAAAACGTTAATGGGTTTAGCTGTGGGCTCTCTTTTAAGCGTTGGAGCACAAGCAGCTGTTAACTTAAACTTTGCTGGACAGCCCTATATTGGGGTAAAAGCAGGACAAGTTGACGTAGATATCGATAATGCTAGTACAGATAAGGCCACTACTTTTGGTGTATACGGTGGCTATAACTTTGATCCCTACTTTGGTGTTGAGCTTGAATATTTAACCTCAAATGATGAGGATGCGACAATTGATGGTGTAAAAGGCGAGTATGATATGTCTACTTTTGGTGCATATGGTACTTATCGTTATCCTCTGCCAGTTAATGGTCTATATGCTAAAGGTAAATTAGGAATTGCTAAAACGGATATTGATGCGTCTGCAGGTAGAAACGGCAGATCGCTAAGCTCAAGCTCAGATGAAACAAGTCTTGCTGGTGGTCTCGGTTTAGGCTTTGATGTTTCGCCAAACCTGAGTGTTGAAGGTGAATACTCTATGTTAGGTAGTGATGCAGACTTGATGTCAATTGGTGCCCATGTTAAGTTTTAATGAGTCATTTTAATATTGGTCAGTATTAAATGGCTAAAACGATCGCTTAGGCGGTCGTTTTTTTATTTACACTTATAATATATGTAAATAGTAAGAAGAGCCTTTTAAAGTGATATGATAAATAGGATTCTGAGTATAAAAATAGGGAAAGGATAACATCATGTTTGCAATAGAACCTTGGCATTGGTTAGTACTCGGTGTGATATTAATGATCTCTGAGATGTTTTTGACCACGTTTGCTACGTTATGGTTTGGTGTTGCTGCAGTAATGATTGCTTTATTAGCGTGGCTATTACCAATATCTGGAGTAGTACAAATTATTTTGTGGTTGGTATTTTCCATTATTATGGTAATAGCGTGGTTTAAATATATTAAACCGTTATCTGTAGATCGAACCAAAGCGGGATTAGGTGGAAGCATCATCATTGGCGAAGTAGGTATGATAACTGTGAAGCCATTACCTAATCGTGTTGGAACGGTACGTTTTAGCGTTCCTATAGTCGGTGCAACAGAGTGGATGTGTCGTACTCGTGGTAGCGTAGTAGAGGTGGGCGATAGAGTAGAGGTTATAGATATTGCCGGCAATGAGTTAATTGTTGAGCTGCTTAATTCGTCTACTAAGATGAATGAGGTGTAATCTGTTGTTTATCAGGTTATAGTAAAGTTTAAATAGAAATGAAATAAAAATATTATAAATAGGGAGAATTTGGGTGAATAGTTTTAGTATTGTATTGATTGCATTAGTAGCGCTGGTTGTTTTTACCATTTTTAAAGGGGTAAGGATTGTACCGCAAGGGTATAAGTGGATTGTACAGCGTCTTGGTAAATATCAGCAAACGCTAGAGCCAGGGTTAAATATCATCATTCCTTACGTTGATGATGTGGCTTATAAGTTAACCACTAAAGATATTGTTCTAGATATCCCTTCGCAGGAAGTAATTACACGAGATAACGTGGTTATCATTGCCAATGCAGTTGCGTATATCAGCATTACTCAACCAGAAAAAGCAGTGTATGGTATCGAGGACTACGAATATGGTATTCGCAATTTAGTCCAAACTTCCCTGCGTTCAATTATTGGTGAGATGGATTTGGACAGTGCTTTGTCAAGTCGAGACCAAATTAAAGCGCATCTTAAACAAGCCATCTCAGAAGATATTGCTGATTGGGGAATTACCCTTAAAACGGTTGAAATTCAGGATATTAACCCCTCTCAAACTATGCAGGCTTCGATGGAAGAACAAGCAGCGGCAGAGCGCTTACGCCGTGCTACGGTTACTCGTGCAGATGGTCAAAAACAGGCGGCTATTCTAGAGGCAGATGGCCGCTTAGAAGCTTCTCGTCGCGATGCTGAAGCTCAAGTGGTATTGGCTAAAGGGTCTGAAGAGTCAATACGACTTATTACTAGTGCAATGGGGGAAGAGGAAATGCCAGTGGTTTATTTACTAGGTGAGCAGTACATTAAAGCTATGCGAGAGTTAGCAGAGTCAGATAATGCCAAAACGGTGGTATTACCTGCTGATATTATCAACACAGTAAAAGGTATGGTGGGTAATAAACTTTAGGGTTAATGAAGTTGAATTTATTGATCAGAAATTTTTATTACATATTTTTAAGGTCCTGAATTGATTAAAGTTATTCTAAATCCAACCTGTTGATAAGGAAGTGATGGTTTAATGGGTAGACGCTTTACTAATGGCTGCCCATTAAACCATGTGTTTGAATAACTTTAATAAGTGATGTATACACTTTTTCAACCATTGATTACATTTTAATTGTTTTTAATCATTCCATTTAATTATTAAATATAATTTGAGATTCGCCTATCTATCTTATGGTTATCTCAAACACAAATCATAAGAGTGTTATGGTAATAATTAATAATAGGTTTTGTATCCGTTACTTCCCGACTCTCTCATCTTAGAATGACTGCTTTTGAGAGCCGCATCTATAAGAGATGGCAATAAACCTTTTCTAAAGGCTGTTATCTTTCTTCGTTTAAACCTACAAAACTTTACGAGTACAAAAGCTTTTAACTATAAATTCTAATAAATTATAGGAATATTATGATGAGCAAAGATAATTATACTATTGCAGATTACTTATTTGACCGTATAGCTGAAGTGGGTGCCACAGAAATATTTGGGGTGCCAGGAGATTATAACTTATTGTTTCTAGATAATATTATTGAGTCTGATAAGCTACGTTGGGTAGGTAATACAAACGAGTTAAATGCAGGTTATGCCGCTGACGGGTATGCACGGGAACGTGGATTTTCTGCTATGGTAACGACATTTGGGGTGGGCGAATTATCTGCCTTAAATGCAATAGCTGGCTCGTATGCTGAATATGCACCGGTATTACATATTGCGGGTGCACCAAAGTTGAATTACCAAGAAAGAAAGCTAATCCTGCATCATAGTTTAGGTGAAGGCGAGTTCGATGACTTTATGGCGATGAGTGAGCCTGTAAGTGTGGCGCAAGCTTTAATTACTCCTGAAAAAGCTGCTTCACAGATTGATCATGTTATCTGCCAAGTGATTAAGAAGCAGCGTCCAGGTTATCTGGTACTGCCAGCTGATGTGGCTCAAATGCCTATTTATCGCCCGACTACTAAACTGAATCTGGAAAGAGATAATGTGACCAGCCAAGAGGCTTTAGCTAACTTTAAGCAAGCATTGAGTGAACATATTAATGGAAAAGAAACCACATTGTTTGCAGACGCCATTGTCAAACGTTTAGGGTTACAAGCAGAGTTGAAAGCGCTGGTAGCGGATACGAAAATCCCTTATGCAACTCAGTCGTGGGGTAAGACACTGCTTAATGAAGATAATGACCGCTGGGCAGGTGTATATTACGGAGGATTATCGCATCCAGTGGTTAAGGATGCTGTCGAAAATGCAGAGTGTTTAATTATTGTGGGTGTGACATTTACGGACACAACCAGCTCAGGCTTTAGCCATAAAATTGAGCAAGATAGGACGGTAGATATCCGTGAGGAAGGCTCAATGATAGGCGGTAAGACATTTGCACCTATCAGTATGAAAGATGCGCTGCAAGCTTTACATGAGGTGCTAACCTCAGGGATTAATGTCATTCCTAAACCGCTAAAAGGTAGGATTGAGGCGCATAAGCAAGTAGGTAAAGATGACGAGCCATTGTTACAAGATGATTTGTGGCATATAGTGACAGACAGCTTAGATAATACCAGTTTAGTATTTGCTGAGCAGGGAACAGCTTACACGGGTATGGGTCCAATTCGCTTGCCTGAAGGCGTAACCTTTCACGGCCAACCGCTTTGGGGCTCCATCGGTTATACCTTACCAGCCAGTTTAGGTGCAGGCCTTGCTTCACCTTCTAAAAGAACCACTTTATTAATTGGTGATGGTTCAGCGCTTTTAACCATTCAAGACATCGCTGTCATGTTGCGTGAAAAACTAAACCCAATCATTTTGCTCGTAAACAATGCGGGTTACACCATAGAACGCGCCATTCATGGCGAGGACGAGCTGTATAATGACATTCCGAAATGTGATTGGCAATTAATGCCTAGAGCATTTGGCGCAAATGATGACAATTGTTTAATGCTAACCGCTAAGACACCTAGTGAACTTAAGTCTGCCTTAACAAAAGCGCATGATACTCAAGATAAGATGGTATTCATTGAAGTGTTTACTGCTAAAATGGATATGCCGCCGTTATTAGAAAAGATGGCTGCATTATTTTAGAGCGTTAGGATGTATGAATACGTTTAGGTCTAACGAGTGTTAAATTTTAGACTCCTTTAGCTATCAAGACCCCACAAACTGTAAAGCGTTGTGGGGTCTTTTTACTGGAGATTGTCGGTACATCAAGATTGTCTTCAAGTATTAAATTTAAAGTTATGGATTATTTTTTGTTTAATTACTTTTTTTATGTTTGTTGATAACTTTTTGTTTTAAGTTATCGTTTTAATGTATTATGACTGAGTAGATTTTCTACCAATACATTCACTATCAACGTAATGGATTATGAGGCAGTAAATATGGAAGACAGAAGCTATACGATTGCGGACTATTTATTTGAACGCGTAGCAGAAGCAGGCGCTACCGAAATATTTGGTGTACCAGGGGACTACAACCTAACTTTTTTAGATAACGTGATTGCTTCAGATAAGCTGCGCTGGGTAGGTAATACCAATGAGCTAAATGCAGGATATGCTGCCGACGGTTATGCGCGTGAACGTCGCTTTGCTGCCATGGTAACCACCTTCGGGGTGGGAGAATTGTCTGCCATTAATGCGACGGCAGGCTCCTATGCAGAATATGCACCGGTTCTGCATATTGTTGGTGCGCCTGCCACCAAACATATTGAAGGTCAGCGCCGTGTGCATCACAGTTTAGGTGATGGGGTATTTAATCACTTTATAAAAATGGTCGAAGCGGTAACGGTTGCACGCGCTGAAATCACGCCTGAAAATGCAGCATCTGAGATAGATAGAGTCATTCGTTTGGTATTAAAGAAGCAGCGCCCAGGCTATTTACTGTTATCACCAGATGTGGCAAAAATGCCGATTTACCCGCCTACCACGCAGTTAAAAGACAGCGAAGAAGATATTACCAGTCAATCAGCTCTCGAAGACTTTAAAACAGCATTGATGGGCTATATTGAAGGCAAAGAGACGACATTGATCGCTGATTTAATGGTGCATCGTTTGGGTCTACAAACGCAGCTGAGAGCCTTAATAGCGGATACAAATATTCCTTATGCTACGCTTTCATGGGGTAAAACACTGCTTGATGAGCAAAGTGAACGTTGGGCGGGTGTGTACGTCGGTAAGCCATCGCAAAAAGTGGTTAAAGATGCGGTTGAAAACGCAGAATGTCTTATCAAAATCGGCGTTAATTACACCGATACGACGACGGCTGGATTTACTCAAAATATTGAAACCTCTCGTGTGGTCGATATTCATCAAGAGCGTGCTACAGTCGCCGGTAAAACTTTTGCGCCGATCGCCATGAAAGATGCGCTACGAGTGCTACATGACGTGTTGACTTCAGGCATAAACATTGTGCCTAAACAGTTAGTGGGTAAAGTGGATTCGTTTAAACAACAAGGTAGTGATGATGCTCAGTTATTACAAAAAGATTTGTGGCATATCATTGCTGAACGGTTACACGAAAATAATATAGTATTTGCTGACCAAGGCACATCGTATTTTGGTATGAGCGAAGTTCGTTTGCCAGAGGGTGTTACTTTTTATGGACAGCCACTTTGGGGATCAATCGGCTATACGTTACCAGCAAGTTTGGGAGCAGCAGTTGCCGCACCGCACAAGCGTGGCGTACTACTCATTGGTGATGGGTCAGCTTTATTAACCATTCAAGATATTGCTGTCATGTTCCGTGAAAAGATAAATCCGGTTATCGTCATTGTGAATAATAATGGCTACACGGTTGAGCGTGCCATTCATGGAGAAGAGCAACCGTATAATGATATTCCAATATGCGACTGGCCATCACTATTTAAAGGTTTTGGGGGCACGGAGCACAACTGCTTAATGCTAAAAGCAAGCACGCCAGCACAGTTGAAATCAGCTTTGGATGATGCAAAAGATAATCAAGATAAGCTGGTATTTTTAGAGGTTATGACCGAGGTAATGGACATACCGCCGTTATTAAAAGCCGTTACCGATTCATTAAAGTAACTAACCTTAAAGTAACTAGCATTAAAGTAACTAGCATTAAAGTAACTAGCATTAAAATAACCAGTTTTAAAGTAATGAGCCTTACCTGTTTAACAATAAAAACCAACTTTTAAGTCGGTTTTTATTGTGTAATAAGTCATTAAAAGGGGTTTAAATAACTTTAGAGAAACGGCCTTTTTCTTTACTGGCTAAATAGGTATCAAACACCATTGCCACATTACGGGCAAGCAAGCGTCCTTTAGGTAGGATGCGAATACCCGCCACATCCATATCAATGAGCTTGTCTTGTTGCATCTCTCCCAATTGCTCAATTTCAGTAATGAAATAAGGAATAGCATCAATTCCAAACTTTTGATTTAAGTCTTTGAAGTCAATATAGTCGTGACATAGCAAATTAGAGATGACATACCCACGCAACCGATCCTGTATGGTCGTTTTAATGTGCTTAACCGCAGGCAATTTTCCTGTATCAATGGTCGCTTGATAGGCATCAATATCGGTGTTATTTTGCAACATATGGCTGGCAGAGTTGCCCTTATTGGCATACAGGGTGCTATTGATTTGGCTAATAGATGACACGCCAAAACCTAGCAAATCACAATCGCCAAGTATCGTATAGCCTTGGAAGTTTCGATGCAGTTTGCCCTCACGTTGGGCGATAGCCAACTCGTCATCAGGCTTTGCAAAGTGATCGATACCAATATACTGATAGCCTGCATTGCTTAACGTTTTGATGGTATCACTAAACATATCCAGCTTCTGGGCAGAGCTGGGTAAGTCGTCGTCTTTTATTTGGCGCTGTGCTTTGAAGCGAGAGGGAAGATGAGCATAGTTAAAAATAGATAGTCGATCGGGCGACATCTCAATAATTCGAGATACGGTATGCGCAAAGGTGGCAGGGGTTTGATGGGGAAGACCATAGATTAAATCAATGTTAATCGAATGATAGCCAAGCGCGCGGGCTTCCTGCATAACTTTGCGGATCAGGGCTTCTGATTGTACACGGTTTACCGCAATTTGCACTTTATCTTCTAAATCCTGTACCCCAAAGCTGATACGATTGAAGCCTAATTGTCTCAGTGTTTTTAAAGTTGAATCACTAAGCTCACGTGGGTCAATTTCTATTGAATAGTCGCCAAACTCTGTGCTTGTATCAGATGAAGGGATATCATTGGTTGTGGTTGGCGCAAACTCAAATTGGGTTTGTAAAAATTCCCACAATTCAACCAACTCATCATCACTGAAAAACGTTGGTGTCCCTCCACCTAAATGTAGCTGTTTCACATAGGGTTTTTTGCCAGCTTCAGGTGAGCTTAACAGCGCACGTTTCTGCTTAATTTCACGCTTTAAATAATCAAGGTAATCGCCTGCATCACTGTTCTTTTTAGAAATAATTTTATTACAAGCACAGTAGTAGCAAAGGTGACGGCAAAAAGGAATATGAAAATACAAAGACAGTGAGGTATTCGGGTCACGAGAAGTTAAGACGTCTAGTTCTACTCCAGACTGAATGGGTTTGAATTCAAGCGCAGTTGGGTACGAGGTGTAGCGTGGCCCTGAGCGGTTGTATTTATGGATAAGCGTTTCATCGTACACAAGTGGTGGCATGGTAGAGGTGGCGTCGTCAAACTGTTTTTTAGCATACGGGTTTGGTGGCGAAAAATCAGGGCGCTGCGTTGTAGGTGGTAAGTCTGCTTGATCGGTAAAAAGATAAGAGGGTTTTTGTGGTGTGGTCATAGGGCTAGCCCTTATCGGTTAGCTGACGTGTGTCGGTTTAAGGTTTTCTTTTAGTGTTGTTTGACGAGAGAGTTTTAAAGCAATGACACTCTTTGTGTTTGATTATAGCAAATCAAACGTGATTTATATCTTCTAACGTCATCGTAACGGATAAATACAGGTTATAAAGTCTGACTGTTAAATACGTTAGCGTCAGTAGATAATACTTAGAATAAATGCTATAACGGTCAGTGTCTAACCGTTTTGTAAGAGGAGGATATCGTGGATGATAAGAGTTTTGTCACAGGACGTGGCACCGTACATAACTGGCAATGCGACCACATGGGTCATGTGAATATTCGTGCTTACAATGAGCTCTTTGAGCAGTCAATATGGCATGTGTTTAATCACATGGGTGTCACGCCTAGCGTATTGCGTCAGGGCGAGATAGCCATGGCAACAGTGGCACAAGATTTGCGCTATCTAAAAGAGCTAAAGGGTGGCGATGTGGTTTATATTAGGTCGCATATTACTCAAATAACGGCAAAAAAAGTAGTTGTGGTAAACGAGTTATATAACGCTGAAACAAACGACTTGTGTGCGACTTGCCATATTACAGCTGTTTGCCTAGATCCCATCTTACGTAAGTCACGGGCTTTTCCTGAAGATATTTATGAGAAAGGGTCAGCGCTTGTATATACTTAACACAGTTTGCTAAAGTCTTACATTAATCCACAGATTCTTTACTATTTTAAGGCCTTATATGTCGTTTGCCCAAGTTAATACTCGTTCCGTTGTTGGGCTACATGCGCCTGAGGTTATGGTAGAAGTACATTTATCGCAAGGGTTGCCCGCATTGACTATAGTGGGTTTGCCAGAAGCGGCAGTGCGTGAGAGTAAGGACAGGGTTCGATCAGCCATCATTAATTCAAATTTTCAGTTTCCTAATAGACGTTTGACGATTAATCTTGCGCCCGCAGATTTACCTAAAGAAGGGGCCCGTTTGGATCTGCCTATTGCTATGGGTATCTTGGCGGCAAGTGGTCAAATAGAACCAGACTGGTTAGAGCATTATGAATTTATTGGAGAGCTGGCGTTAAATGGTAATCTGCGGCCTGTTGCAGGCAGTTTGGCCGTTGCACGAGCGATAAAAACAGACGGTAATAAGTCTCAGAATAGCAAAGAAAATCTGCAAGAAAGTAATGCAGATAAGGCATTAAAGAAAACTCTAAAGTTGATTGTGCCAGAAGCAAGTGGGGCAGAGGCAAGCCGAGTGGCTGGCGTAGAGGTATATGGTGCAGCAACGCTTAAAGCCGTGTGTGAACATTTAAGAGCTGAAAACAGTATCCGTTTTAATGCCAATAGTGAGGCAGCGTGTGAGGGTTTATTAACCCCTGTGGTCAGTAAAGCGCCTGTTTTGAATGCGACTTACAAGGTGGACTTGGCAGATGTTAAAGGTCAGCATCATGCACGTCGAGCACTTGAAATTGCAGCAGCAGGCGGGCATTCGCTACTGTTTACGGGGCCTCCTGGATCTGGTAAGACCCTGATGGCGTCTCGATTACCAACGATATTGCCAGATTTAACCGATGAAGAAGCGCTAGAGGTCGCCAGTACGTATTCAGTTGCCAATACCGAATATCAATATGGCACCCGTCCATTTCGTGAAGTGCATCACACCATATCAGCAGTGGCTTTGGTTGGGGGTGGTTCACGTCCCAAACCTGGAGAGATTACATTGGCTGATAAAGGCGTTTTGTTTCTTGATGAGATGCCAGAGTTCGATCGAAAAGTGTTAGAGGTGTTACGTCAACCTTTAGAGTCCAAACAAATTACCATCAGCCGTGCCAATCAGCAAGCCACTTTTCCGGCTAATTTTCAATTAGTAGCAGCGATGAATCCTTGCCCATGTGGTTATCATGGCGACCCATCAGGGCGTTGCCATTGTCGTCCTGAACAAATTCAGCGTTATCAAGATAAGATATCTGGCCCTTTATTAGATCGAATCGATTTGCATGTGACTGTGCCGGCACTGCCCATTAGTGATTTGCAAAATGTCAATACAGGAGAGCAGTCGCAAGCGGTACGGGCGAGAGTGACTCAGGCGAGCAAGCGACAGTATGAGCGCCAAAACAAATCCAACAGCGATTTAACCCCGAGTGAATTAGACAGTCACACCCAACTTGGCGAAGGCGAAAAGCAACTATTAGCGATGGCACAAACCAAGTTAAATCTATCTGCTCGCGGTTATCATCGAGTATTGCGTATTGCCCGTACGATTGCAGACTTATCAAACAGTGTGGATATCCAAACACCGCATCTCACTGAGGCGTTAAGCTATCGGGGAAGTTGAGAGAAAATGTCAAAATCCTAGAGGTAATCAGAAATATATTAGTTTATTTGCGCCATTTATGACGCATGAACATCAAAAAATAAAACAGTGCAGTACTGATAACGCTAAGTAGCAATACATAAGGTAGACTTTGACCCAGTGACATAAATATGTTGAGTAACCAATTAATGGCGAAGACCACTAAGAAAAATATGAATATCGGTTTTATTCTCATTGGTGTTCCTTTTATGGGAGACAGTCTTACTGACTATGACTGTTATTAGATTAAAAGAGACTGGATTATGCACGATTCGATTAGACATCATTGAATGCATGAGCCTTGTTTCAATAGCTGTTTCAATATGAAAGGCGTTTGGTTCATCGTAGCTATGATGTGTTGTCTCAAATTGAGTTGAAACACTATAGCAGTTAAAGGTATATGTTGACCATAGTAGGACAATTAACTGGCGCATCGTATTATGTCCAATCTTTTGCCCAATTTAATAACCCTCTTCTGAGCTAAACTTGTTAAAATAGGCGTCAAATTTTACAACGCTTTTGCCACTCATTATTGGATTGGATGACACTATGACTACTGCCACGCCTGCACTGCCTACCATTAAAGAAGACCGCATATTAATTATCGATTTTGGCTCACAATATAGCCAGCTTATTGCTAGACGGGTACGTGAGGCAGGCGTATTTTGTGAGATGTATCCCTATGATATTGATAGCGATCGCATAAAAGACTTCGGTGCTAAAGGTGTCATTCTGTCAGGTGGTCCAGAAAGTGTCCATGATACCAATAGCCCTAGAATCAACCAAGCCCTATTTGATTTAGACGTGCCTATTTTGGGTATTTGCTATGGTATGCAAGCTATGGCGGACCACTTTGGTGGCAAAGTGCAAGCGAGTGATGTACATGAGTTTGGCGCCGCAGTCATTGATATCACAGGGTCAAGCACCTTACTTGATGGCGTTGAAGATGAGCATAAAGACAATAGCCGTCTACATGTGTGGATGAGCCATGGCGATAAAGTCGTCGAAGCCCCGAAAGGCTTCGAAGTGGTTGCCAGTACCCCAAGCTGCCCAATCGCAGTCATGGTCAATGAAGACAAAGGCTATTATGGTCTACAGTTCCATCCTGAAGTGACTCATACTTTGCAAGGCGATGTGTTGCTATCCCGCTTTGTGCATCAAGTATGCGGCTGTGCTGGCGACTGGACGCCTGATAATATTATCGATATGCGTGTTGAGCAGCTTAAAAAACAGATTGGCGACAAGCAAGTTCTATTAGGCTTATCAGGCGGTGTGGATAGCTCAGTGGTCGCTGCATTATTACACAAGGCGATTGGTGATCAGCTGACTTGCGTATTCGTTGATAATGGACTATTGCGTTTGCACGAAGGCGATCAAGTGATGCAAGTTTTCGCTGAAAATATGGGTGTTAAAGTGGTGCGTGTCGATGCCGAAGCCCGCTTCTTAGAGGCGCTGGCGGGCGAGGCGGATCCTGAAGCCAAACGCAAAATCATCGGTAAAACCTTTATCGATGTGTTCGCCGATGCCGCACGTGATGTGAGTCAAGGCAGCGATGGCAAACCTGTTGAGTTCTTGGCGCAAGGGACGATTTACCCTGATGTTATTGAATCTGCCAAGTCGCACCAAGGCAAAGCACATGTGATTAAGAGCCATCATAACGTCGGCGGACTACCTGACGATTTGGCGTTTGAATTGGTCGAACCGCTGCGTGATTTGTTCAAAGATGAAGTACGTAAACTGGGTATTGCGCTTGGATTGCCGCCAAAAATGATTAATCGCCACCCGTTTCCAGGTCCAGGGCTTGGCGTACGTATCTTGGGCGAAGTCAAAAAGGAATATGCCGATATTCTGCGTCAAGCCGATGCTATATTTATGCAGGAATTAGAGCGTTCGGGTTGGTATGAGAAGACGGCTCAGGCGTTTGCAGTGTTTACCCCAGTGAAATCGGTTGGCGTGGTCGGTGATGGTCGCCGTTATGCGTGGGTCATTGCCCTACGAGCGGTTGAAACGGTTGACTTTATGACCGCCCGCTTTGCCCACCTGCCTTATGAGCTCATCGAAACGGTCAGTAACCGTATCATGAACGAAATCGCAGACGTGTCCCGTGTGACTTATGATGTGTCGAGCAAGCCACCTGCAACGATTGAGTGGGAATAATTTTGATTTAAAGGCTGTCTTCCCAAAGTTACGAGTAGCTTCTTCTAACTCGTTCAGCCTACTTAATGTAGCGCTTTCACTGGTTATTACCGAGCTTACTGTCTAGAATGCAGAAAATTTTGGAATAGATACTAAAGGTTTTCGATTTAGTCTAGATTTTTAGAAGAGAGCATCCGAGAAGGTGCTTTTTTTGGGTTGAGAGGCAGAGTAAGTAGCCAATTCCGCTTTTCACTACTATCTGCCTGTCTGTGCAAAGCGATGGCTAATGGGGTTAGCTGTCACTTGCTTCGCGCGCCATCTAACACCAAACCATCGCAATTTGCCCAACCAAGCAGGATATCCGCTACAATCGGGGCTAAACCGCATCTCAAGGCTAAGTTTAAGGCGGAAAAACGGAAAAAGGCGTAGGTCAGGGCTTTAGCCCAGTTTTGACGAGAAGCGTAGGCAGATATGAAGGGACGACCCCCTACATCACTTATAAATGGATGTGAATTAATAGTATAAATAGTGACATAGAAAAAGCACTTTATTCTTTCTATATTTATTTTTAATTCTGTCAAATAGGCTCACTCTCTGAACCTCCTGATCCTTTATTCAAAATCGACAAATACATAAATCCAATCATAGCTAAAGTAATAATCATAGGTGTTAAGTGAAAGGTTAGCACTTTCCGGATGCTCTTATCCCGTCTATAACGCGAATGAAATATTACTCTGATAATCAATAAAGCAATGTTTAAAGTTAATCTATTTTATTTTTTACACATAATCTAAAAGGGGAACGCCCTAGTAAAGTTGATCATAGCCGCATATATTCTTAAATTGATTAAGATTTTAATAGAGCTGTCATATTGGTTATATATGCTAATTATAGTAGAGGAGAGGTATTACCTCACTAATCGATGTCATTAGACTTACTTTTTTATTGTTTATAATTTTGGCAATTAGTTTTAACATTTTTAGTCTTTCTCAATGATTGCTGCAAGCTATGATATAAAAAACTCTAATAGAAGGCACTCTTTTGGGTGCCTTTTTTTATGAAAAATCGTAAAGATCATTACGTAAAGGTCATTTATTAAATAATACAAAACCTTAAATGAAAGGTGCGCATGAAACCAATCTAAGTACCATAATAATCAAGCCTCTCATTGGTAACGCAAACATAAGTATCACTCTACATTCTGGATATCTCTCTGTTATCGTAATAGGTTTTAATAAGCGTATTGACATTATTGAGCATCTAGGAGCTAGCACTCATGACGATAAGTAAAAAAATAATTAGCGTGACTGAAGCCCTAAAGTTAGTAAAAAGTGGTGACCATATTGTTACTGGGTTGGCAGCAGGTGAAGCAAAACTATTTATGGAAAACTTGCATACCATAGCCGAAGATGTTGAAAATGTGACCATTACCAATTGCCTTTCTATGCTTCAACCCGACTTTTTTGACAAGAAATACAAAGATACCTTTAATATTGATGGTCTGTTTTTCTCTCCAGTGATGCGAAAAGCCTATAAAAACGGCAACGTACATTTTATCCCCAATCACTTGCATTTAGCGGGTACAGACCGACTCAAACACATAACGCCTGATCTTTTTGTCGGCTCAGCAACGCCCCCAGACAAACATGGTTTTATGTCTTTGTCATTATCAAACGTCTATGAAAAACAGATGATGGAAAAGGCAAAGCTGGTTATCTTAGAGGTTAATAAAAACTACCCGAGAACCTTTGGCGACAATGAGGTTCATATCAATGATGTGGATTATTTGATTGAAGCCGATTACCAACCACCGGTGTTGCCCGATATTGAACCTAATGAGAAAGATCTTAAAATCGGCGAACTGATCGCAGAACACATCCAAGATGGCGATACCGTTCAGCTTGGTATTGGGGGCATCCCCAATGCGGTTGCCGTGTGTTTAAGAGATAAAAAGGATCTGGGCATTCATACAGAAATGATGACGTCAGGTATGCTGGATTTGATAGAACGGGGCGTGGTTAATGGCAAGAAAAAAACATTACACCCAGGCAAAGTGGTATTCTCATTTGCTTTGGGCAACCAAAGATTGTATGAGTATTTGGATGATAACCCATCCATTATGGTCGGCAGAGGCTCTTATGTTATCGACCCATACGTGATTAGCAAAAATGACAATATGGTATCTATCAATACCGCAATACAAGTGGACTTAACAGGGCAGGTTAGCTCGGAATCTATCGGACATAACCAGTTTAGTGGCTCTGGCGGCCAGTTTGATACGGCTATGGGGGCACAAATGACAAAAAATGGCCGTAGCATTATCGCGTTATATTCCACCGTAATGGCAAAAAATGAGCAAGGCGAGAGGGTAGAAACCTCAAAAATTGTACCGACATTAACACCGGGTTCAATAGTCACGCTATCTCGCAACAATATTAATATGATAGCAACAGAATATGGCATTGTCCGCTTAAAGGGTGCCAACGTGAAAGAGCGTATGGAGCGTTTAATCTCTATTGCACATCCAAAATTTAGGGATGAGCTACGTGCCGAAGCCGTCAAGTTGGGAATGATATAGTCTGCGAGGCACTAAACCTTTACGGTGTTAAGCTTTCTAAAGTAAACTAGGGTCAGTTTAAATAAAAAGTGCTCTCCATTCATATCTTATTAGCTTGATCATTCTTAGCTTAATATATGATGGAGAGCGCTTTTTTTATCGTATTTCTTAAGAATTTGGCTTATGCTTATACTCAATCATGGCTATTTTGTATCATAATATAGATTTGTTCATTAATTCAAAGTGCATTAATTCATTAATAGCGCAGATATAAAAAAAGTCATAGATATGAAAAGAGTAAAAACCGTACTATAAAGTAATGACTTGAAATGTTCTCTTTTCCTATCTCGTAACATTTCATACAATGTAATAACATTGACCATTCCTGAAAAAAATAACATACCAGCAAGTAATAAAATATAATTTTCTGGTAAAGGAAAATCACTCTTTAACGCTGATATAGAAACTAAAATCACTCTAATGCCTAAAAGTATTGAAATTGCTCTAATAGTAAGCTTTAAGAAAAATAGCCCTTTGTTTTTTCTATAGTCCTCTCCAATTCTCTCAGTCAATTGCATTGATTAAACCTCCTTAAAGTATAAAACTAAGCTTTTTGAGTCCAAATCTATCCCATACTATATTGATTGCTTCAGCTAGTATACAAGGCGACTATTGAATAATTGTTTGGGTGTTTTTCAATATATAGTCAGCGAACTACTAAACGGTTACAGTGTTAACCTCGTTAAGCCTACTCTAGTAGTACTTACACTCGGTTGCCTTGTAACCATTTTAGACTTCTTTGACTATAGTAAGTTGTCGTATTGATTAGATGACACCGTATTAGGCAATAAGGTTAATGTTAAAAGTGTTTTTACATTTCACTTAACACTTAATTTTTAGCAAATATATTGAAATCCCTCCATGCAGTGCTATATTAAAGGTACTAAAAAACTTCTATCGAGCTAAACTATGGCAAATCTTACCATTGCATATCCTACCTTGACCTCCGATTCGGAACACAGCCCCCTCTTTATACGCTCAAATATGGCCAATCGTCATGGACTAATTGCAGGCGCAACCGGCACCGGCAAGACGGTATCTCTCAAAGTACTGGCTGAGCAGTTTGCCGATCAAGGCGTACCGGTATTTATGGCCGATGTAAAGGGTGATATCTCAGGACTGGCACACGCCGGCGAGATAAGTAGTAAGCTGCAACAAAGGTTGGATGAACTACAGCTACCCACGCCTAGTTTCAAGGCTTATCGCTGTGTATTTTGGGATGTTTTTGGGGAGCAAGGGCATCCGATTCGTACTACCATTAGCGAGATGGGGCCCTTGATCTTAGCGCAACTGCTAAACTTAAACGACACTCAGACCGGTGTGTTGACCGTCGCCTTTCGAGTGGCAGATGACGAGGGGCTGTTACTGCTAGACATGAAGGATCTGCGTCAGATGCTACAGTTTATTGCGGATAATGCGTCAGATCTGCGCAATCGTTATGGCAATATATCAGCGGCTAGTGTCGGTGCGATACAGCGTCGATTATTGACCTTAGAGGATCAGGGGGCGGCACAGTTTTTCGGTGAGCCTGCGCTCAATCTTGAGGATTTAATCCAGACGGACGAGCACGGGCGCGGGATCATCAATATATTAGCCGCCGATAAACTCATGCTTAGCCCGCAGTTATACAGTTGCTTATTACTGTGGTTGATATCCGAGCTATATGAGACCCTGCCTGAAGTGGGCGATATGGAAAAACCGAAAATGGTATTTTTCTTCGATGAGGCGCATTTGCTATTTCAAAATGCCAATGATGCGTTATCACAGAAGATTGAACAAGTGGTGCGTCTGATTCGCTCAAAAGGGGTGGGACTGTATTTTATTACTCAAAATCCAACCGACATTCCAGATGATATTTTGGGTCAGCTTGGTCATCGTATTCAACATGCGCTACGTGCTTTTACCCCAAAAGATCAAAAAGCCATTCGTGCCGCTGCGCAAACCTTTAGATCCAATCCCAAGGTCGATGTAGAAGCTGCATTAACGACGCTTGGGGTGGGTGAGGCGTTAGTCAGTGTTCTCGATGAGTCAGGGACACCGACGCCAGTAGAGCGAGTGTGGATGTTAGCCCCTAATAGCCAGTTTGAACCGCTTAGTGCTGGCGAGCGTTTGGATATTATGAATAACAGCGATCTAGCTGGTGTCTATGAAGAGGCAATTGACCGCGAAAGCGCGTACGAGCTATTAAATAAACGTGCTGAGCAAGCAATGATTGATGAAGCAAAGCAAGCAGAATTAGAAATAGCTCAGAAGGAAGCGGAGAAAGCGGCTAAAGAAGCAGAAAAATTAGAAGCGAAACAAGTTGCAGCCACACTTAAAGAGCAAGAAAGAGAAGAGCGTGACAGAGTCCGAGTGAAACAAAAACTGATTGGAACACTTGCAACTGAGGTAGCACGCAAAGTTGCTGGGCCAACGGGTGGCCGCTTAATGAGAGGTATTTTGGGGTCTTTATTTAGATAGTTTTGATATATATAAAGGTATGAACCATGACTCCCGAAAGCTAAGTAGCCTTTACAGATTATTTGGGGTTAATCACTTCAAACTCATTGTCTACCATATCGGTTAGTAAAGGTTCGCCACTTTCATTCACTCTAAACTTGCCATATTCTGCTGCTTCATAAGCTTCAGCATGACCTTCTTGAAAAAAGAAAGCATTGGTGGCAAACCTTATCTGATTATGACGCAATCTGAAATGAAGCGGTGTTTCATTGATTTCTAAATCTTTTGCCTTGATGGTTTTGTCATCTGTCAAACGTACGAAATGTCCTACCCCATTCTCATCTTTTTTGATGATGGCAATGCCATCGTAAGTACGCCACGTATATTCCTTATTGATCGCCTTTAAGGCTTCTAGGATGTCCTCTTCTATAGCAAAGCGTAAAGCCATATAATCGCCCTGCATAAACCCACGTGGATCAACCGGCGCTAGTTCTAATAGAACCGTATCGCCTGTCGCAAGGTGCGCTTCATATTTAGCAATCGTTAAGTTGATTCCTGTTAAGGTTAATAGCATACCAATAAGGGCAATAGCAATTTTGACGGTGTTATTTAACCGATCCAGTTGCCACCAAGGTGTCTTTTTTGATGCACGGGTTGAAGCAGTGCTGGGCTGAGTCATTCGTCTGACTCCTTATTGTCGCGCTTATGGTTTGAGTTTAATTCAGTCGTGCTAGTGAGTGGACGGTTGCTGATGTTGAATTTGGGAAATATTTTTTGTACCAATATCCAGCGTATGATTAGAACGCTCAGCCCTACTGCTAACAGAGATAATGACTTAACCAATAGCGTGGTGTCGAGCTGATAATAATACCAAAAAATATAGCTAACCATGGCAATGATAGCGAGTGACAGCAGCACCCGTTGCCTATTAGCAACAGCAATCACACAAACAATGCTAGCCGCTAAAAGTCCTGATGCGTAGACGGATAATATGCCGAGTAGCGTTATGGATGCCACCACAATCATGCCTACTTTGTTTCTATCAGCAAACAGCGATAACCGATACCGCCGCATAATAATATAAGCGGTATATACAGCTACCAATATCAATAGCCCCTGAGCTAGGGGGTAGTTATAAAAAAACAAATCGTTACTGCCCGATCGTACCACCCCAGTAATGATATTATTGCCGTATTCAGCAGTTATGAAATACACTGAGACAATAAGCAACATAATAGCGCTGGCATACGCCAATGACCGACTCATTTGCAAGATGGCAGTCCGTTTATTAGCAGAGACAATATTCAATAGCTCATAACGCTGTAAGCCAAACACAGCTGTGATTAGCGCTAATACGGCAGCGACAGCTTCAGGCGCACCAAAGTAACTCATTAGCCAGACCAAGCACGCCAGTGTTATCAAACTACTCAAAAGGCGATGTAAAAAGTCAGGTATGAGTATAAACAACACCATTTGTATGAGCATAAATAAGCCAACATCCACAGGCTCAAATAGCGAATAACGAAATATGGCGACTGCTAAAAATATCTGCCCAGCAATGCTGATTGCGAAAGCTAGGCTACTAAAAAAAGTATGGGTTTTTTTATGCGTCTGTTTAAATAGCCCAAAACTTACGCAAAGTAATATAACGCCTATGATAGATAAGACAAGGCTACTGTCTAAAGTATCGCCAAATAATAAAGCCAGAAAGCCAATTAACGACAAGCCAGAAAGTAGACCACTTACGCTCAAAAACAGTTGTATAAACCAAGGGCTATCGTCTTTAGAGTTAAGCGCCAATTTTTGCTGTATTTTTACATCGATAGATTGCGTATCGGATGATGTCAGTAAATTTTGTTTCGCAAGCGAATTTATTGCCGAAAAAGAGGGGCTTGAGCGGTTATTTGTTTGCGCATTTAAGGAGTTATCATTCATTGTCATTACCTCGCGTATTGTGAGGTAAAGCTGTGCTATTAGCGTCAGCAGGTTTGAATAAGGCTGTATGATCTAATTTACGTAGTTTATTCAGCCAGCTTACGGCAGCAGAGCTTGTGCCTACCAGCGTCAAGGTTAGTATTAAAAAGCCAAAGGTAGATAAATCGTCTATTAAATATTCAAATACCCAAAACATAATCACAATAATGAGTGAGCCACAAAGGGCAGTCAGCATTAATAAATCAATTTGCTTCTTACGAAAGCGCCAATATATAAAGCCACAAAAGCCCAACCACATCATCAATGCCAATAAAGATATCCAAGAGCTGCCGGTTTCCACGGTATGAAATGCGCCTAGAGATGTTGCATAGTAGGTGGCGATTAGACCAACCACGTAAGTGCTCCAGTTCAACTTGAGCCTATCGGTAGGACTGTTGTCAGTAAAGCTTCGTCGTGTATTATTTGTATAAGCTTGTGAGCCGGGCATAGACAGGTTTGTTTTTGTTGGGTTTGTCTTTGAGGTACATACAAGCCATAAATTAAAAGCCGTGGCATTGAAGACAAACAAGATGCCTAGATAAATAAACTTGCTGATGGCATAAACAGGGGTAAACCAGCCAAAAACATCAAAAAACTGGGCGAAACTGATATTAATCACACCAAGCCACATCAGCCATAGGGCTGGCATACGGGCAATGAGAACCCAAGGCGTGATGAACAATGCCCAGCTTGCAAACAGTTGCCAAGTATCAGCCCCTGTTTGATACACCTGTCCAAATAACGCCAACAAACTGCCCGTTATGATGCTTGCTATGAGTAAAAGCAGTTGTTGAGCGAACGCGTATTCTTCTTTGTACGCCAACACAGCATAACTGACCACACTGATGACTAACGCACTCTCAACCAATGCAAATTTGCTCAGAGTGCCCATGTTTATCCAGTTATAGGCAATAAAAAACACCAAAGCTAAGGTAAGAGAGACAGACCCTAATATAAGTAATGTCTTATCAAAAAATGCTAGCCAGTCCTGTTTAGACGGGTAAGTGCCCAGTATTCTTGCAGAAGAATCAGCATGTTTAACAGGCACATGACCTTCTATAAGCAGCTGCTCTAAAATGTGCTTATTCTGTTGTTGCTCATGATTCTGCGAGTCTTGCTCGCCTGTTTGGTCATGGTTGTGATGACGATTTCCATCATCGTATCTTTGAGTCATTAACTTGTCCGTGCATTTGGGTTTATATCTCGGCTAGTTGAAGAATACTACAATGGCAAAGGTCAACCAAGTCTATATAGTTAAGGTTATACAGAGAGTCAGTGTTAAGTGGTAAAAAATTATTTATACTTGACGTTTAAATATTCAAAAGATAAGCCGAATAATGTAAATAGTAATTTTCTGTTTGTTAGTATGATTTTATTATTCGAGCGCTTTTATTTATAATAATTTAAACTATTGATAAAGATGAATTTTTTCATTAGTACTATCAACTGAAGGAGTGAATAGCAATATTTTGCTAGCTAATAGCTCTTATCGTCGGACTTATTTGCGGTAAATATAACCCAGCTAATCTAGTAAACGAGCTACAAACTTGCTACGCTATCAGACGTTGGTTAACGCACTACATGTACAAATTTTTGTCGACCATAGCTCATTAAATGAATATTAACAAGGAAGTATTATGCAAAAACATAGCAAGATTCGGTCAATCGCTGTAAAGTCTACCTTTTTAAAGCCTGCGCTAATCAAAACAGTAGTGGGCAGTGCATCTCTAGTCGCCATGTTATTTGCTTCAGGATGTGCTACCTCTGACTTACTGGATTCAGGGCATCAAACAACCCGTACGACAACTACAAAGCAAATACTGGTAGAAGATCAGTTGGTGGCTTTTGGTCGTCCTGCCCAAGCGTTACCTAATATGCCTGCTAGTAGCGTGGTCATTGTTGGCGAAAAAAACAGTTATGTACTCAGTCAAGGTGGTGTAGAGATGGTCAATATATTGACCAATCTTACCCCTAAAAATATCCAAGTCGACAGTGATATGACCTTTTATTCGCCTAATAATGACGGCTACTTCCAAGGTGAGATGAAGATGTCATATGCGAAGCTAAGAGATGAGTTTAAGCGCAATGACTATCAGTTCTTCTTACAAAATGGGGGTAAAGAGTGTACCAATGCCAGTGATGAGCGTATTGGGGCACAGCGCTTTTGCTTTAATGTACCTATTAAAGGTGGCGTGTATCCTGCGGTAAGCAATTTAAGTCTCATTCAGTCAAAATACAACGCACTGACCAAACCGTATCCTGTCGTTATTTACACCCAATCTAATAGTCAAAAGACCACTCGAAATGACAAAAATGCGGGTGAAAAATTAGTACTATTGCCGTTCGCCTTGGCCTTCGATGTGGTTACTTTACCGTTCCAATTATTGGACGCTATTGCCAATTAAGGATGAGTTAATAAGCCAGTCACAGATCCTATTTTAAAAAGACCGCTGTATTGGCAGCGGTTTTTTTACGTCATAACTATTTTATTTACGTCGAAATTATTTTACGTCGAAATTATACCCTTCTAAAAAAAATACCTTTTCTATACAGCCCCTAATTTCTAGATTGGGGTTGACTTGTTATATCTATCACTAACTCTTAATAAATTTAACATAAAGCCTTCATAAATCCTGCTTATTATGATATTGAGCATTGCTATATCAATTTCATGAGAATAAGAAATGATATAGCAAATAACTAATAACTAATAATAAAGCCCGTTCATAATCTAACGAATTATGACACCAGCCATTAAGGATGAACCATGTCTGTTAATCGTCGAGATTTTTTGAAGTTATCCACAGTTACCAGTGCCGCCGCAGTCAGTTCAACGCCAGTATTTGCTATTGGTACAGACCGTCCGCTTATCCCATACGGCGTGCAATCTGGAGATATCATGAATGGCCGCGGGGTGGTGTGGAGCCGTACTAACCGCCCTGCGCGGATGATCGTTGAATGGTCGACAACCCCTAAGTTTAAACAAGTGAAAAGAGTATTGGGGCCTGCCGCCCTGCCCGAAAATGACTTTACCACCACGGTAGATCTGCAAGGTTTGCCTAGTGGACAGCATATTTTCTATCGGGTAAGTTACGCTGATTTAGGTTGTGCTAAAAATGTCAGTCATCCCGTTAAGGGGCATTTTAAAACCGCACCTAACCAAAAACAGGACATTCGCTTTCAGTGGTCGGGGGATACAGGTGGACAAGGATGGGGTATCAATGAAGATTTTGGCGGTATGAAAATTTATCATACTATGGCAGAAAGTCGTCCAGACTTTTTTATTCACAGTGGTGATAATATTTATGCTGATGGGGTAATTAAAGACAAAGTTGAATTGGCGGATGGGAGTATCTGGCGCAATGTCGTGACTGAGGCAAAAAGTAAGGTGGCAGAAACGATGGATGAATTCCGGGGTAATTATATCTATAACTTAATGGATAAAAACGTGCGTCGTTTTAACTCTGAAGTGCCTATTATCTCGCAGTGGGATGACCACGAAACCGTCAACAACTGGTATCCGAATGAAATCTTGGACGATGATCGCTATACCGAAAAGAGTGTGGCACTGTTATCCGCCCGCTCTAAAAAAGCCTTTATGGAATACATGCCGATGCGACTGTCGGCGGATGAAAAAGAGCGTATCTATCGTAAAATTCCTTATGGCCCCTCGCTTGATGTGTTCGTGATTGATATGCGCACTTACCGCGGCGATAACTCTGCCAATCGCCAAGCTCAGCCTAGTGAGGCCACCGCTTATATAGGACGTGAGCAAATTGCGTGGTTAAAGCAAGGATTGAAAGACTCGAAAGCCACTTGGAAGGTGATTGCCTCAGACATGCCTATCGGGCTGATGGTCAAAGATGGTGATAACTTTGAAAATTCGTCAAACGGTGATGGTCCAGTGTTAGGGCGTGAGCATGAAATTGCCGATCTATTGCGATTTATTAAACACAATAATATCAATAATACCGTCTGGTTAACTGCAGATGTGCATTACACTGCTGCTCATTATTACAATCCTGATAAAGCACAGTTTCAGGACTTCAACGGATTTTGGGAATTTGTGTCAGGCCCACTAAATGCGGGTACTTTTGGGCCTAATGAGCTGGATAATACCTTTGGCCCTGAGCTTAAGTATGTCAAAGCGCCGAAAGAGGGCGAGTCAAACTTGCCACCGAGTGCCGGTATGCAGTTCTTTGGGGAGGTGGTTATTGATGGTAAAACGGAGAATATGACGGTGATGCTAAAAGACCTGTACGGTCGTACGTTATACACTCAAAATCTTGAGCCACTGGTGTAAGGGAGTTATTTGTCTTATTGGTCTTGGTCAGTGTAAAAATCAATACGACTTAAAATATGTGTTTGTATGATATAGGCACATACATAGGCACTTGGCCATGCAAAGACGAACGCCAACCCCCACGAACTCATAAGATGAGAAAAGAAAACATCACTATAGCCCTCTTTAATCAGTATTAAAGCTGCTGAAATGATTATTGACATTAGTAAGGCCATAAGTCCTGTAAATATGAGACGATAATATTTACTGCTGATGCGTATTTTTGATGAGGACGTTTGGCGATGAGAAGATTCGGTCACGGGTTTATGTTACTCCATAAGGCGTATTAAACTCATATAATATCATTTATAAGACTTAACCGACCTGTGTCAAGCTCATTTTTCTGGATAGATTAACTCTCATAACATAGTATAAATTAGATTGTTATCTTTCACTCAAAAAGCCTCTCTTGTTTAGGAGAGGCTTTTGCTTTTTAGAAAGCGCTTGCCATTTAGCAGAAAAGTGATATTTTTCTATTTAAATTATCATAACCAGTTGTCGTTATCAGCTCTGTAAGATTTTTGCATAAAAATGTCAGAATAGGGCAGGCACTTTGTTGTTACGTTAAGCACTTTGGTTATTATTGACAGCATTTAATTATAGGATGGGTTAGTTGAATAGTTAATTTAAGTGTATTATTGATTTAACTTATCCAAATGACCTACACACTTAATACATCCCATTTCATCATCATTCACACTCTATAAAAGAGGGGCTTAAATGACCGCGATAACCAAAGGTTTGCGTAATGCGCTTGTCGCCCTGCTTGCTGTATGTGTCATCGGCTGTACAACCCCCAATGCCGTAACGGTTGTCACCACTCAAAAGCTGTTACAGCATGAACGTACTAAATCAGGTTTAGAGGTTAAGTCTTTTGTGTTGTCTACAGGAGAGACATTGGTTTATGCTGACAATAACAACGTTACTGCCGAACCGTTATTACTGATTCATGGCTTTGGCGGTAATATGGATAACTTTGTGCGTATTGCTGATGAGTTCAAGGATTACCACGTGATTATCCCAGATTTATTGGGCTTTGGAGAGTCTGACAAACCGATGTTGGCAGATTACCGTGCCGATGCCCAAGCCAAGCGCTTACATGAGTTAATGCAAGCCAAAGGTATGGCGTCTAATTTGCATGTGGGCGGTAACTCAATGGGTGGTGCGATTACAGTGGCTTACGGCGCGATGTATCCACAGGAAGTTGACAGCCTATGGCTCGTTGACAGTGCCGGATTTTGGTCAGTGGGTATGTCTGAGTCCTTTGAAGGTACGACGCTTGAGAACAACCCTCTATTGATTAAGGATTATGAAGGTTTTTATAATCTGTTAGATTTAGTCATGAATAAACCGCCCTATATTCCCAAAACATTAAAAGCAGTGTTGGCTCAAGAAAGGATTGATAACCAAAAACTTGAGGCTGTCATCCTGCAACAAATTGTTGAAGATAATGTTGAGGAGCGCGCTAAAACTATCGCCCAATATAATATCCCAACCTTGGTAGTTTGGGGCAATAAAGATCGAGTGCTTAAGCCTGAAACCGCCTCTCGCATTGTTGAGATCATACCGCAAGCCAAAGTCATTATGATGCCAGACATTGGGCATGTGCCTATGTTAGAAGCAGTGGAGCAAACGGCAGATGATTATAAAGCATTCCGCCAACAGTTAGAGCAAAAACCAAATCAACAGCCGAATAAAGCAAGTCAATAGGTAGATTTATTTAAATACTGTGTGGATAGCGCTCTAAAAATAAAAAATGGCTAAAAAGAAACAGGCTAAGAGAATTTCTCTTAGCCTGTTTCTTTTTGATGATAGGTTTGTGAGGTTAGATCTAACATTAACACCTCAACTGTTTAGCACGTTACTGATTATAGCGCTGAAGTTAATCGGTGCATCAATGCTTCAGCCGATTCATCTCGAACTCGGTTGACCCCTTGTCCTGCCCATAGTGACAAATACTCACTATTACCAAGTTTGCCCGCATTGGCTCGCATAGGCTTTGTCATGGCATTTAACTGCGGATAAGGTGGCAAAGCATGATCGTTATCATATTCAGCATAACGAGTTAAATACTCATTTACTAACCCTCGTGCTGGTTTGCCTGAAAACAGACGGGTTAAACGAGTGATGTTTTCTCTTTTAGCTTGCGCCACTTTTAATAGTTCTGCTTTATAGGTTGGGCTAATACCACTCTCATGGGTGGTTAAAAATGCCGTACCCAACTGTGCCATCTGGGCGCCAGCAGTTTGTACCGCTTTGATGTCTTGACCTGTCATTATGCCACCTGCGGCAATCATTGGAATGTCAGTGATAGCTTTAGTTTGACTAATTAAAGTCAGTAGACCGAGTGGGTCTAGCTCGCTTGCATCAAGCCAACCGCCTCGATGTCCGCCTGCCTCAACGCCTTGTACACATACCGCATCTGCACCGATATCTGCCCATGCTTTGGCTTCTAGCGGATGGTTTACCGTTCCGACAACCTTTGTACCGACCTGATGCAAGGCGTCTATCTGATCCTGACTGATAATGCCAAAGGTAAAACTTGCCACAGGCACAGGGTTGTCTTGCAATACTTGCAATTGTGCACCAAAGGACTGCGCTGGCGTGTCGGGTAACGCTAACTCTGTCCCTTGCTCATCGTAATAGGCTTGTAGCCAGTCGGGTATTGAGCTATCAAAGCTACTTGATTCTGATTCACTTAATACCATCAGGTTAACCGCAAAAGGCTTGTCAGTTAACGCTTTAATCTGATTGATTTGCTCATGTAGTGTATCGGGCGCTGTCATCCCTGCGCCAAGGCTACCGAGTCCGCCAAAATTACTGACGGCTGAGATTAGCTCAGGTGTGGTGGCTCCGCCTGCCATTGGCGCTTGCACGATGGGGTAGGTTAAATTTAGGGTAGTTAGTAGATTATTGGTGCTCATAATCCCTCCGCTGGTTATGTGGGCGAGTGATTTAGCCTAGCGTTTATGTGTTTTAGTATTTGCTTGGCTAAAGCACCAGCCTTATCGTTGTTTGCTATAAAATACTTTAGCAGAGATTGAGTTTTTAGAGGGGAATGGTGTGTATTTAGTTGGTGAATGGAAGCTTTGGTTATAACTGTAAGCGCATTATTGAGTGCTTTAACTCATTAAGAAGAAAGGCTAAAGAGTCATAATGAAAGTTTTTTCTCTTAAAGACTAAAAGGTATTAGAACACAACAACTATATATAAACTATTTAGAGATGCTATATGGAAAGCCAAGCAATTGAATATAAGTCTGATATTCCTAAAAAAACGAATCAGTTAAAAGCTTAAATAGTTTCTTTTCTTAACTCAAATAACGGCGTTATTTATCTTGGTGTCGATGATGATGGCAATCTTATTCCTAATAAAAAGAATGAGTTTAAGAAATGGGAGTTATTGATTAGCGATTGGGTAAATAGTGCTTTTAACACCTCTGTTCATGAATTAGTTGAAATAAAGGTGACAGATGAGAGTTTTTTGATTTATATCAAAAAAGGTGACAAACCACCTTACTATTATAAAGACGGTCAAGGTTTTAATCCGAAAGGTATTTATATTCGTGTCGGGAGTAGTAAGCGCCGAGCAAACGATGATGAAGTTCGACGTATGGATATTCCTAATCAAATGGTCGTCTATTCCTAAATTTACAAGCTCACTTGTTATTGAAGATAGTGGACAGTTAATTTACCATTTCATGTTCGAATGCGTCTTGTCTATTTTGATTAGTCCCATTACATCAGTTTATTTAAAGTGGTCTATTACTTAGTTATAGGTAGCACTTGGATGGTTCTGATAGGCTATAACCGTTTCTTCATCTCATTAATGACTGTCTGCACTCGATTGGGCAGCAAGAGATCTCTCCTTGTAGCTAGATATAGTGTCTCACTAATCGGTGTCGTTAGATGATGGATTCTAATTAGCTCAGGCTTTTGAAATGCTGCCACCGCATACGCTGGTAATACCGTAAAGCCTAACCCTCTACTAACTGGCTCTAGAATTAACCCTATTTGATTAGAGAAACCTTTTTGCTCAAAGTCATTGCTATGCTGAAATTCAGGAAAATTTGCACTAAGTAGCGCACTGGCATGATATAAACCGTCAGGATGATTGATAAAGCCAAGCCCTTTTAAGGTCTGCCAGCTTGGTTCATCAACCTTAACAGGCGTTATTAATAATAACTCCTCATTAGCAATAGGAATACAGCTTATCGTCTCTAGTGCTGAGATAGCTGTCATAAGCCCGATGTCAACCTCATGCTTTATAAGCGCACCCTCAATATCATTATTAGGTGCAAATCGATAATCAATGATGAGTTTAGGGTGCTGTAGTTGTAGTTCTAAAAGCTGTGGATATAGCTTGAGTCCTACGCTTCCTGGTGACATTAATCGCACTATCCCCTCAAAGGCTGGATCTTCTCCAATACGCTGTTCTAAGCGTGATAAGCGCTGTAATATATCTTCGGCTTCTTGATAAAGCTGCGTACCCGCATGTGTCAACGAAAACTTTTTGCCTTGACGAATAAGTAAGTCCATATTTAACTGACTTTCTAGCTTACTAATATGCTGACTGACTCCGGACTGAGTCATATGCAGGCGCTCAGCGGTACGTGTGAAATGACCAACTTCAACAAGCGTGCAAAAGGTACGTAGCCATGTAGTATTTATCATTACAATATATTATCATTTTTATAATATATAATAATTTTACATGATTATTACCTATTTGTATACTGACTCCACGTTAAACAAAGAGCACATCAAACAGGAGTACTAATAATGAATAACGTTTATCCAAGAAGCTTTTCACACATCGGTCTTTCAGTTCCTGACTTAGATGCGGCTGTGAAATTCTACACAGAAGTGATGGGTTGGTATACCATTATGGAACCCACTGAGATTGTCGAAGATGATAGTGCCATTGGTGAAATGTGTACCGAAGTATTTGGTGCTGGTTGGGGAAGTTTCCGTATTGCTCACCTATCTACTGGTGATCGCATCGGTGTCGAGATATTCGAATTTAAGAACCAAGAAGATCCTGAAAATAATTTTGAATACTGGAAAACAGGTATTTTTCACTTCTGTGTTCAAGATCCTAATGTCGAAGAACTGGCTGAGCGAATGGTTGCAGCAGGCGGTAAAAAGCGTATGGAAAAACCACGGTATTACTACCCTGGTGAAAAGCCATACCGTATGATTTATATGGAAGATCCGTTTGGTAATATCGTTGAGATTTATAGCCACAGCTATGAGCTTATCTATAGCGAAGGGGCATACTAAAATAAGTTTTGGTTGGTTGAATACTAGGTAATAGTAATATATATAATTACTATTACCTAGCTTAGAAACATATTTTAGTATTTCTGTCTACTTTGCTTTAACTAGCACCATAAAAATTTTGAGAAGATCATTATTCCACCTAATCTCAACTGTCATAATTTTGGGCATAGACTTGATCGATCTATTCTGAAGAAATCTTATGAATAAACTTGGTAAACCAACGACTGGATAATAAGAATACATCCTAAAGTACACTGTAAGTACTTTAGGATGTAAAGCCATTGATAGTATTGACCTACAGCCAGATATTCAAGTCCACACTAGGGACTTGAATCTTCGCCAAACACACTGAGACTATTTTATTCACTCAAACTATTGGAGCTACTAGACCAAATATCTAAACGTCCATTTTGAAGGAGAATGAGTGCTCCCGAAAGGCAGTATTTTCCAACGTATGTTAAAAGCGCAAGTTGCGGATGAATTTGATAGCCAGCCTATTATTAATGAGAAGACACTTACTTTTCAATATTTAAAAGATAAGTTGTCAGAGTCTGATATTGAGTTTGATGAAAGTGGACTAAGACTACTTAGTGCCAATAGACAATATAATAATAATGCTCTATTACTTAGTGACCAAAACCCTTTTTATATCAAAATAGCCGTTATTGATGGTTTGGATATGGCATCTGATTTTTTGGCTAAAAAAGAGTTTAATGGCTCTCTTATTAAACAAATTGATATGACACTGGAGTACATATCCCTATTAAATGATAAAAAAGTATCCTTTACAGGTGCTCCTGCAAGATTTGAGTACGAAGGCTATCCTTCTAAAGCCGTTAGGGAGGCAGTCATAAACGCATACGCTCATCGAGACTATTGTTTATCAGCAGATATCAAAGTTGAAATTTATGATGATAGAATGGAAGTATTTTCAGCAGGTGGGATTCCTGATGGTTTAAGTATATCAGATATTAAAAAAGGTATCAGTGCACGCAGAAATCCCAGCATCGTTCATGTATTAGATAAAATAAAATATATAGAAAACTTTGCAACAGGCATTAGACGAATTCTTGCCAGTTATAAAGATTTTGAAAAAGAACCTGAGTTTGTCGTTACCCCTAATCAATTCATGGTCATTTTATATAATAGGCACTATGCTGAAAATGATATCGTTCAAGAAAGCCCGCAAAGTAACATTTGGAAGGATAGTCTTAGCAATGGAGAACAGTTTGAATTAGGGTTTATTAATTCTGATATAAAAGCCGTTAATGAGAAAAATCAACAAGCTCACATTTCAGAACCTAGTCTTGACTCAAAAGACGAAAAAATCATTAAATTATTAAAATTAAATAAAGAGCTTTCACGTAAGGAAATTCAAGAATATATTAAGGAGGGTAGAAGTAAGACGCATCAAAGGTTATCTAAATTAATAGAACTTGGTCTTATACATAAGAAAGGACAGAGTAGAGCCGTTGTTTATTTCTTATCGAGTGTCGATAAAAACTAAGTAAAAAAAAGACGCAAATGGACGCAAATTGTCGATAACTCCACCCTTGAGGAGCGGTTTAGCCTTGACAGCAGCGGTATCCTACTGGTTTGAGCGAGTTGCGGTGGCTAAGGATGAGGGGATGTCGAGGTAACAGCAACGACTCATCTTGTGTCACCGCCTCGCTCACATCAGTAGATACAAGCTAATGGCGAGATTGGCTACTCAGTCAACTCATCTAATTTTCAACTCAAATTCACTAATAATCTCCCATCCAAAGCCACTTATAGTTAACCACTTGAATCTATATGATTTCTTTGATGAGTTTTGTCATCAAAGTGTTATTTAGGCTTCATTGGCTTGTCATTTATTCTCCATATTATGACAAGGCTTACCTAGCTTAGTCTTATTTACCTTGATTTTTATCTTGATACCCGACCTTGGAGCACATCATGACACCCTCTTTAAATGCAGGCGATATCGCTATTATTGGTATTAACTCAGACAATCCTGATCAAGTTAGTTTTGTCGCATTAATAGATTTAAGTAAAGATACTGAAATTAAATTTACTGATAATGGTGTGACCAGCACAGGTGCATTTAGAGCTAACGAGGGCAGCTGGATATGGACAGCCGATCAGCACATTTCTGCGGGTAGTATTATCACATTGACTAATGATGGTGGCGTTGTTGCCTCATTAGGTACAGTGGCAAGCAAAGGTAACTTAGCCTTATCCGCAAGTGGTGATCAGGTCATTGCTTATCAGGGCGACGATACAGCCCCTAATTTTATATATGCTGTTAATTTAGAAGGGTCAGACTGGCAAGAAGATGCCACGAGCTCAAATACATCTGCATTACCTACGGGTCTTGAAGTTGGCAAAACAGCAGTCGCCATTGCAGAGGTAGATAATGCCGTGTATCAAGGCACAACCACTGCCTCTAAAGAGGAACTGCTAGCTGCGATAAGTAATCCAGATAATTGGCAAGGCGACAACAGCACTGGATTTGCTCAACCTACGGGCAGCTTTACCTTAGAAGGCGCTGCACTAGATACAACAGCACCTACTTTGGTTTCTGCCAATCCCGCTGATAATGACAGCGAACTTGCTGCAAGTAGTGATATCACGCTGACATTTGATGAGGTTATCCAGACGGGTAGTGGCAATATCACAATCAAAGACGCAAACGGCAATGTGGTTGAAACCTTTGATGTTGCTCTAAGCGATCGCATTAGCGTGGCTGGTAATACGCTAACCATCGATCCAACGAGCGACCTTGAGGCAGACGCGTCTTATCAATTAAGCATTGATGACACCGCCATTACTGACATTGCAGGCAATGCATGGGCCGTTAATTTCGGCGATACCACACCCAACACCCTTGATTTTACGACATCAACATCAGTGCCTCAACCTACCGATTACACACTCATCCATGACATTCAGGGTGTGGGCAATGATGGCTCGCAGGCGTATCTGGGTCATGAAGTGACTATCAATGCTATTGTGACGGCTTATGTGCCCGGCCTTAAAGGATTTTATGTACAAGAGCAAGCGACCGATTATGATGTGAATGAGGCAACGTCGGAAGGCATCTTTGTTTATTATGGTTCTAATAATCCTGGTGTGATGATGGCGAGTATTGGCGATACGGTCACGCTATCGGGCCTTGTTAACGAGTATTATAACAATACCCAAATTAATTATACGCAAGGGTTTACCGTTACCAATGACGGTACAGTGAATGATCTACCTGAGCCAACCACCATCACTCTCCCCACTAGCGACAGCTTTGACTTCGAAACCGTTGAGGGCATGTATGTCAACATTAAGTCTGGGACAGACAATGGCAGCTTAGTGGTTACTGAAACCTACAATTTAGGACGATATGGCGAAGTGGTTCTAACCTCAGATGACGTTCAAGTACAATATACAGAAATCAATAAACCGGATGTTGAGGGTAATCAGAATTATCTTGAAGCCTTAGCGCGTGACCGCATCATTATCGAAGATGCCAGCACTGTGCAAAATCCTGACACGGTTATTTTTGGTAGAAATGGCGAGCCGTTATCAGACACCAATATTCTAAGAGGTGGCGATAGCGTTGCAGAAGTAAATGGGGTGGTTAACTACTCATTCGGTAACTACAAGATTCAACCAATTGATGGTAAAGGTTATAACTTTACTGGTGAAGATAGACCAACTGCTGAAGACTTACATGCCAAAATTGGTGATGCTGAAGTAACAGTGGCTTCTGCCAACGTACTCAACTTCTTTACCACCTTTGGCAATTCAAAGTTTGAAACCCCTTATGGCAATGAGCAGTCTAGCCGCGGCGCAGATAATCTTGAAGAGTATAGCCGTCAACTGGACAAATTAGTGTCTATGATTGAAGGGTTAGATGCCGATGTGGTTGGTTTGATGGAAATTCAAAACAATGGCTATGGCGAAGACAGCGCTATCAAAGCATTTGTCGATGCTATTAATGCAAAAATGGGCGCAAATACTTATGACTATATCAAAGGCCCATTTAACAGTAGCACCGAAGCCACAGCAGGCACTGAACCTACAGCAGGCGATGACGCCATTATGGTAGGTATGATTTATAAGCCTGCTAACGTGACCCCAGTTGGTTCGGCTGCGGTGCCAGATACTGACGCATACCCTGCCTTTGATAATGGCAACCGTGTACCGTTAGCGCAAGCTTTTAAAGCAAACGCAGATGGCGAGCAATTTAGTGTAGTCGTGAATCATTTTAAATCAAAAGGTAGTGTCATTGATCCAGACCAACAAGACGGCCAAGGTAATAACCCGATCACTCGTTTAGAGGCTGCCCAGCAGCTTAAAAAATGGATGGATACGGATCCAACTGGCACAGGCGACACAGATAATGTACTGATTGGCGATTTTAACTCATACAGTATGGAAGACTCCTTACAGTATCTGGAAAACAATGGTTACGATATCCAAAAAGAGGGCTACTCTTATGTATTTAAAGGCGTATGGGGGTCACTCGATCATATTATTACCAGCGACTCGTTGAGTAATCAAATTACTGGTGTGGCAACTTGGGGCATCAATGCAGAGGAAGCAACCGCCTTTGACTATGATACAAGCTTTAAGAGTGATGGACAGAAACAGTTATATACCCCAGATGCTTATCGAGCCAGTGATCACAACCCAGTATTAATTGGGCTTAACTTAAATCAAAATGAAGTCGTTAATACCGCGCCAGAAGTAAACGAGATCATTGCCGATCAAGTCGCTACGGTAGATGAGACGTTTGAATTGGTTTTGACTGATAGTTTGTTTACTGACAGGGATGGCGACGAGCTCACTTATAGTGTCACGCTTGCGGATGGCAGCTATTTACCTGAGTGGTTAAGCTTTGATGCCACCTCGAATACCTTATCAGGTATTGCCCCACAAGGTAAAGACATAGCCATTAAGGTAATCGCAACGGATCCAAGCGGTGCACAAGCTGAACAATTATTTGATTTAATAAGCAATGCACGTCCGCAAGTGAATCAAGCTATAAGCCCTGTACAGTATATATCTGCTTCAGACAATGATTGGCAATATGACTTACCACAAAATGCCTTTACTGATGCTGATGGCGATGCGTTAACCTATCAAGTTAGCATGGCAGATGGTAGTGAGGTGCCAACGGGTATCCGTATTGATGCTAATACTGGCGAATTAAATGCTGATGCAACTCAGCTAGCGGCGCAAAACCATAATCAATCAGCGGTTTATGATATTCAAATTACCGCGACAGATGCTTATGGTGCCCAAGTTAGCAGTGCTACGCAGCTGGTCGTTAGTCACTCTGTTATTGAGGCTGATGCAGGCAAAACCAAAGGCACTTGGTGTGATGATATTATCGTCGCCCAAGATGATGCGTCGCACAGAATCTATGGCCTATTTGGTGACGATATTCTGTTCGGTGGCAATGGTAAAGATAGCCTTATTGGTGGTCTAGGAGATGATGAACTGTTCGGACAGGGTGGCAATGATTATCTATCTGGAGGTATCGGTGCTGATGTCTTAACTGGTGGAGCGGGTAATGATTGCCTTAAAGGTGGGATTGGTGATGACACTTATGTCTTCTCTAGAGGCGATGGCAACGATGTTATTAAAGATTGGTCTGGTAACGACACGCTTGATTTAACCAGCTTTAGCTTATCCGATTTAGTGGTCGATCTACAAGGTTGTAATTTAGTGATAGAGTTTGATGGTCAGCAGGACAATGTTAATGACAGTGTTACCATTCAAAAATGGAATGCGCCAAGCTTTGGCGGTTATTTCCATATTGAAACGATACAACTGGCTGATGCCGTATTAACCGATGATCAGCTAACAGCGATGATTGGTTAGTCATAAAATATAGTTGGCGAACTACTAAGTCGTTATGGCGTGACTCTCCCTAGATGTACTATTTGTATTCTCTGCGGCCGAGTGCCTTGTCACGTTTTAGAGTTCTTTTACCATAACCATCTAATCAGTTTATGAGTGGCTGTTTAAATGGGCCAGTTAAAAACCCGCTGAAGTTATGCTTCAGCGGGTTTTTACTTTGATCGGTGGATATAGTTGGAGGCATATAAATGAGTGACAAGGCAACTAAGTGCAAAGCAACTAAGTGCAAGGCCTATTGTAGTAGGCTCAATGAGGGTAACGTCGCTTTATTAAGCCTATGATTCTTCATTAAGCCTATGACTATTTATTAATCCTATGACTATAAATTAACCTTTAGGTGGCCACGGTCTATCAGTTTCACTCTCAATCCATTCCGCCACATAACCGGTGGGGGGCATTTTCCAATCAGGCTTACCTAACGCATCTAGTACCTTTTGGGTTTCAATGACTCGGCCGCCTTTAGTAATACCCGTGCGCAATAAAGCCGTTGAACACGGCTTGCCTTTTACCCACATCGACTGTTCGACATAAATCCAGCGTTCATCAATGGCGGCAATATGCGTCTTAATAGTCACTAAGTCAAAAGGACGAATACGCTTGCGGTATTGTATGGTACTGCCTGCTACCACCAATCCCCAACGCTTTTGTAGCAACTTCTTACCCAGTCCAGAGCGGATGGCAAAGTCAGTACGGCCAAAGTCGTATAAGGTAAAGACGCGTCCATTGTTCATTTCAATAAAATTATCGATATCCGTTAGACTACAGCGGATTTGAATCTCTGCTGAGTCTTCAAGGTTAATGGTATGGCCCTTAGTCGTGGCAACAATCGATTTTACGATAGTTTTGCTATAACGATAAAACGGATACATAAAAGAGTCTCAACATAGAATTAGGCTTTCAATTATGCTTAAAACAAAGTGTCTTGCAAAGTGGTAGACGTGTCTCAGCCGTCATAAATACCGTCTATGGCAATATAGTCTGTATCAATATAGTCTGTGTCAATATCGGCTGTTTCAAGATAATTCGCTCTGGGGTTGAGCTTCCTGAATCTACGACTTGTACTATTTCGGTTTTTAGCAAAAATATGTGAGTTCAACGGTTCTATAGTCAAAGTAACTGTTAACGGTAATATTGAATGATAACGCGGAACGAAAATACTAAATGGTAATTGAAAAGGGCACACGGCTATCGGGTTAAACTCACTTGCTGTCCCTGATTTTGAAAATCCGTGTTATTAGTTATCAGGCATGTTTATCAGTGCATGTTTGCCAGTAACTCTTTTAGTTTATGGAAACTATCATAATCATAATTGTCATCAGCATAAAGGTTAGAGCGGTTTAGCCTTGACGGCAGCGGATATCCTGACGACGACAATGGTGCTGCTGACGGTTACACTGGTAGTGGTCGCTCGGCCAGATGGAACGCTACCAGTTACTGTAGTCAGCACGCCATTGACTAGGCAGATAGTAGCGAACGGCGAGATTAGCTCCGCATTCTAATTGTTACATATTGTGAGGAGTGTATCAGTATAAGTGTATCAGTATAAAAGTATGACAGCGTGATAGGAGCGCTTAAAGCTGTTTAAAAAAGTTCATAGAGGCTTCAGGCATCCAGTTTGAGTTGAACTTTTTATTGTGCCACGTCATAAAGCCAATATGCCCGCCATGTTTGGTTTCACACAATATGACATCATCTGAAACATCGCCACTGGTAGGCATGATGCCAATAAAGGGGTCATCCAACGCAGTGATTATCATGGTAGGTTTAGTAATACCGAGCAAATGCGGTAGGGCGGACGCTTTGGTATAGTAGTCATTTTTTGAGCGGTAGCCATGGCGAGGTGCGGTAAAAGCCTCGTCGAATTCGCTGAGGCGGCGGCTGGCTTTAATGGCTTGAAGCTCTGCATCGGTTAATGTATATTCCATGGCTTTAGTCACAATGGGGTTGAGCAAATAGGGCGTATAGACACGGCGACCAAGGAGTCTGTCTAGAGCAACAGAAGAAGATGCTAAATCGAGCGGTGCAGATATAATGCTGGCGGCAATACACAAGGCATCGTCGCCATATTCGCCCATATATTTTGCCAATACACTACCGCCAAGCGAGGTGCCAATCGCATATATAGACTCATATCGTTTGTTCAAATACTGTAGAGAGTGATGAACTTCAAGCGTATCGCCTGCGTCATAGAATACTTGGCCATTGACACGAGTGCCACCACAGCTACGAAAATGAGCCACAACGAAGTGCCACCCTTGCGCGTGTACATAGTGTGCTAAGGTACGCGCATAATGACTTTGGCTACTGCCTTCCATCCCATGAAATAAGACCACTAAAGGGGTTTTGTAGCGTTCTCCCTCTGCTGGTATTGGTTCATTGACATCATGAAAGTCGTAAGCTACTTCACTCTCGTTTAACGAGTCGAGGGTCAGTGCACGCCGATAGGGGGGTGCATCTGGCATGGTAAACTTAGGTAAGATGGTTTGTAGATGTGGGTTAGCAAGCCAAACCGGTGGCTTAAATGGGGTAAGGTTGAAGGCATCGTTATTTAAAACGTGGGTAAAAATCTTCTTCTTTGGCTTAATCATATGGCTTTTTGTATCAATGTGAGAGTTGAGTGTACGTATTACATTCGGTATGCAAAGTCGGTGTAGATTAAGCAATATGATACCTACTATGTGTGACAAAACCAATAGTTTTAGTGTACAAATGATTACTGAGCTTTGGAAAGACAGTCAAAAAACAGTAAAAGAGGGGTGGTATGCCCTTTATTAGTGCTCCTCGTTATGGTTCTTTAATCACTCTACCGTACATGCCTAACCGCTCTTTTAGAGTTTCTATGTCGCTTTCAGCCAAGGTAGCTGTTAGCATAACCACCTTACTATAATGAACCGCATTAACTTTGCCCTTCATATCTTCAACCACATAGCGCACTTGCGACTCATTAGCGAAATCTGCTTCAATTTTCAGGGTGGTCATCGCTACAAAAGGCGTTAGTCCATTCTTACTCATCGCTTCATCAACTGCTGATTGGGCCGCTCCCGCGTAAGCACGTGTTAATCCGCCTGCACCTAGTTTTATACCGCCAAAATAGCGAACGACGATAATGATGATATTACCGATGTTTTTATGTTGCAGTACATTGAGTATGGGTCGCCCAGCAGTACCATTAGGTTCGCCATCATCGTCGAACCCTGCACTAGTGGTATTATTCGGATCGCCAATAATGTATGCCCAACAGTGATGACGAGCATCGGGATATTTGTTGCGTAGCTGTTCCACGTGAAACATAGCTTGCTCACGCGTAGGGGCAGGATAGGCATAGGCGATAAACTCAGACTTTTTAATGTCAAGTCGGGCGGTAACAGGCTTGGCTAAGGTTTGATAGGTCATGAGCGTTTCAAATGAATAGTTTTAAATAGATTTTCAGAGAAAAAGAAATGGTTGTTATAAACTGGTATAACCTAGTTGCCTAATTAAACCTAGCTGTCTAATTGAATAAGTTAAACAAACACGTGGCCTAATTAGGGTGCATGAATAAAGGCGACAACCAAGTTGAATGACCCAGCAACAAAGCTATCGCTTTGTACAGGTATTGCTATGGTAAACTTGCAATAACTAATTATCTAATTTTATAACCTTAAAATAAACCCAAAGGATAGCACATATGCGTTTAGACAAATTTATCAGTAAAGCCACAGGGCTATCACGTAAAGAGGCCAAAAAAGTGCTTCATGCCAGTGAAATTACTGTGAATGACGACATCGTGAAAGATGGTAGCTTGCATGTTGATGAGTTAAATGATGAGGTCATGTGGGTGGGCGAATCACTGTCCGTCGCCACAGGCAATCGCTATATTTTATTGTATAAACCTGAAGGCTTCGAGTGTACGCTGAAGCCGAAAGAATATCCTATTGTGACCGAGCTGATTGCCATACCAGAGCTTGATACATTACGTATTGCAGGGCGTTTGGATGTTGATACCACAGGGGCGCTGATTTTAAGTGATGATGGCAGCTGGCTACACCGAGTGACTAGCCCAAAGCATCAGCATGAAAAAGTATATGAACTGACCTTAGCAAGCCCGATGGACGAAAACGAGCAAGCCAATGCCACTGCTAAAGTAGCCAAGGGAATTTTACTGGAGGGCGACCATGAGCCTACCAAACCAGCAACACTATCGTTTATTGATGAGACCCATGCCCGTTTAATTTTAACGGAAGGCAAATACCATCAAGTGAAACGTATGATGGGTTATTTTGGGAATAGAGTGATTGAGCTGCATCGATCCAGTATTGGTGGTATTACTCTAGAAGGTTTGGAGAAGGGTGACAGTCGTTTTTTAACAGAGGAAGAAGTCGCTAGTTTTTAGCAGTGCTATTTAGCCGTGCTGTATTGCTATTTGTCAGTGCTATATTGCTATTTAGTTAACAATACCTTGCCCTCCTGTGACTCTTAAAACCTATAACCCTGCAATATAACAAGGGAATAAGCGATTCACATGCTTGATTGAAATGCTGATAGCATCGCTGTTTTATATAATATGATATATCAAATCATAGGGCAGGGTTAACCTGTGCTTCAAGTATAACTATGCATGGTTGAGAGAAAACTTAAACGATTCAAATTATTAGAATTACGTTTACTATAAAAAAGTCACATTTATAAGCGTTCTCAACCAAACAGTCGCTTACCAAAAAGCGGCTCTCAATATCATGCTTCTTTTAACAAAAAAAACCTTAGCAAAAAAACCTTAGCAAAAAAACCTTAGCAAAAAAACCTTAGCAAAAAAACTTTAGAGAGTGATGTGGGTAAGATTGATGCGCTATGCTTTGCCTAATGCTTTTTTAGACTTGGTTATTGATATGAATTATTAAGACACTCTTGCAGGCAAAGCAATACGATGCACGTAAAGCAGTGCGCCTAAAACTATGCGCCTAAAACTATGTACGCAAACAGACAAGCTCTATACAAATAATTTGAAAGGATAAGCAATGAGGAAAGAGTTTTGCAAACAGTCCATACCTAAGTCTATCAATAGATCCATAAACCGCTCGACAAGCCCCTCAACAAACAGAATGATAAGCAAATCATTAAACACGGCTATTATCTCAATCAAACAATGCAAGTTAACCGTACTCTTAGTCTGTGCTGTATCAAGCGTGGTAGCTATACCCATTCCAGTCAATGCTGCGTCGTCCTCAACCAGTGCCAACGACTCAACCCAGCACATCAAGGCGTTTAATCAAACGCTTAACCAAGCACCTAGTCACGCTCAAGTCGCTGACCAAGTATCCAGTCAAGCCATTCATACAGTCACTGGTATTGAAGCGGCAGATAGCCATCATAATGAAACAGAGAAAAATAAAGAGAAAAATAAAACAGAGCAAATAAAAGATCTTAGCGCACTAACAAAACAGCGCTTACTAAATACCTTACAACAGGCAGGTATCAAGCAGCCAATTCGCTCAATTGAGCCATCACCGCTGCCCTCCATGTATCAAGTAACACTGGTGGGTAGAGATAGTCCGCCCTTACATATTACCGCTGATGGAAAATATGTACTGCAAGGGGTGCTACACTCAAATCCAAGCCCTAAAGTATCGACGCCCCCCAATGAGCCTACTAGTGCAACCAAAAGTGGCATGCCAGTAAGCCCTGTCCTGAGAGCTTCTATACTGAATAATTCGAAAATGCTAAAACATCTGTCACCTGACGTGCCCTTATATTATACGGCTGTTCCGGGTGTGATTTGGGGGACTACCTTGCAAGGTCAGCCTTTTATAACAACGAAATACGCAGACGTGTTTACCGATAGCGAAATATCCGTGATTGAGGATGGGCGCTTTATGGGGCTTGACGCAGAGTTTGAAAAACAAAAAAACCGCTATATATTCTCTCAGTTAGATGAAAAAGAGCTGATTGAATACTCTGCCTCTACTAAAGAGCGTGCTATTGTCTATGTAGCAACAGATGTGAACTGCCCTTATTGCCGTGTACTACATAAAGAAATAGCCAAGATTAACGCCCAAGGCATTACGATAAAAGTGATTGGTTTTCCAGTGTACGCAGAGTCGTCAGAGCAGATGCGCCAAATCTGGTGTGAAACAGATGAGAGGGCGCGAAAAATGGCACTGGATGTGGCAATGAATGGCATCTTACAAAAAGGTAAGTCGAAGTGTCGTCACGATCAAAATCCACTCTATACGAATCAAGTCTTAGCAGCAGGGCTTGCTGTATTTGCGACTCCTGCCATATACCGTACAGATGGCGTTATGTATGATCGTGCTTATGATCAAGATGCCTTTTTGACGTTTTTAGGTCTTAAACCTCTTTAATTCCTATAGACAATTAAGTTAAGTCAGTTGAGCAAACAGCATATGAGGCTCAAAGCGCAACGCTTTGAGTCTTTATTTATCTAAGTAAAGTAGCTTATATTAAGTAGCTTATATTAAGTAGCCCGTATCAAGTAGCCTTTTCGACTATCAACTTTTAAAGCTAGGAAGCAACCTGCAGATAATGTCTTTTGAGCTAGTGGTATTTAGGGTAGCTCAATATCAACAATCTTCCAGTCAATAAGCCCTTGGCGCTGCATATATATGGTAATGGGATAGCCCTTAACCATGCCTGAAATGGTAAAGCAGTTAATTCCGCAATAGCTTAGCTTAGGTTTGGCACTATCCTCTCCTGTTTGAACGTGTGTCGTCAGCTCTTCGGTTTGTTTTTCCATCATGATATTAATTTGATTTTTCACTACGGAGTTTACATCGCCACGCTGAGCAATCATATCTTGGATCAGGTTTTGTAGATTTACTTTATTACTGGCAATGGCCCACGCAGCAGCCAGCTCTTTGCTAGCCGCATTCGCTTGCCCTTGGGTAGCAATCAAATGGCTGATGTTGTCAGCAGTCACTGCCTTATTAACAGACCCCGTAATAAACTCATCTGCCGCTTGGGTAAGCGCTGTACCGCCCAGTTGTTCTACCAAAGGATACTGCGATAAGGTATTGGCAAATTTATGGGATAATTGAGCTTGGATATTGGGCTGTAGCTGGGTAAAGTCAATATGACTCACGAGTGCTATGCCATCTTTAGCATCATAGGCCTTCTTTAATTGATAGGCCGTGTAATAAGGAGAGCCTATAAATACGACAATAGCAATCAATAGGATAAAAATAAGGAATTTTTTCATAAAATAGAGACTAATCAAATGAGGTAAGGGACAAGATAGTCTAATTTTATCATGTCTGCTTGATAATTGAGATGTTTGCCACCATAAATGGGTCAAAGTATTATTTTTATATTAGTTAACTTCATTGTGATAGATTTATTGACATAGCGCGATGTTTCTTTCGTGATGTTTATTTTATATTATCCATATCCATTACTAAAAATTTGAGTATTAAAAAATATCACCCGTTGTGAGTTTTACGCTGTGAATGTCATTTCTGCATAGTATTCATTTGAATAAAATTATTTTGCATGGTTTCACGTGAAACACAATAGGGCAATTGAGAGGAGCTTTCATGAGCAAGCGAGATTTTTACGAAGTACTAGGCGTCAGCAAAAACGCCGATGAACGTGAAATAAAAAAGGCCTACCGTAAACTGGCAATGAAATACCATCCAGACCGTAACTCAGACGACCCTGAAGCAGAAGAAAAATTTAAAGAAGCCTCTCTAGCTTACGAAGTATTAAGCGATAGTGATAAGCGATCAGCATACGACCGTATGGGGCATGCAGCGTTTGAAAATGGTATGGGTAGTGGCGGTTTTGGCGGTGCTGGTGCTGGCAATTTCCAAGACATCTTTGGCGATATTTTCGGTAACTTTGGCGATATATTTGGTCAATCGCGTGGGGGTGGACGTGCACGGCGTGGGTCAGATTTACGTTACGTCATCGAGCTTACGTTAGAAGAGGCGGTGCGGGGCTGTAAAAAAGAAATTAGCTTTACTGCGCCAGCGCCATGCGATACTTGTGACGGAAAAGGCGCAAAAGATCCTTCAGATATTGTTACCTGTCAGACTTGTGGTGGTCAAGGGCAAGTCCGAATGCAACAAGGTTTCTTTGCGGTACAGCAAACCTGTCCAAACTGTGGCGGTTCAGGTAAACAAATCAAGAACCCGTGCAGTGACTGTCATGGTAGTGGCGTTAAAGATAAAGCACGAACGCTTGAAGTGTCTATCCCTGCGGGTGTTGATGATGGCGACAGAGTTCGCTTAGCCGGTGAAGGTGAGGCCGGTGGTGCAGGCGTGCAAAATGGTGATCTTTATGTTGAGGTTCGTGTTAAAGAGCACCCTGTCTTTAAGCGTCAAGGTGCAGATCTATATATGGATGTACCGATTAGCATTACAGATGCAGCTTTAGGTAAAGAAGTTGAAATTCCAACACTTGATGGCAAAGTAAAAATCAAGGTGGCTGAAGGGACACAAAGTGGCAAATTATTACGGGTGCGCGGTAAAGGAGTTACCCCAGTGCGCACCACCATGAAAGGGGATATGATTTGCCGTATTATGGTTGAAACCCCTGTAAACCTTAACCGTGAACAAAAAGAGTTACTCCGCCAGTTTCAAGACACCCTTGATGGCGATGAGAAGCACCATCAATCGCCTAAGAAAAAGTCGTTTTTTGAAAAGTTAGGCGATCTTTTTGATTAATTTTTTTGACTGATTCGTGATCAATAAGCAATTGATAGTAAATCAGTAGCACTAATATAGCAGAACTAATATAGCAGCACTGAGATAGAACTATTAGAGCACCGTCTCTGCATTCTTGCAGCATTAATTAAATATTAACTCATAAGTTTCACGTGGAACTTATGAGTTTTTTTATAAGTAGAAGTTTGGCTTATGACAAGGCGGAGCATGGTTTAGTAATATAGCCGTGTTTAGAATCGTGCTATTATTAAAGGGAGTTGTATAAAAATAATCTAATCACACATTTTATAGGCAGTGTATCAGGAGTATTATGACAAAAACGGCAGATAGAACAGTTAATATTGCCATCATCGGAGCTGGCGGTCGTATGGGGCGAATGCTTATTGAAGCCGTCATAAACCACCCCCAAACCATACTGAAAGCAGCCATTGATCGTAGTGGCTCAAGCTTAATTGGCGTCGATGCTGGCGAGCTTGTGGGACTGGATAAAAATGGCATTGTTTTGAGCGACAATTTAGAGGCTGAACTGAGTAAGATAGATGTGCTGATTGACTTTAGTTTGCCAGATGCGACAGAGAAGAATCTACAACTGTGTGCTGAGCATCAGGTAGCCATGGTTATTGGGACGACGGGTCTAAGCGAGGCTCAAGAAGCAGTGCTAGATAATGCGAGTACGCAGATTCCCATCGTATATGCAGGCAACTATTCAACAGGGGTTAATGTCTCGCTAAAACTGATTGAGATGGCAGCCAAAGCCTTCGGTAATACTGCTGATATTGAGATTATTGAAGCTCATCATAAGCACAAAGTAGATGCGCCATCGGGTACCGCTTATATGATGGCCAATGCGGCAGCAACTGCTCGCGGTCAGATTCTAAAGGACGTGGTATTGTATGGGCGTGAAGGTCAAACAGGTGAGCGTAAACAGGGCAGTATTGGTATTCATGCCATTCGAGGTGGCGAAATAATTGGTGATCACAGTGTTATGTTCATCGCTGATGGCGAAATGGTGGAGATTAAACATCATGCGCGCGAGCGTATGACTTTTGCTGCTGGTGCTGTACGTGCTTCTACTTGGATTGTTGAACAAGCAGCCGGTCGTTATGATATGCAAGATGTGCTGGGTTTGAAGTAAAGATTATATTAACTGCTTGAGCAGCCGTTTACCTAAGTGCTATATCTTGAATTAAAGGATTTGGACTATAGTCAGCGAACTACTAAACGGTTACGACGTTAACCTCGTTAAGCCTACTCCAGTAGTACTTGCACTCGGTTGCCTTGTAACCATTTTAGACTTCTTTGACTATATCTATTGTAAGCGTCAAACAGTAAGCACAAAACGAGCTGTTCTAAGCAAAAAAAACACCCTTTAACGATTGGTTAAAGGGTGTTTTTGACATCTAGCTTTCTCATGATGTTATGCAGGAAAAAGTTAGGGTAGCTGGTTCATTATACCTTAACTGACCCAGTCTCTTTCTCACGCATTTTAAGCGCTTTACGCACTTTATCGCGAGCACGAGTCTGCTTTAAGCGGGATAAATAATCAACAAAAAGAACCCCGTTGAGATGATCCATTTCATGCTGAATACAAATGGCAAGTAGGCCTTCCGCTTCTTCCTCAAAGGCATTACCGTCTCTATCTAATGCCTCAATTTTTACTTTTGTGGGGCGCTCAACGGAATCATAAACATCGGGTACTGATAGACAGCCTTCTTCATACGGTTTTTTATCTTCGACAAGCGGGGTTACTTTGGGGTTAATAAACACCCGAGGATTATCATTATTTTCTGATAGATCCATGACAATCAACTGAATATGACGATCCACTTGCGTTGCTGCCAAACCGATGCCCTTGGCATCATACATGGTCTCAATCATGTCTTCGATAAGCGTCTTAATATCATCATCAACCTTCTTAACAGGCTTGGCGATGGTACGCAAACGAGGATCGGGATAACTTAAAATTGGTAATAAAGCCATAATGAATCACATAATTATTAAAAATGAGTAAGAAACACCGTTTTTTAATGATAATAAATTTATTGAGTTAAGGGCATTCTTAAGCCTAGTACCTTATTATAAATCATACCAAGAGATAGTGCTAAACGAAACTGGTAATCTAACTTAGTGACTTGTTAAGTGATAAATGTCACTGAAAAAAGTAACTTGACAGACAGCGTGGCTATCACACTTACACTGCGCGAAGTTTAACGCGAATTTAATAAGAAGTTTAATCACTTAGACTATAATTGACGCTTAATAAGTGGTGTTTGGTAAAAACGTTAGTCTGACATAAATAACAAAAACGGACCTAATTACTTAAGTCCGCTTTTACTGAAAGCGTTTATTAGACGTGATAGCCTGTCATTACCTTATCGTTGCAATACCTTAGAGCTATATAGACACTATCGATATCTCTAAATAAGTAAACACTAAACATAGTTAACAATCGCTAACCATAAATCTAACCATAAATAAAGATATTAACGTTTGCTCATCAATAACTCATATATAAACAATAGAATAATCGCACCAATTACTGAAAAAGCCAGGCCCATGAAGCCGCCATCCGCATTGAAACCAAGGGCGCTTGCAATGAAACCACCGACAAAAGCCCCTGCAATACCAAGAATGATGGTCATAATCCATCCCATTGCATCGTTACCAGGTTTAATCGCTCGAGCTAATAAACCTGCAACCAATCCTACAATAACTGTCCAAATCATGTCGTATCCTTATTTATATAATTTATATATGTTATCACTTAAATATATTCATTTATATCAATGTTTATAGTATGCAATATTATCATCAAGAGATAAGCCTTAATTGTTATTCATGTACATCGTATGTGATAAAATAAAAAAAATCGATACCAATTGGCTAATTTTGTTTATTGGAATGTATACTTTGTATTAAATTGTGTACATTGACACTTTGATTGATACTTTGAAATACAGATAAAATAAGTTTATTTTTTTAAATTATTAAGATGTGTTAACTACCCCTTAATTTATCAGCTATTTTGATCTCTTTAGTCTAACTTAGGAGAATTGACAGCTTATCATAGGGTGGACTGTGTTATTAACATGAGCCTATCTCCATAAGACGAGTATAAGACGGATAACAACAGTTAATCGCTATTGGGCATCTTCTGAATAGTTAACCCTTAAAAGCTTCTATCATTCTTTGATGGATATTTTCAAAACCACCATTAGACATGATAATAATCGCCTCATCTTGCCCTGATGTACCAACTTTAGCTGTAAGGTAGTCTATAATCTGCTGCGTATCATTCATAACATGTTGTATATTGTTTATACCAGACGCCATGTTGATAACGTTTTTTAATCCCCACTCTAAGCCAGCAGGCTCATACCATATAACCTCATCAGCAAGCATAGCAGATGCTGCTAAACTATCTTTGTGCACACCAAGTTTCATGGTATTACTTCTCGGCTCTATAATGGCCCATATTTTTGAAAGTTTTAGCTTCTTTTTTGCACCATCTAACGTGGTGGTAATGGCTGTCGGATGATGGGCAAAGTCATCATAGATGCGAACTTGTGTTGAAGGCGTTTGAGAATCATGAGTTACCTCAAAGTCGCCAATCAACTCCATACGCCGCTTAATACCTGCAAACTGTGATAAAGCATGGCACGCATCTTCAACAGAAATACCGACATCCACTGCTGCTGCCACCGCAACCATAGCATTTTCAACATTATGGCGTCCGCTCATACCCCAGTTAACGTCGCCACTGGCCATACTGCCCTCTGCTGGGTTAAACGTGATTTTAAATTGGCTACCATCATCACGAATTAAATCAGCTTGCCACTGGCTAATGGGGCTATCATTACTAACTGTGTTAACTGAGCTATCAGGTGAGTTAGTGCTATCCACAATTTGAGTACGCCAGATCGGCGTCCAACATCCTTTATCAATAGTCGCTTCTAGGCTTGGCGTTGCAGCGGGCATAATAATTTGGCCATCACTTGGTATCATGCGAATCATGTGATGAAATTGAGTTTGAATGGCGTCTAAATCTTTAAAAATATCGGCATGGTCAAACTCAAGGTTGTTTAAAATCGCAGTACGGGGGCGATAGTGAACAAACTTAGAGCGCTTATCGAAAAAAGCAGAGTCATATTCATCCGCCTCGATCACGAAATAGCCACGCTTACTATCAGTATTGTCTGTGCCTAAACTTTCTGCGCCTAAATAGCTACTATGCGCAAATGCTCTAGACAGCCTTTCGTCATCGCTATCGACTAAGGGCACACCACCAATTAAGAAGCCTGTATCAATGCCACAATATTGTAATATCCAAGCCAACATTGTGGTTGTGGTGGTTTTCCCGTGCGTACCAGCAACGGCTAATACATGGCGTTTTTGTAGCACATGCTCAGACAGAAATTGTGGGCCTGAGGTATAAGGAATGCCCGCATTAAGCATATACTCAACCACCTCAATGCCGCGTTTCATAGCATTTCCAACAATCACAAGATCTGGTGCTGGCTGTAGATGGGTAGCAGGATAGCCTTCTTGAATGGTCACCCCGGCACGCTCAAGTTGGGTGGACATTGGTGGGTAAATACCAGTATCTGAGCCGGTTACAGTATGCCCCAAGTCACGGGCTAGTAATGCCAGTGAACCCATGAATGTGCCACAAATGCCTAAAATATGAACGTGCATGAAACCTCTTATGTGCTAAATTTAATGATAGCCAAAGGCAAGATAAACAGTAACGCTGTTAACCTCGTTAAGCCTACGATAGTAGTACTTATCGTCGGTTGCCTTGTACCTTTTTTATCTGGCTTCGACTATATATATCGATATCGTTAAGGGTGGTGTTAAAAAATTTTCGGTCTTATCGTAATTAGTATTACTCGTATCAGGATTAGGAAAAAGAAAAGGGGCGATTTTGTAAAATACGCTTTAGTACCAATAAGTTAATAATAAGCAGAAAGCTGAAGAAAATCAGAGATTGCTCAGGAATACTCATCCCTAGGAACTGCCAATCAATGGTAGCGCATTCGCCAGAGCCTGATAGGACTTGGTTAATAACTTCTTGCATAGGCAGGGCGTCTAGCCAATAATCTAAACCTGGACCGCATGATGGCACTTGATCAGGGGGTAGGTGCTGGAGCCAGACATGACGAGCGGCTACACCTGTTGACCACAAAATACCTGCCATAGAGCCTATCCAAAGTAATATACGTAGCCCTATTCTTTTTGGATTTAAAGTGAACGCTATAAGGGCAAAAAGACCCATTACCATAAGACCAATACGCTGAAATATACAAAGAGGGCAGGGCGCTAAACCTTTGAAGTTTTGTAAGAAGACAATGGCAAACGCCATGCCTATACAGGCAAAAAATACTAAAGTAAAATTTAGACCTCGATAGGATAAAAGACGCTGCATACTAAGTATTCCTAATAGTTAAAAGCCAATAGCGCTTAGCGATACTGTTGAATATAGTCATAAAAGGACTGTGTGTCACTTTGCTCGATATCTCGCTGTTGTATCCAAGATTTCTCAGCCAGCACCTCGTAGTTCGCACGGGTTTTTGGACTCAATGTTTTATCCATCAGGGTATCACGGTGCTGTTGAGCGAGGAGTCGACCCAACTTCCACGTACTCCCCAGCTCTTTAGTATCCGCAATAACCTGCGCTGATAGCGTGGCCTTTGGATAGGCAGCTTTACCCAGCATCAGGGTCACTGCAACACGGTAATTATTACCACCATATTGCGTATCTAGCAGGGAGGCATACGGTAGCATGGCTTCTAAGTGATCTTGCATCCACGAATGGAAGCTTATTTCGCCTTCTATCGTGTTAATTTTTAAATCTGGCTGACGGCCATGATTAACAACCAGCTCTTGGTTATCCGCTAGCAAAGCGTTTTCATCAGGCATCAATTCTGGAGAATCTGATAGCAGACAGTATAGAGCCAACACCTCTAAGAAGCATGCCGTTGATAAACGAATACCAATATTGCTATAAGGATCTAAATCAACTGCTCTAAACTCCACATAGGCGATGCCACGAGTTTGTAAGGCATGACTTGGGGTTTCTCCAGACTCAGTAATTTGTTTTGGCCTGATTGGGCTGTAGTATTCGTTTTCAATTTGTAAAATGTGATCATTAATTTGAATCGGATTGCCATCTTTGTCATCAATACCAAGATTGCTAAAGCCTTTAAATGGCGTATTGACAGCACTTTGTAGACCTTTGACATACTCAGGCAATGAGTTGTAACGGATATCTAATTGGTCTTGCACACTGTTGGTATAGCCAAGCTTACCCATACGCAAACTTGTCGCATGAGGTTTATAATAAGTGGCTTTATTTAATAGCGTTAAGTCGTGGTCACGTCCTGCCAAAAAACAAGGACACACTGAAGGGCTGGCACCTGTCAAATAGAGCACTAGGCTGCTCATCCGTTTAAAGTTACGAATAAGCCCTAAATATTTTGTGTTTTTAAAGTCAGTTAGCGAGGTTTGCTGCTCTATATTAGGCGAATTATTTCGCCAAGCAGAAAATAAGTCATCGCTAAAGGATAGATTATAATGTAGCCCTGCTATGGTTTGCATACGGCGACCATAACGCACGCCAAGCCCATTGCGATAGAGAGTTTTTAATTTGCCGACATTTGAGCTACCATAATCAGCTAGGGGAATGTCATCGTCATCTGAGGAAAGCATGCAGGGCATAGATAATGGCCACATCAGCTCACCTTCTTCTAGAGATTGATATACCAGAACATGCAAATCACTCAACATCTTTAGTGTTTCTGTAACGGTAGATTTGGGCGATGTAATTAGCTCAAGTAGGCTTTCAGAATAGTCGGTAGTGATGTGTGGATGGGTCAGCTTAGAGCCTAGAGACTTAGGATGAGGCGTTTGTGCAAGATAACCATCGGGTTGCATCCGTAAACCTTCTTTTTCAATGCCTCGTAACATCCCGGCCAGATGTTGGCTGGTTAACCAAGAAGGCAGAGGGCATTGGTTTTTTGGGCTTTTTACGTCACTCATACAATAATCTCAAAGTCGTTTTAACACATCGGTTTGGGGATGTTTTTTTAATCTCTTTTTTTTGGCTATTTCGGTATAGAGATGTCTTTTTATGATCTTAAATAGGGTCTTTAAATGATTAAATTAGTGTAGCTCAAACCCCTAAAAAAATCATGCGCATTTACCAAAGTCCGTCAAATCATTGTAAGATAGGCAATACTAGAGATAAAATAGCCCCTACAAAATATTAAATAGGATGTGTAGTGGCTATTTTATACAGAGTTGTTTAGGAATGAAAGTTAGACGTCACATTAGGTTAGGTAGATGGATGATATAATGAACTTGAGGTTTATATTGGACTTAATGCCAGTGCTATGATTTTTATTGACACTTTTTAACTTAAATCGGTTAAATTGAGAAAGATGACCCACAACCACACGTCGTGGTAGCATTTGGATTACTAACGATAAAGCGCGCTCCTTCAAGGCCTTCAGTATAATCCACTGTTGATCCTTCTAAATACTGATAACTTAAAGAGTCAACCAGTAAGGTAACATCCTCATTTTCAAAGCTGGCATCATCTTCTCCCACCTCATCTGCAAAGTTAAACCCATAAGAGAAGCCAGAGCAACCGCCACCAGTGACGTACACTCGTAGCATTAAATTATTGTCGCCTTCTTCATCACGTAATTTACGCACTTTTTTTGCAGCACTGTCTGTTAATGTAATCGTTGGTGTCATATTATCCTCGCGAAGCGTAAAACTTGCACTTAAGGTTAAATGAAGTTATGCATCATTTTACGTAAATTCCATACTATTAGTAAGGTTTAATACCTTAAGCCATATGGACTTAACAACTTCTAAACCTATTTAATTCTGAGTTACTCAGTATAGCATAATGAGGCATAATGCTTGATTTTCAACAGCACGTTAACAACTAACTCGATATACTGTTACCTAAAATGACAGTATTGTAGGGCTTTATCAATAATGTTCAGCAAAAAATTGTTAGGCAAATAAATAGAAGTTACCTAGCGCAGCCAAGTCTTAGCAAAATTACCCTTATTATCCTTTACCCTTAATATTCACCAATAAAACGATTAAAGCGATTTATAAACATGATTGAGTTTAACCAAGTTAGTGTCCGCCGAGACGGTCGAGTTTTATTTTCAGATGCCACATTTCAAATTCACCCAGGTCAAAAAGTAGGATTGACGGGCAATAATGGAACAGGAAAGTCTACCTTATTTGGTGTATTGTTAACCTATATGGGCGAGCATAGTGAAGATGAGCTAACTGTAGATGCTGGTAATGTTAGCATTCCAAGTGGTTGGGATGTGGCGCATATGGCGCAAGAAGTTGAAGGCAGTGATCAGCCAGCCATCGATTACGTCTTAAGTGGCGATAGAGAGTGGTACGAGTTAAATGGCAAGATGATGAGTCCTGATACTCTTAGCGATAATGAGTTGGCACATTTATACCAACGCTTTGACGATATTGATGGCTATCGCACGCCTACTACAGCTGCCCAAATTATGTCTGGCCTTGGTTTCAAGACCAATCAGCACAACTTGCCTGTTAATGACTTCTCTGGTGGCTGGCGTATGCGGCTTAATTTAGCAAAAACACTGATGAGCCGTGCGGATTTATTATTGCTTGATGAGCCAACCAACCATTTAGATTTAGATGCGATTTTATGGTTAGAGGAGTGGATTGCAAAGTTTGATGGCACGGTGCTGCTTATCTCACATGATCAGACGTTTTTGGATGCCACTATTGGATTTATATTACACGTCGAAAATCAGAAAATAACGCTCTATACAGGTAACTACTCTCAGTTTATAAGAACGCGTAGTGAGCGTTTGGCCCAGCAGCAACAAGCCTTTGAGAAGCAAGAAACCACCCGAGCCCACCTTGAGGACTTTGTGCGCCGTTTTCGGGCAAAAGCGTCAAAAGCTAAGCAAGCACAAAGTCGATTGAAACAGTTAGAACGTATGGCTGATTTATCGCCTGTTATGGCGGATAACCCATTTAGCTTTCAATTTTATGAGCCTCGTCATATGAGCTCACCACTCATCTCACTAAAATCAGTGGATATTGGCTATGGTGGTAAACCCCTGCTTAAAAATGTGAATTTACAAATTACACCAGACACTCGCCTTGGGCTATTGGGGATGAATGGTGCCGGTAAATCCACCCTTATTAAAGCGTTAGTGGGAGATTTAGAGCCCTTAACAGGAACCTACAAAACGTCTGATACCCTAGATATTGGCTACTTTAACCAGCATCAAATGGATAGTTTGGACGCTGAAGCTACCCCAATGATTATGTTGCGCCGTTTGGCAGGTAAAACGCCTGATCCAAAGTTGCGCTCATTTTTGGGTAGCTTTGATTTTAAGGGAGACCGCATTGATACGCCTAGCAAGCTGTTTTCAGGTGGTGAGCGTGCACGCTTAACCTTGGCGCTTATTGTTTGGCAAAAGCCGAATGTTCTGGTGTTGGATGAGCCAACCAACCATTTAGATTTACAGATGCGCCAAGCATTAACCCTTGCTCTACAGGGTTTTGCTGGCGCTGTAGTACTGGTATCGCATGATCGTGAGTTGATTGCAAATGTGTGTGATGAGCTATATTTGGTGCATGATGGTAAGCTTAATGAGTTTACCGGTGATGTATCTGACTATGGGAAATGGCTATCTGAACAGCGAAAGTCTGAAGCCAAAGAGGCGTCAAAAGAGATAAAGAATGCCAAAGCTGCCACCGCTGCTGAAGATCTAGCGGCAAAAATTGCCTCAGAAAAAAGGGCTAAGGACGCAAAAAAAGAAAGTGATTCTGGCGCTAGTCCGCTAACTAAAGAAGAAAAACGAAAGCTTGCTGCTGAGCAAAGAAAGCTGACGGCGCCTATTCGCAAACGCATTGAGGCGGCCGAACAAGAATTAGAGAAAATAGCCAATGGTTTAGTAGCGTTAGAGGAAAAACTGGCCGATACTGGGCTATATGATGATGCTCGTAAGGACGAACTTTTAATTCTGTTGGATGAACAGAAAACCTTACAACAACAGCAGGATACCTTTGAAGAAGCGTTACTGATTGCAATGAGCGAGCTTGAAGAGAAGGAAGGCTGAGCAGTGGGCGGGTAAAATAACTTTAATTTCGCCCAGAAGCCCTAATAATAAAGTTACTAGAGAATAAGTATTCGTCGATAAAGGACATAACTATGGCAGAAAAAAGCTATTACGATATTTTAGGCGTCAGCAAAGATGCAGATGAAAAAGAAATCAAAAAGGCCTATCGTAAACTGGTACGCAAGTATCATCCTGATGTCAGTGACTTGCCTGATGCTGATGAGAAAATTGCTGAAATTAATAACGCCTATGAAACGTTAACGGATAAGGAAAAGCGTGCTGAATATGATGCCCTCGAGTCAAGTCCATTTGGCGGTCACGGCGGCTTCTCAGGTGGGTTTGGAAGCACGGGCGATGCAAGTCAAGGTGGTTTTAGGTGGGAAGATATTAAAGATCAGTTTGGCGAAGGTGCTCCTTTTGGTAGTGGCAGCTTTCGATTTGACGATATTTTTTCAGCGTTCGGTGGGGGCGCCTCTCAATCATCTAATAGAAACGCTCGTCAGTCAGGTTTTGATTATTTTGGAGATGGGTTTGAGGATGCCAGTGCAGCATCTGGGCAAGATCAGCATGCAGAAATTACCGTCACGCTCGACTCTGTCTATAGTGGAGATGACTATAGTATTAAGCTCAATGTACCCAGACGCCAAGCAAACGGTAGCGTGACTCAAGAACAAAAAACCTTAAAAATAAAAATCCCCAAAGGTATTACTGAAGGTAAGCAGATTCGACTGAGTGGTCAAGGGGCGGCTAGCCTTGGTGGTGGCAAAAATGGAGACCTTTTCTTAAAAGTAACCATAGATCATCCAGATAATATTCGATTAGAAGGTGCTGATGTGTATCAAACCGTGAACATAACTCCGTGGGAAGCCGCATTAGGCGAAAAGATAAACGTGGAGACGCCAGCAGGCACGCTGGGAGTATCCATTCCAGAAAATAGTAAGTCAGGAAGTCATTTACGTATAAAAGGCAAAGGCATACCTGCAAAACAAGCAGGAGACTTATATTTGACCTTAAACATCGTCAACCCTCCCATTACTACTGAAGGCCAAAAAGAGATGTTTAAAGCGTTAAAAACAAGCTTTGCCGGTACAACAATAAAACGTTAATGAGGCGTTCTTAGTCGTTTTAGATGAGTAAATAGACTGCATCACGAACTAAGCTAAGACCTGTAAGAATAAAAGGATATGCACTATGCAAAATTCTACTGAATTTACCGATATTATCTTAACGTTAGATGAGCTCATTGCTGCTTGTGGTCAGGAGCCAAAGTGGGTTATGGAGCTAATTGAAGAAAACGTCATTGAATATGATGTACCAAATGTAAAAAAATTCACAGGATATCAGCTTGCTACGGTGCGCCGTGCGTCACGTTTAAGCCGAGACTTTGATGCCAGTGTCCCTGCTATTGGATTGATACTAGATTTATTAAATGAAGTTGAACAGTTAAGGCAGTTTAAACGTCAATGGGAAGCACAAAACCAGATGACTGACATCATTGATGCAGACTGGGATAAAAAATAACAGTTGCAGAATCATAGCTTCCCAACAGGTAAATAAATGTTAAGGACTTGAAAAGGTTATGAGCTAGTTTTTAGCTTCGTTCAAAAGTAATTCTTAGTAAACTGATTCTTATACATTAACTCTTAACACACTCACTCTTAATCAATTGATAGTTAGTTATTAAGGGGTTATTTAGGTAATTTGATTATGGCAAAAAATGCCCTACAGGCGCAGCTGCTAAAAGCGGGATTGGTCGATAGTAAAAAAGCCAAAAAACTAAGTAAACAAACTCAACATGCGAAACGTACAGGTGATGCTTCAGTGACTGCGGCAAAAAAAGCAGTGGCAGACGCTCAAGCCAAAAAACTTGAGAAAGACCAGCGGCTAAATGAACAAAGACAACAAGCCTTAGAGCAGAAAACGCTCAGAGCGAATGTGGTACAGATGATAAAACAGCATCAGATTACTGAAACCCAAGGCGACGTTGAATATCAGTTTGTTGATGACTCAAAAATTAAGAAAATTTATATTACCCAAAAGTTATATGATCAAATCGTAGCGGGACATGTGGCTATTGCACGTATGGAGTCAGGTTATGCTCTCTTGCCAAGACCGTTAGCAGAGCGTATCAATACAAAAATGGAAGGCTTTATTGTTGTGTCTAATGACAAGTCAGATGAGACGCTTGCCGATGATGATCCTTATGCGAGCTATGTCATTCCAGATGACTTAATGTGGTAGTTTGCCATGGCAATGGCATCACTCTTTTATTGCTATAGTAACTCGTGTACATGATACCCCTCACTTGTTTCAAATATCTTAAAAATATCGAATACTGTCAAGGAACCACGTGGATACGGACTCTGATCAACAATACTCTGAGCATAAGTGGGTAGAGGGCTTCACAAAAAGCATGCCAGTGGCAATGGGCTATCTGCCTGCTGGTATTGCGTTTGGCGTACTCGCACAGGTTGCAGGTGTTCCTATATGGGCGACCATCGTGCTGAGCGTTGTGCTTTATGCAGGTGCAGCGCAATATGCCTGCTTACCTATGCTAAGTGCCGGCTTGCCTATTGGCAACATTGCCACCAATATTGCCGCAATTAATCTGCGTCATGTCTTTTATGGTATGCCCCTTTTAAAATATTTGCCGACCAATACATTCGCCAAAACTTACTGTTTATTTGCGCTCACTGATGAAACATTTTCACTGCTGACCAGCTTACCTGCGGAGCAACGCCGCGCATTAATATTACCTGTGAGTTTTTTTAATCAGAGTTGGTGGGTGCTCGCATCGGCAATTGGGGTCATGATAGGCAGTACGCTTAATGACCTTATTCCCCACTTAGATTTTGCCTTGGTATGCTTATTTGCCATTTTGGCTTATGAGCAGTTTCAAAGTATCAAGCGTTATTTCCCAATTGTCATTGCTGTGGTTGCCTTAGCAATAGCGTCAATTTTTACGAGTAAATGGGTGTTATTAGTGGCAATCACATTCTGTATGTTAGTGATTTTAGCACGTGGCCTAATGACACAGCATAGCGGGTTAGGAGACAATAATGACCAATAGTTATCTGCTATTTGCCACCCTTGCAATGGCTGCCGTAACCTTTATTATTCGTGCTACCCCTGCATTGATACCCAAAAAAATACTCGATACACCGTGGTTGCATCGCCTCAATGAAAGCCTACCGCTCTCGGTCATGACGCTACTCATTTTGACCAGCCTCTCTTACCAAGACTTGTCTATAGGAACCCGACTTGGGAGTGCCGAGCTGCAGTTATTGCTGGCACAAATTGGTGCGTTGTTGATCGTGTTATTGATTTACCATGTTAGCCGCCAGTTATTAGTCAGCATGGTGGCTGGCATTGCCACAATTAATGGTTTTCTTTGGTTGTTTGGTACTTTTTTTACTTAAATGGCTCGTCTTTTCCAAGCTCAAGTATTATATTCTCCCACTCTTTTAAAGCACGATTATTAGGACTAAAACTTTCCCAATACTCTTAGCTTTGTAGCTTTATGCACCCAAACACCGACCAAACATACTTAATGATAAGTATGGAACTCATCTATACTCAATCAATCTTAAAAGTGGTACAAGGCAAGCAAGCGCAATTACTACAGTTGTAGGCTTAGTGAGGTTAACGCTGTAGCTTTCAAAGATAACCATGCCAGTAACAAAAAGGCAATGTCATATCGACATTGCCTTTTTTATGGTCAAACAAGTATTAGTAAGCTAGGCGTTGCGGGCATATTTCGGATCAGCAGCTGCGGTAAATAAGATATCCGTTGATGAGTTTAATGCGGTTTCAGCTGAATCTTGTACCACACCAATAATAAAGCCAATAGCAACCACTTGCATAGCGGTGTCGTTTGGAATGCTAAATAAGCTACACGCCAGAGGAATCAGTAGTAATGAACCACCGGGTACGCCAGAAGCCCCGCAAGCACTGACCGTTGCTACAATGCTTAACAATAAAGCAGAGCCAAAGCTGACCTCGATACCCATGGTATGTGCTGCTGCCAAGGTTAATACATTAATGGTAATAGCTGCACCTGCCATATTGATGGTAGCACCCAAAGGCAGGGTTACTGAATAGGTGTCTTCATGTAAACCAAGTTTTTTAGCTAAGTTCATGTTAACAGGAATATTGGCCGCCGAACTGCGAGTAAAGAAGGCCGTAATACCAGACTCACGTAGGCAAGTAAACACCAGCGGGTAAGGGTTTTTACCCGTCTTGACGGCCACAATAATGGGGTTAACAACCAAAGCAATAAATAGCATAGAGACGACCAACACACCGAGTACACCTGCATAACCTTCTAAAGCCTCAAATCCTGTTTCGGCAACGGTATTTGCAACCAAGCCTAAAATACCCAGCGGTGCAAAGGCAATCACTATTTTAACCACTTTAGAAATGGCATCAGCTAAATCACCAACCATTGTGATGGTACTGGCAGAGGCTTGACGTAGGGCAAATCCAATAACCAATGCCCACGCCAAAATACCCATATAGTTGGCGTTAGCAATAGCGTTAACTGGGTTGGCAACCAAGTTCATGAGTAGTGTAGTGAGTACCTCTTTCAAACTAGCAGGTGGCACTTGTTCAATAGTACTTTGAATTAATACCAACTCGGTAGGGAATATAAAGCTGGCAGTAACGGCTGTGAGCGCGGCCAAAAATGTGCCAAAAATATACATAATAAGTACTGGCTTGACGTAAACTTTGCCACCTATTTGATGTTGAGAGATGGCAGCCATAACCAATATAAATACTAAGATAGGTGCCACCGCTTTTAACGCACCGACAAACAAGGTGCCAAGCAGCCCAAGAGATAGTGCTAAAGAAGGCAGTAACCACCCGATCAAGATACCGAGCACCAGCCCAATAATAATCAGGGGTACAAGCCCAATGCGTTGATACATAGTAATGATTGCTTTCATTAGCGCTCCGAAAACTTGATAGGTCAACAACAAAGCTGTTGGTGAGTAATGTCGAGGTTAGTGGTTGGGTTAAACCTTGCAAAAAATGTAAACGTTATTAAAATAATAGCATGCTGCTTAAAGGGCCAGTGACAACAAGCGAGGTTAACAGGGTATCGGTTTAGAGTTACCTTGCCCTATACTGGTATGGCCGCTAAAAGTCTCACTAATAGCCAATTAAGTGCGTTGATTATACAAATCTTGAGCCTTAGGGCAAGCTAAAAATATAATGGGTTTAATCAATGGGGTAATAAATTAGCTCATAACCAAGGTTACGATAGTATCTGTATTTGTCTCGACCTTGTTGTTTGCTGGTGTCATCTGGGGTAATGATTTCTAGAATGCGTTCAGGTATAACGCCATCATTATTTGGTAAGGATAACGCTGTTGCTGCAAGATTAAGCACCACACCATCAAAGCCCTGAGGCAATGTTGATACAAGACTGACGGGCGCTGTCAACATTGAGGCCTGCAATGTCTTTGTAGTAGTAGCTTTAGGGTCTACAGGGTGCGTGCTATCCTCTGTTTTGGAAGATAAAGAGGGATTGGCTGGGTCTGATTGTGATTGTGATTGAATTAAGTGATGCGGAATAAAGCCAGTAGGATCAAATTCCCAGAGTTGTTTATCGAGTTGCTGTAGGCGCTCGCTGTTGTCATCAACAATGACCATACTGTGTTCGCTTTTTTTGAGTATGGTTTGGGTAAGTTTACATACAAAATTAAGCACTGCCTCAGCATTCACAGCTGAAGCAGTGGACTTAGCAGCGTCGTCATGAACAACATAACGCTCGCCTAAAACATAAAAGCTAATTTGCATAATTTTTTACTCAATGCTTACTCAATATAGGCCTTTCTTTTGTATATCTAATTAAGGCGTGCCCTCATTGGCAACAACCAACATTTAGGGGTAAAAATGGCTATATTCCCATCAAACTGCGTCTAATTTATAGCTAATCTGGTTATATTTTCTTCAAAGTCATTCGTGTTTGATGAGAATATATTTTATTTTTAGCCTAATAATCTAAATGAGGACACTTCTAAAGAAAGGTCAGTTATTTAGTAGCCTTGTTTTTAAGATACTGCATGAATAATGGTACAGGCCGACCTGTTGCCGCTTTTTCTTTACCAGATTTCCACGCGGTGCCTGCTACGTCGAGATGTGCCCAAGCTTGACCCTCCTCAATAAAACGAGATAAGAAGCAAGCGGCAGTAATTGAGCCAGCGGGACGACCGCCAATGTTTTGTATATCTGCAAATGGCGAATCAAGTTGAGACTGATAGTCATCATCCATAGGCATATGCCAAATTAAATCACCTGATTGAGCACTGGCATTATCAAGGTCAAATAGGACATCTTCATCATTGCTATAGACGGCTGAGCGCACATGACCTAAGGCAATAACACACGCTCCTGTTAATGTCGCTACATCAATAATAGCGCTTGGATTGTAGCGCTGCACGTAGCACAGCGTATCGCACAGTACCAAGCGGCCTTCGGCATCGGTATTTAGAATTTCAACCGTTTTACCATTCATGGCAGTGACAATGTCGCCTGGACGAGTGGCATTACCTGCGGGCATATTTTCGGCACAGGCAAGCGCACCAACGACATTGACTGGCAATCGGGCTTCACAAAGTGCCTTGATTGTGCCAATTACGGATGCGGCACCGCCCATATCAAATTTCATTTCATCCATACCAGCGCCCGGCTTGAGTGAGATGCCGCCAGTATCAAAAGTCACGCCTTTGCCCACCAATACGATAGGTGCATCTGTATCATTAGTTAATTCAGCTTTGCTTGTTGCTTTTTTAGATTTTGCTTTAGCAGATTTAGTTGGTAATTTATCAGCCACAACTTTTAGGTTAGTGGTTAAGGTATTAGCTAGGCTTGAACTCCGGCTTGAGTCAGTATCAAGCTTGGATTTACCTTGATATTCTAAAATAACCAACTGTCCTTCACGCTCTGACCCTTTAGACACAGCTAAAAAACAATTCATACCTAGCTTGTCCATCTCGCTTTCGCCAAGTACGGTTACTTTTAATAAGTCAGGATATGCCTTAGCCAACTCTTGCGCTTGCTCAGCGATGTAAACAGGGAAGCAGATATTGCCTGGCTCGTTTGCTAGATCACGAGTTAAAGACTGACCATGGTATACAGCGGTGGCATAATCTAATGTGGTTTGCTCTATACTATTAGACACCAGTGTCACTTCGGTTAGCTTTGATTCTGTTTTTTCAGATTTATACTTATCAAAGCGGTAACTTGCGTTTAATAGCTCTAGCGCAAATTGCTGTGATTGATCTTCTGTTAAAGCATTACCTAGAGCAATCGTTAAGCTACTAAAACGTTTATGCGTATTGTTATAAACGGCACTGGCTACTTTTTGTATATTGCTAGTACTTAATTTCTCAAGTTTGCCCATACCAACCAGCAATAGCTGTAATGGTGCATTTTTAGCATCAGAACCTAATGCAAAGTCGGCCACCGTATCGCCCAGTTTGCCTTTAAAGCCTGAAGCTGCTATTAAATCTGTAATGCGACTTTGGTAAGCATCAAGAATGCCCTTATCACTGCCAAGTATTTGAGTATTCTCGTCAACAAAGACAACCAAACATTGTGAGTGTGTGTCAACCGATACGGATTTTTTTAAACGTTTCTTTGTTGTAGCTTTGGGTAAAGTGTTAGTTAAAGATAATGTTAAGCTCATAATTATTCCTTATTGTTTATTTACTAAATGTTAAATGAGGGCGTTATACGTTCTATATACAATAATTGACTGTTGTTTATCTTATTAGGTTTGCTTACTTATTGTTTAGTTTATGTTTACTTAGCCGTTTGCTACTGAATGCTTATTAGTGACTAACTATTTACTACTGATTATATGCGATTTAATGGCTACCAGAAGGTTACTTAAAGTATGTCATCTGGCATATCTCTTAGGTTGCTTAGTTTAACATATTGAGATAGGCCTTGTTGAGGCTCAGCCATCATTGTGGACTGCACTATCACAATAAAAACGTGCTAGGATAAGCACCTATATTGATATCATGCTACTGTTCAGCAGCTATATTTAGTTTATATTATCTACTTTAAATGATTGTTTATTTATGATTCGAGTGTTCCTGTGATTTTACGCCGATATATGACCCAACAAATTGCCTCAACGACCGCACTGGTGCTAGGGTTTTTAGTGGTGCTCTTACTTGGCGGGCGTATGATTCGCTATTTTGGTATTGCCGCTGAGGGACGTCTTGACGTTGGCTTGTTGTTTGCCATTATTGGTTACAATCTGCCCTATTTTCTTGAACTGATACTGCCATTATCCTTTTTTATTGGTTTAATGTTGGTGTTTGGTAGACTTTACGTTGATCACGAAATGGCAGTGCTAAATGCAAGTGGCGTATCACGTGGGCGGCTTGCCAGATTAACCACACCGCTTATTATTTGTTTATTTGTCTTGGAAGCAGGTCTGTCCTTATATGGTAAGCCTTGGGGTGTCAAGCAATCCGAAACGATCTGGCAGCAGCAAGCACTTACCAGTGCTTTTGATTTAATTCGTCCGCAGACATTTATCAATAGTGATGACTATCATCTGTATGTAGGCGGTATGAATGAAGACAGAACCGAGCTGCGAGATGTGATACTGATACAAACGGCCGACGAGGCTCAAAATGCCGGCTCGGAAGCCAGCCGTACCCAAGACGCTAATCAGAATGCAGCAATATCAGCATCAGTATCAAAGGTTACTGCTGCTAAAAGCATTGTAGAAGAGGGAGATAACGCAACGAGTAATACTGCAACTGCCACATCGCAGGAGGAAGTGGATAATGCCATTTCGGCTATTCCTAACCCTGTCACATCCGTTGAAGAACAACTAAACGGTGCGACACTCGATGATACTAAATTAAAGGTGCCTCAATCAGACGTTGCCAATACAAAACTAACCAATAAGACGAATAAGGCGGGTACGAGAGATACGATTGTATTAGCCAAGCGCGCTAAGCAAGTACAAGGCGCAGATGACAGTAGTAAAACTCAGCTTGATCTGTATCAAGGCCGACGTTATGAGATTGGTGCAGATAGTTTGGTTTATAACCAAGTGAGTTTTGAGCGTTATCGGATTAGTCTCAATAAGCCGCCCTCAGATACAGTTACTGATGATAATGTGGCTACGCAGTCGCTTCCAGTGTTATGGAAAGCAGCAACTGGTCAAGCCTCCTTGCCACTAATAGCGCCTGCCGATGAGACGACAGCTGCTGAGGCTGGTCGACAAGATCGAAGAAGTTCACAGCAGCAAATGCTCCCTGCTCAAGCGGAGTTGGGTTATCGTTTATCTCTGCCTTGGCTGATAATTATTGCCCCTATGTTGGCGGTGCCTTTGGCGCAAGTAAGGCCAAGACAGGGGCGCTGGTTGCGTTTATTACCTTCTATCATCATTTATACCAGCTGCGCTTTGGTCATTATGTCTCTTAAAACGTCGGTGGCTAAAGGCAGTCTTTCCGTGTGGATGTATCCTTTGGTCATTGTTGCCTTTATGATTTTGGCGCTTTACCTCAACTGGGCCAGTCGTATTCATCATAGGGTGCGTTTTGGTTTAGGTCAAAGAACCTATCGCCACAACCTATCCGACAAGCTACCCAAGCATAAAAATGATAACGACGAACAAATCAATGACACCATGAATAATGACATCACGAATAATGACGAGACGACGGGAGGGCAGTCATGAGTGCAACTAGTCGTGTTACACGACACACTGCAAAGGCTGGCTCAGCAAAGCCTAGCAAAATACTGTCTCGCTACGTCAAAAAAAATGCCTTATTTGCCATGTTGTTTGCGGTTTTAGGCCTTTGGGGCTTGCAGGTGGTTTTCTCTTATTTAGCAGAGCTTGAGAATTTTTCTGACACTTATACTTATATCGATGCATTAAAATACATCCTCTATCGTTCGCCATATTTTTTAGAGCAATTTATACCCACCGGTGCGTTATTAGGGGCAGTAGTGGGGTTAGGATTACTTGCAAATAACTCTGAACTTATAGTCATGCGGGCAGCGGGCGTCAGTATTTATCGTATCGTGGCATGGGTGTTACAACCAGCATTTATATTTGTGGTAGTGGCACTCGCAGTAAACCAGTATGTCTTACCGCACACCAATCTAATGGCTAATAAGATTCATGAGCCTGATACAAAGCTATTAGCGTCTGTGAATGGCTATTGGACCTTACAAACAGACTTTTTACAGACTGACACGCCTAATACTGACACGCCTAATAAGGAAGCAGAGGACAAGGTTGAGCCATCAACTGGCGACGCCTTAGCTGGCAGGGCATTGGGTAGTACTATCGTATTTATAGGTTATGCGGATGCTAATGGTAATATTGGCGAAGTAAAGCGCTGGCATTTAGATGGCAATAATAATCTAACCTTTGTCTCTAAAGCCAGTGGTGGCACTTACTTACCTAATGTTAAAAACAATGCTATAGAGAATTCTGAAAAACAGTCAAAACAGTCTAATGATGCTAATAGAGAATTGGCTCAATATCAATGGCAACTCAATGATGTCTCGACGCTTGAGCTTGCCGACAGAGCAGCGATTAAGTCGCCAGAAACACTTGAAGCAGTCGATAGCTCAGTTCAGCCTAATATAGCGAATACGGACACAGCTCGTACAATTAGCAATGCAAAACAGTCTGCAGCAATTGTGCTAAATAAAGAGCCTCTAGTCGCTCAGAAAAATGCGCTAAGCGATATTATTTCGCTACCAATTGCACCAAGCTCAGTGTACTTGCTGACTCGCCGTGCTGAGGACTTATCCCTAACGCAGCTTTATGCACACAAGCGTTTTAATGCCTCGCAAGGCACCCGCTCGCTTGAACATGAGTTGGCATTTTGGCAAAAACTTTTGTCGCCTTTTGCTATTCTCTCGCTAGTGATTGTTGCTTGTTCTTTCGTATTTGGATCACTACGCACGCACAGTCTCGGGTTACGCATTGTGGTGGCGTTATTATTCGGGTTGCTGTTTAGCTATATACAAGATCTAACAGGATTTATCTCATTGGCGACAGGGGTATCACCCTTGCTTATGGTCATACTTCCTATAATAGGCAGTACTTTATTAGGCTTTTATCTGATTAAACGGCAGCAATAACGTTATATAGTCAGCGAACTACTAAACGGTTACGGCGTTTACCTCGTTAAGCCTACTCCAGTAGTACTTGCACTCGGTTGCCTTGTAACCATTTCAGACTTCTTTGACTATAGTAAAGCTCACTCAACCAAAATACTTAAATCAAAGCCGACAAAGCCCTCCTTTGGATTGAAATGAGGGCTTTTGTTGTTCTTGGAAAGGATTTACTTCTTAATTTACTCCTTAATGGCGCGACTAATGGTATATGTCTTGCCTTGCTTTACTTTATCAGCGTTACCAAATACTTCGGTAAATGCACGCTTCATAAATTGACGTAAACCATTAATAGTGACCACATAGAAGCGCCCACCTGTGCGCAATTTGCTGTAGGCGTCTAGTAAGTATAAATAATGTTGCTCTTTACCAACTTTGGCGGGCAGGTTAGACAGGACTAGGCTAAAGTCTTTGTTCGGGTCAACGTGGTTAAAACCATTGGATAAGTGAACGTCAACATTGTTAAGGCCATTCTTTACACAGTTACGGCGTGCATAGTCTACCGCCATAAAGTCTTTGTCTATAAGGGTGTGTTGACCTTGTGGGCATTCTCTGGCTGCTGTCATCCCTAACACGCCATACCCACAGCCCAAATCAATTGAGTCGTCATCGGTTTGAAAGTCCACATAGTCAAGTAGCATTAAGCTGCCTGCATCAAGTTTTTCGGGCGAAAATATGCCCCACGTGGTGGTAAAGTGCATAGGTGTACCCAGTACATCTTGAGTAAATGCAATGTCTTCACGCCATGTCTGGGCTTTATCTAACAGGTCGGCAGGGGGTCTGTGAGTCATAATGTGGCCTAAAGGGTTTGTTTTAAAAGGAGGCTATAACCAAAGTTAAGAATAGTGTCTAATTATCCAATCTACCAAGCTTTGAAAGTCATTAAATGCCTCAGTTGGGTTAAAGTCACGAATATCTTGACCATAATTATACCCGTAAGACAGTCCCAAAGTATCAATGTTGGCGTTTTGCCCTGCTAATATATCGTTTTTTGAGTCGCCAATCATTACTGTTTGCTCAGCTCCGACGTTTAAGGATTTACAGACATGTAGCAAGGGGGCGGGGTCAGGCTTCTTAGTGGATAGACTATCGCCACCCAATACCTCATCAAATAGCATTTGCCACCCAAAAGACTGCAAGATTTTAGGCACAAAGCGAATGGGCTTATTGGTTACTAAAGCCAATATAAATCCAGCCTCTTTTAACTGTTTAAGTCCTGAGTCTACATCAGGATAGGCGACTGTTTTGCGACCACTAATTTTGGCATAAGCCTCAAAGAAAACAGACTCAGCATAGGAAGCCTCATCTTCAGCTAATTGCCCTTCGGCGACGTTAACATCGCCGATTAATGCACGTTCTACCAGTAGACGTGAGCCATTACCGACCCAATTGCGGATAGCGTCTATGGAGTAGGTCTCTTTGCCAAGTGTGGCCAGCATATCATTTACGGCATCCGCCAAATCAGGCACGCTATCTATCAAAGTACCATCAAAGTCAAAGATAAGGAGTTGTTTTTTTAAAGGGGTCATAAATGCCTCAAAGGGTTATTATTTTTTAAGGATGTCTTTATATAAATCAGCTTTTTATACAGGGCCTCCTGTATAAAGTCATTTTTATAGCATGATTTTCGAGACATATTTTTTGGTAAAAAGGGTGGGGTGCTGTTAGTTCTCGAAAACTATTCAATGTCTTTATACTTATCACGGTGTGCTTTTTTCATAGCAAGATAGGTTTTATTCTCTCGGCATAAATCCCATTTTTCCTTAAAGATACGTGCGGATTCAGCCTTAACGGAATCCTCCTCTTGACGCGGTAACTCTTCTCGGCCATGCGCACCGCTTTGGCCTTTTTTATCGTCAGGCACTGGGCCTTTATATTTCTTACCGCCTTTGTGATTGGCATAACGGCGTGCCCGAGTATAGCCCATTTGGATAAACTTGCGTGCCATATCTGCACCCACAAAGTCGTTATTGGCTAAGTAATCCAAAAACATCTGATAAATTATATTACTGCTTTCTCGCGCCACATCAGGGGTCGCAAAACGCCAATGCGGTAGAATTTCTGATTTATACGGCTCAACGAGTAGCACTCCTTGTTCACCACGGCCCACACGGTAAAGTTCGGGATGTTCACGAAGGTTTAGGTTCTTATAATCTAGGCTGTAGTCAAATTCACGCATAGGCATAGGATAAGTAAGATAGGAGTTAAGTTTAGAATTTAACGCCAGTATAAACGTTATTAAAACACAGCAACATATCGACTCTGTAACGTTATGAGTAGTATTAAGATAAGCTTAATTATTACAAAATAATAAGACTGACGAGTGAATGGATACACTGGTATTTTCTTCAACGATTGACTGGTGGTTAGATGCAATACAGCAATGTGAGCCGTGATTAGAGTTTAATGGCAACAAAACAAACTGAACCTGAACCCAAGCCCACTGAACTCAAGCAAACTGGATAATAAGTAAACTAACACTCAAACCATAAAAAAACCCTCAAACTAAATTTAGCTTGAGGGTTTTTCGTATAACATAATATTCGGCATAAAGGTGGTGGCTCGAGGCAGAATCGAACTGCCGACACAAGGATTTTCAATCCTTTGCTCTACCAACTGAGCTATCGAGCCGTCTTTATGAGGTCGCTATTAAACTAAATATTTTCTATTGTGTCAAGTGTTATTTAGAATATAGTCAAAATAAGTGTTTAACTTTTGACTCGCAATAATTCATAATCACTCATGATGCGATGGATGGTTTCATCAACAGGCATAAACTGGCGCACACCCTTTTTTACCTCTTTGTCATAAACCAGTTTAATAAATTTTGCATCAATGCCACGATTCACATTTTCAGGGTGAATGGCCATATATTGCAGTCGTTTGGTATCGGTTTGCCCGTCGTCAAAGCAGCCAACCACCGCAATGGGCTTGTCATTAAACATGCCTACATACATCAGCCCACCCCGTTTGAAAGCATTTTCAAATACCTGCATTATGTCGTCAGGGTAGTTTTGAGTAGAACGACTATTGTTATTTTTCGAGGCATATAAATTAGTAATACGCTCACGTAATTCGCCCTCGTGCTTGGTTTCACGCATAAGGGTGGCATCAAATGAATGAATTGCAATGGCTTCTAATGGCATTTTTTCTCTCGACTTATAGCGACAGGGATCACTAGATAATTAGTTTTCATACTTGCTGTTCGTTTCATTAAATGAATAGCAATATTTTAGCAAACATTACTATTGGGTAGTGTGTGAATATGGCTTAAATTCAGTACCTTTGCTATTATCATGACATTGCTGTTAAAAACAGACTCTTTATTGTTATAAACTTCGATAAATAAGCCAATTATTAGTGAGCCAATACGCCATGACTACTCCAATCAGTCCGAACCCAGCCGAGCGTCCAGCACGCATAGCCAGTGTTACCCGTGATACCGCCGAGACTAAAATCAGTGTAACGGTTAATCTTGATGGCACGGGTCAAGGCAATATTGATACGGGTGTCCCTTTTTTAGACCATATGCTAGAGCAAATTAAGCGTCACGGATTATTTGATTTAGACATCACTTGCAGAGGCGATGTCGATATTGATGACCATCATAGTGTAGAAGATACGGGCATTACCCTTGGTCAAGCCTTTGCTAAGGCGCTGGGTGATAAAAAAGGCATTCGTCGTTACGGACACTTTTATGCGCCACTTGATGAGTCTTTATCACGTGCAGTGGTTGATATCTCAGGACGTCCGGGTCTGCATATGGATATCCCTTTTACCCGTGCGTATGTGGGTAAGTTCGATGTGGATTTATTCAGTGAATTCTTCTTTGGTTTTGTTAATCACGCTTGGATGACGGTACATCTAGACAATCTTAAAGGCGTCAACAGTCATCACCAAATCGAAAGTACGTTTAAGGCGTTCGCCCGTGCACTACGCATGGCCTGTGAATATGATGAACGGGCGTTGAATACGTTACCATCAACCAAAGAAGCGTTGTAATATGACCAAAATTGCATTACTAGATTATGGTATGGGCAACCTACATTCAGCCAGTAAAGCTTTAGCAGCCGTCGGCGCAGAGGTGTCCATCACCAATGACCATGATGTTATCCAATCCGCTGACAAGATTGTCTTCCCAGGGGTTGGTGCTATGCGAGATTGTATGGCCGAAATGCGAGCGCAGGGTATTGATGACGTGGTACGTGACGCAGTGTTTAACAAGCCTGTTATGGCGATTTGCGTCGGTATGCAAGCCTTGTTTACTGAATCGTTAGAGTTTGAACGCACCCAATGTCTCGATATTATCTCAGGTCAAGTCAAGAAGTTTGATGCCAACTGGACGGACGAGCAAGGCGCAACCATTAAAATCCCGCACATGGGCTGGAACACCATATCAGGCATGGATTTATCACACCCATTATGGCAAGGTATAGATGAGCACGCTCATTTTTACTTCGTGCACAGCTATTACTGCGCCCCTGAAGATACTTCGGTCGTCTCCGCTGTTTGCGATTATGGTCAACCATTTTGTGCCAGCGTCATTAAAGACAACCTGTTTGCGACCCAGTTTCACCCCGAAAAAAGCCACAACGACGGATTACAACTGCTCAAGAACTTTGTTGAGTGGGATGTTTAAATTATTTTTAATCCACTAGGCCACTAGGGGACGCTTTGCTTATGAAAGATATGTATTTACATATTGCACTTGCCATATTACAGATTATTTTTATATTTTCCCCAATCCCAAAGAGGCGTGACCACAAGCAATATGCCACTGTAATAATACGCATTATCTTCTTTTCTGGTATAGCTTATAGCGCCTTCTTTGATAGGTTAGAACCTACCCCGTATGACATTTACGTCAACATTCCCTGCTTTTTAATCATATTTATATTACCCAGCTTTAGGGGCTTTAAATAAAAAAGGCGCTAAGTAACGATTAGTGTAAAAAGGCGTTTACGTAGTATTTACGTGGCATTTGAATAGCATTTTAAGATACCGCTTCAATCAGGGCTAGCGGTTACAGAGTCTTCTTGCTGCCACTTATCGTGGTTTAAATAAAATAAATTTTTGAATAAGACAGTGGACAGCTTAAGCTATCGTGAAGCACCTCTAGTCAAATCGCTGTTAAAAGTTTGGTTCTGTATTTTTATAAGGTCTCTAAATACGCTATAACGGTTACTCTGAATGCACCTAGTCGTTTGTGAGCTAACTTAAGAAGGGTCAAATCCATCTAAAATTCACATCAGCCTAACGGTTTATCGTATATGATTGAAGGAATAGTTATAAAGAAGGGACAGTTATAAACAAGCATTGAACAAATGATCTAACCCGTTATCTAACAAATCATCACTTACTTTATTAGGTTTTATTATATAGGGTCAAACTTAAAAGATTTTGCTCCAAGGCGACCGACCTCGCATATGACAAGGATTATATTAAGTGCGATCAAAAGCGTAGCGAATTTATTTCAGACAGACTATAGCAGAAACGTTACTGCTATTCGGATATCGGAAGACTAATGTGAATTTTCAACACTTCAAAATGTATCTTGTTTATATAACAGGGCTTGAGAAAGATGCCTTACACATCTACACAGGTATAGGCATCTATCTAATATGTTTGGCCGTCTCTCAGCCCATATTGCGTAAGCAGTCTACTAGACAGCTGCTGGCACTACTGGCAGTAACCAGTGCCGCTATGTTAGGCGAAGTACTAGACTTGGGCTATAGCTATCCAAATATTGGGCGTGCACAGTTAGGTGCCAGTATTCACGATATAATAAATACCTGCTTTTGGCCATACGTGTTATACGCTATAAATCGCTGGACAACCCTATTGAAATCTTAAAAATAATGTACAAGATACCCTAACGCGGCAATGCTGCGCCATCACCTCGTATCAGGCTCAATTATTTATGTTTACTCCTAAATCTTTCCAAGAAACCAGTCTTGACGCTATCAAGACATTTATTGCTAACCATCCGTTGGCGACTGTTATTGTACAGACTGAAAGTGGCTTAGAAGCGTGTCATATTCCCATGTATTGGCAAGATTCTGAATCACAAGACTCTGAATTAGAGTTACCTTCTGAGAATAAACAAGGGTTTCTAATGGGGCATATTGCCAAAGTAAACCCATTAAACAATGCGTCTTATTTAAAGTCGCCTTGGTTAATCATCTTTCAACAGGCAGGACATTACATCAGCCCCAACTGGTATCCTAGCAAGGTTATGACGCACAAAGAAGTGCCAACGTGGAACTATCAAAGTGTACATATTAGTGGCCAAGCCAAGATACTAAATGAACCAGAAGAATTAGTACAGATATTGACCCACCTAACCGCAGAGTTTGAAAGTACTCAGCCAGTACCTTGGACGTTAAACGATGCCCCAGAATCCTATATTCAAGCAATGTGCCGAGGCATAGTTGGTATTCAGATTGACATCTCTGATATCCAAGCGCAATTTAAGCTAAGTCAAAACAAATCATTAGAGAATAGAGTCGGCGTTGTGAGAGGATTAACAGAAGTGGGCACTGCTCAGGCAGCGGCGATGGTAGAGTTGATTGATGTGCAAAGTTAAATGACATGAAAAGTTAATAGCTGTGTTGAATATTATGTTTTTTTAGCACTAGGTATAGGTAATGCGTAGTAGAAACGACCGTATTCGGCATGCCTTTGCTTTTGAAATAATTGGGCTACTGCTAATTGCACCGCTGGCAAGTTGGACGTTTAGTTATGAGATTTATAACATTGGCGTGATAGCAGTTACCGCCTCAATTGTCGCTACGGTATGGAACTATTGCTATAACATATTATTTGACAAAGCCTTATTAGAGCTCCGCAATGATGTGCATAAAACGGTACCGATACGCGTGCTACACGCTGTACTATTTGAAGGTGGGTTATTATTAATGTTTATGCCAATCATTGCGTGGTATCTAGGTATTACTCTATGGGAAGCCTTTGTTATGGATATTGCAATGGCACTCTTTTATCTAGTATATGCCTTTTTCTATAATATCGCTTATGATACCCTCTTTCCGATACCTGAGTGAGGCTTTTAAAAGGGGCTAAAAGGCGTTAAACGTTGCTCAAAGATAAAAAATGTTAAGAGCCACATTTACCGCAACCCGGACACTTTGATTTCTTTTTAAACAAAACCCTTGTCCAGACATAGTAAGGTATAGCATTAGGGTATGTTGAATATTCGAACATGTCACTGGCGTAGACTGTTTTTTAGTCAACCCTGAGCAGCATTAAGATTTGTTATTGAGCCTAAATGCCAAGCTAAACGCTTTGTTGGATCAAGAGGTGACGGGGGAAGATGATGGCTGTCATTTACCAACAGATAAAAGCAAGTGGACGGCAGATGACTTTGGTTGGCATTAAGTGGAGAAGGTGCAGTAGCTGCCTGGAATTACTAAATACCAAACAAACTCTCAATAAAATGCCCGACCAATTTTGGTCGGGCATTTCTAATTTATATGCATATTAAGTGACGAAATGAAGTTAAGCTTGGTTTTCTGTTGCCAATTCACGAAGTACGTAATGTAATACACCGCCATGACGCACATATTCACGCTCTTTTGGCGTTTGTAGCATCACGTTAACCTCAAAGGTCTCAGTACTACCATCAGCGCGGGTTGCAGTAACAGTGGCGGTTTTACTTTCGCCATTATCTAAACCAGTGATGCTGAGCACTTCAGAACCATCTAAGTTATGCGACTGGATGCTTTCTCCTTCTTTAAAGGTTAATGGTAGGACACCCATACCCACTAAGTTTGAACGGTGGATACGTTCAAAAGAGCCTGCCAATACCGCTTTTACACCCAGTAGGATGGTGCCTTTGGCAGCCCAGTCACGGCTTGAGCCAGTACCATATTGCTCGCCACCTAGGACAACAAGCGTACGGCCATCTTCTTTATATTTCATGGCTGCATCATAGATTGCCATTTTTTCGCCATCTTGTAGTGTCGCTTTATCGTCTTTGAAGTAGTAGGTATAACCGCCCTCGACGCCGTCCATCATCAAGTTTTTGATACGGATATTGGCAAATGTACCCCGCGTCATTACTGCATCGTTACCACGACGTGAACCATAGCTATTAAAGTCAGCTTCTAACACACCACGCTCTTGTAGGTATTTACCTGCTGGCGAATCAGCATCGATATTACCGGCTGGCGAGATGTGATCGGTAGTGATTGAGTCGCCAAATAAGCCTAAGATACGCGCATTTTCGATATCTTTAATACCTTCTGGCTCCATCGTCATACCTTCAAAGAAAGGTGGGTTTTTGATGTAGGTTGACGCCTCATTCCATGGGTATATCTGACTAGACGCAGAGCTAATGGCATTCCATTCTGAGCTACCATCAAAGACTTCCCCATAGTTTTTGTGGAACATCTCTGCATTGATATTTTCAGCAATCAATCCATCAATTTGAGCTGTCGTTGGCCAGATGTCTTTTAAGAAGACGTCATTGCCGTCTTGGTCTTGACCCAATGGATGTTTAGTTAAGTCGATATCTACAGTACCTGCTATCGCATAGGCCACAACCAATGGTGGAGAAGCGAGATAATTAGTCTTCACATGAGAGTGAATACGACCCTCGAAGTTACGGTTACCTGATAGGACTGAGGCGACCACCAGATCGTTTTCTTCAATACCTTTTTCAATCACATCAGGCAGAGGACCTGAGTTACCGATACAGGTTGTACAGCCGTAGCCAACCAAGTAGAAGCCGATTTTTTCAAGCTCACTCATTAAGTTGGTTTTCTCGAGGTAGTCAGTAACAACTTTCGAGCCTGGCGCTAAAGAGGTTTTGACCCAAGGCTTGGCTTTTAGCCCTTTGGCTGCCGCATTTTTAGCCACTAAACCGGCACCAATCATGACCGCAGGGTTTGATGTATTGGTACAAGACGTGATGGCGGCAATGACGACAGAGCCATCATTCAAGTGATGCTCTTTATCATCAATGCATACAGTTGAGTAAATACTGTTGGCAGTGGGCTGTCTATCAGTGGTTGACACTTCGATATCAGGTTTAGCTGCTAATTCTTCTGCTTGTTCTTGTTCACCACCCTCTTGATCGAAGCGAACTTTATCCACAACTTCTGTCTTACGGTCTTTTGTCATCTCGGTCAAAGTATTACCGAAACTTTTGTACATGTCCGATAAGGAAATACGTTGATGGGGTAGTTTTGGACCCGCAAGTGACGGTTCAACAGTATTTAAATCAAGCGTCAAGTTGCTTGAGTAAGTCGCATTTGGTGTGTCAACATCATGCCATAGACCCTGAGCCTTAGCGTATTTCTCTACCAGTTCAATTTGTGTCTCATTTCGGCCTGACAAGCGTAGATAGTCAATCGCTACTTGGTCGATTGGGAAAATACCACAAGTTGCGCCGTATTCAGGCGCCATATTCGCAATAGTCGCACGATCAGCGAGAGGTAAACTGTGTAGGCCTTGACCATAGAATTCAACAAACTTACCGACCACACCATGAGCACGCAACATTTCAACAACGCGTAATACTAAATCAGTTGCAGTAACCCCTTCAGACAGTTTGCCCGTTAGCTCAAAACCTACCACTTGGGGGATAAGCATAGATGAAGGCTGGCCGAGCATCGCAGCTTCTGCTTCAATACCACCCACACCCCAGCCTAATACCCCAACACCGTTAATCATGGTGGTGTGGCTATCGGTACCAAATACGGTATCTGGATAAGCGGTCAGCTCGCCATTTTGCTCGCTTGCCATGACAACACGGGCAAGGTATTCAAGGTTTACTTGGTGTACGATACCAGTTGCAGGGGGGACAACGACAAAGTTTTCAAACGCTTGTTTACCCCAATGCAGAAACTCATAACGCTCATTATTACGCTTAAATTCAATTTTTTTATTCAAATCGAGGGCGTCTTCACGGCCATAAACATCTACTTGAACTGAGTGGTCAACGACAAGCTCACTTGGGATAAATGGGTTGATTTGTTCCGCATTACCTCCCAATTTGACGATAGCATCACGCATGGCAGCTAAGTCAACAACGGAAGGCACCCCTGTAAAGTCTTGTAATACTACACGGGCTGGCATAAAAGCGATTTCTTGCGAAGGTACTGCTTGGGCATCCCACTCTGCTACGGCTTCAATATGGTTTTTGCCAACAGACAGTCCACCATCTTCGTTACGTAGTAAGTTTTCCAATACAATCTTCATGCTATAGGGCAGAGTGTTTATGTTGTTATAAGTTTCGGCAAGTTTTGGTAAGCTATAATAGGCATGCTTTTTGCCAGCTACCGTTAAGCTGTCTTTAACATTAAATATATCGCTCATAGTGGCTTCCTTCTCTAGTTGGTGATGTTAAGTAAGGTGGCTATCTGATACGTACACAGGTTGGTATTGAGCATAACAGGCTCAACGTTTTCTTTTTTTAAGTAGAAAACTGAACTTTTTTTAGTTTGGCAATTCAGTTTTGGTGGCTAATTAAGCAATATTTAGTAATTAATAATCTTAGTACTTAATGATAAGTTTGATAATCAGTCCCTTTGTATATTTATCTCAACATAATGAATACTCCATATTCAATATATCCAATATCTATATATTACCTATATATAATAACATAACAAAATTTATATGACTTATTAAGGACTAGAAGTCGTTGCATCGTGGCAAATTCGTAACAATGCCATAAGCTATTTAACGACATGGTTTATATCAACAATTCTTTTTTTGATCTGTCTGAAAATAACATAAAATAAGGTAAAAATTATGACTAAAGAGCTAACATTTGTTAATAAATTAGGAGAGGCACAGGATATTAGACTATCGGTTGTACAGGGCGATATTACTAAACTTTTGGTAGATGCTATTGTTAATGCTGCTAACTCAAGTTTGCTAGGCGGCGGCGGTGTTGATGGAGCTATCCACCGAGTTGCTGGGCCTGAGTTGTTAGCCTATTGTCGTACCTTAAATGGCTGCCAAACTGGAGAAGCGAAGATAACGCCAGCATTTAATTTGCCAAGTCAGTACGTTATTCATACTGTAGGACCTGTTTGGCAGGGAGGCAATCATAATGAGTCTGAGTTATTGGCAAACTGCTATCGCAACTCTCTTCAATTGGCGCTAGATAACGGCGTGCAAAGCATAGCTTTCCCAGCCATTAGTACGGGTGTGTATGGCTATCCTATAGAGCAGGCAACCAAAATAGCGATTGCCACTGTTCAAGGTTATCTCATGAATGAAATAGCCTCTACTTCTGATCTTTCAGTCAAAGAAGTGATTTTCTGCTGCTTTTCTAAATCCGATGAACAAGTTTACCAACAGGTTTTGGAAACCCGTTAGAACAGGTCCGTTAAAATAGGTCATTAAAAATAGTATATAGGTAGGGCAGTGTAGTGTAGGAGTTACCCATCATCTATATCAACTCAATAAGCGATATAAATAGAATAATCAGGGTTTATAGGTTGTATTTCTTATTCTAACGATTCTAACGTTTTTTAACTCGAGTCTATTTTTACCAGAGTTGGTTTACTCATTCTTTATTGTTAATAGCCTGCTTTTTTTGCCAAGGGAAACGTCCTTCAAGCTCTACTTGTAGTGATAAGCTCAAAAAAGTACGGATAAGTACAATGACACCCAATACTAAGACACTGCGTAAGGTAGGTTCAGTGACCACAGTAGCCATAATGTCTGCTGCGATTAAAACCTCTAAACCTAATAAGATAGATTTACCAACGCCTTGTCGAATATCGAAATAAGTATCTTGACTAAACTTTTTTGCGGCGACAGCGGCTTTATAAAAAGCCATTACCAGCCCTAAAAACATAATCATTACCCCTACAAACTCCACTATTTTGGCGATTATATCGATAGTGTGAACCAGTTGTTCTGTCATTATAATTCTCCGCTATACTTAAAAACCTTCATCGATACAGTTTGTTGATTAATGGCTTAATGCTGTCGTTATCATATAATAAAAAAATCGGTCTGATATAACAGACCGATTTTTAATATCCAAATGTTAACGCCGCCCGTAGTCGTTAAACTATCCGTTAATTAGCGGCAGGTTTGCTAGGGTTTTGGTATCCACCATAGTATTTTACTGGCGACCAGCTTGGAATAACTTCAGGCAGTTGAGGATTAAGCTTATTGTATTCGCCAGCACCATATACAACATCGCCACCAACCACTGTCAACACAGATTCGATGGTTTTAATTTTCTCTTCAGGTACTGTGAAGTAGTCGTCTGATAACAACACAAAGTCTGCATATTTACCAGGCTCAAGAGTCCCTTTCACATCCTCCTCACTTGAGAACCATGCACTGCCACTGGTATAGACTTCAAGCGCATCAGCGCGTGATAAGGTGTTATCTTTACCATAAAGCTGAGTACCGCCGACTGTCTTACCTGTGGTCATCCAGTACAAAGAAATCCATGGGTTGTAGCTTGCCACACGGGTGCCATCCGTACCAGACCCTAAAGGAATACCCATATCAAAGATTTTCTTAAATGGGGGGCTGGTTTTTGCCGCCTCAGCACCATATCTTTCGACAAAGTACTCACCTGCATATGCCATACGATCTTGAACGGATATACCGCCATTTAAGCGTTTGATTTCACGTAGGGTTTCATCACTAACGGTTTCAGCATGGTCAATTGCCCAGCGCATATCATTCTTGATCTTACCGTTATTTTCACGGTCAATCTCGTCCACCAAATCTACGATTAGCTTGGTATTTTCGCCGTAAGTCGAGTGCTGTCTAAATGGCCAGCCCTTATCCACGTGCATTTGGATAACTTCTTTGGTACTTTCACGCCACCCTTTATTATTTTTAATAAATGGCTTAGGCGCTAAGAAGTTTTCAAAGTCGCCCGCTGCCCAAGTCATGTACTCACCACCACCTTCTAACTCATAGCCGTGTTCATGCTCTACATCTTCATTGACAGAAGCGGTGTTATTAGCCATCCATTTCTCAAAGGCTTTACGCTCCTCACCTGCTTTTTGAGGGAACAAGTAGTAAGAGATACGTAGTGATGAATCGCCGCTGGTTGCTAATGCTTTAGAGGCGTCATAATCTTCTGGGAAGGTATGACCACCACCACCAGCGTCAATCGCGCTGGTTAGACCAAAACGGTTTAATTCGTGGTTGAAGTGTTTGCTGGAGTTAATCATCTCCTTCTCTGATAAAGGAGGAAGCTTACCAATAACCTGATATAAAATCATGGCATTTGGTTCTGCCAACAAAACACCTGTTGGGTCGCCGTTTTTATCTTTCTCATAACGACTTTGGTCGTTAGGTGGCTGAGTATTTCTATCAATATTTAATGCTTTTAATCCGGCTTTATTTAACCAACCACGGCTATATAGATACAAGACAAAAGCGGGGGTATCACCAGTCGCTTCATTGATTTCTTCAATGGTTGGCAGTCTTTTTTCTTCAAACTGGTAAGGTGACCACCCACCAATCACTCGTACCCATTGCCCTTTAGGGGTTCTATCTGCCTGCTCTTTTAGCATGCGTAGTGCTTCTTTTAATGAGGTTACCCCATCCCAGCGTAGTTCAGTATTGTAAAAACGGCCACCACGAGTAACATGAAGATGTGAGTCATTCAGACCAGGGATAAGCGTTCTACCATGCCCATCAATGACTTTGGTACTGGCATTTCGTAAGCGCAGAATATCTTCATCACTACCAGTGCTTAATACTTTACCGTCTTTAATAGCAATGGCTTCAGCTGTGGTTCTCTTGTCATCCATAACCGCAACTTTGGCATTGGTAACAATCATATCAGCTGACTGAAGCGTTGAAGTGGGGCTTTGTGATGAGCTTTGCGTTGCGCAAGCAGATAAAACAGTTGCTGCCCCCGCAAGTAGAATTAGGTTTTTCTTTTGCATATTTCTTTTCATAGTATTTTCCTAATAACTATTAATTTTCTTCCTACTAACCATTAATATTCCTAATAATTATGAATAAAGGCTAAAGGAATAAAGACTAAACCGGAAGAAAGACAAAGACATTGTTGCGAGAGATAATTTAGCACAGAAATATAATACAGAATCGGTTCTGTAAACTTTTATAAACAAGAGAAACAAAAAGTAACATTGTTAAACTAAGCTTTACCAGTAAGTTTTATAATAAAGCTTATCTTCACAGCTTATTTTCTAGAGTTATTAGAGTTATTTAGAACGGGGTAGGAGCTACCGCCTTAAAGCAAATAGCTCTTTTCAAACAAGTGTCGGTTATAGATCAGGTCAGTATGTGCGTTCAGGTGGTTTATAACCATTTTATATTTACAGGATTTGATAATTTGATAATTTGAAGTATTGCTGCGTAATATGAAATAGAGCAACGTATGAAGGATTTTTATCTAATCCGTTACGTAAGCTAAAGTATAGAGAAAGCCAATCTTGCTACAATCAATCTATGCCAGTAGCGTAATAAGAACCTGTATTCACAACTTATAGTTGGCTGTTTTCGCCTAGAATAAGCCGCTACTTGGTTAAAATTAGGATTAAACAGAATGACTATTCAACCCGAGCTTTTAACTTATAACTTAGTGGAGCCTTATATTAATGGTGCCTTGTATGGTCTTATTTAATTCTAAAAAGCTCCGGACTGTAGCTTATGAATACAGTTTCTAATTTATTAGCATATAGCACTCTTGCGCTGTTTACTTAAATACATTGGGAATCAAATGAAACGACGTAAATTTATTAAGTCAATGAGCCTAGGCCTAGGCACTGTCGGGACATCGGCAACTGTAACCGGGTGTCAAACGCTTGGCAAAGTTAGCACAACTGCCGCGCAGCCTAAGATCATTAAGCAGGCGGGAGACTTTACGAACATTATTGTCGGTAGTGGTTATGGCGGAGCAGTCTGCGCATTACGCTTGAGCGAGCAAGGTCATAGAGTTTTGATTTTAGAAATGGGTATGCGTTGGGATAGAACGCCTGAGCATGATACTTTTTGCAAAATGATTAATGCCGATGAGCGTTCAAGTTGGTTTAGCCACCGGCCCAATGCCCCCATACTCATTCCTAGAGTGATTAGAAAGTACCCTGGCGTATTAGATTTAATCAAATACGATGATATGAAAGTGTATGCGGGTCGAGCTTATGGTGGTGGCTCCATCGTCAATGGCGCCATCGCCATCCAGCCAAGACGTTCTGATTTTGAGAAGACCTTTGCATGGATAGATAGTAATGAGATGTACGATGTATTTTTCCCTCGTGCTCTGCGGTCATTGAAGGTAAGCCAGATTCCTAAAGACTTTTTTAATAATTCTGAACACTACGAATTTACACGCGCTGCAGAACGTCAAGCGACAAAAGCGGGGTTGAAAACTGAATTTTTTGGTAACAGTTATGACTTTGACTATATGCAAAAAGAAGCCAAAGGTGAGGTGTATCAATCAGGGCTAGGTGGCGAGGTTATTTATGGTAACAATGCGGGCAAGTTTTCGCTGGATTTAACCTATCTCAAAGATGCAGAGGCGACGGGTAATGTCGAGGTTAAGACGTTGCGTAAAGTAGCATCTATAGAGTCTTTAGACGATGACAAACTTGCGTTAGAAGTTCATGTATTAAACAAACGAGGTGGCGTGGATGCCATTGAGCGCTATACGTGTGATAAGTTATTTCTAAATGCGGGTAGTACAGGGACCTCTGAGCTATTATTAAAGAGCCAAGCTGAAGGTAAGCTTACCAACTTAAATGAACACATAGGTCAACACTGGGGGCCCAATGGCAATATTATGACAGGGCGAAATTTTGTGCATGCCGCTGGCAAGATTCAGTCCACGATACCTGTAAAAGGTATCAATATGTGGGATGGAGATAGAGGCGGATCGCCTTATAAAATTTTTGCTGAGATTGCACCGCTTCCATTAGGTTTGGAGACATGGACGACTTTATATCTTGCCATCACTGATAATCCAGAGAGAGGTAATTACTATTATGATAAAACCTCAAAAACGGTTAAGCTAAACTGGAAGCGCTCACAAAATGAATACTCGGTAAAGGCCGCTAAAGCGCTGATTGAAAAATTAGCTGAATCGAATGGTGGTACTACGTCGAGTCTATTATTTAACGAAGGTTTTGGGGATGATTTTTGCTATCATCCATTGGGCGGCTGTGTCTTAGGTCTGGCTACTGATGAGTTTGGACGTGTTAAAGGTCATGAAAATATCTATGTGCAAGATGGGGCCTTGATTCCCGGTAGTGCGGGTGTGAATCCATACGTGTTTATTACGGGGCTTGCTGAACGCAACATGAGTTATATTTTGCAGCAGGATTTTGCTTAAATCATTTCAATAGTATAGCACCAGCCGAGGTAGCTTAAAGAGGCAGTCTAAATCAGGTAAGCCGTTTTTTTCTGCCTCTGTAAAACTGTGAGTAAAATGACAAAAACCACCTAAGCTCTGGGTTTTAGCTCAGATTAGGCGGTTTTTTATTCGATAAGTAGGACTAAACACGTCATAATCTAGTCGTCATCGTCATCGTCATCGTCATCGTCATCGTCTTCCTCAATGTCGTCGTAAAAATCCTCAACAAGTTCATAGTCGTATTCTGTCATACCAAGCAGCTCTTGTTGCGCCAGTAACTCACTGAGCAACTCTAACAAAGACAAAGGGTCTTCAACAAAAACTAAGCTGACCGAATCATAGTTACGTACCTCAATGACCGCATGATAATTGGTGTAACCGTGATCATAGCTTTTTGTTTTATCAGAAACGGTCTTCACAGCAATTGAATAGTCTTGAGCATCATAGTCGATGCTTTCATCTAAAACAAAGATATCCTGCACAGCATCAAAACCTATGGCTTCTGCTAAGCTTTGGTGCTTTTGTTTATCATAGAAAGTTTTTAAAAATTTAACTTGCTCTAACGGTATTTTCTCAAGACCAGTTTCTGCATTGTAATGATACATAAAAACTCCATTTAGTTGGTTTATTTAAACGGTTAACTTTATTTCAGCGCATGCTAGAGCAAAAAGTAATCAATCCCTTAGTAACTTAGGATATCTTTGACTGTAACGCTTTGACTATAGCAAAGAATGTTGACAGTTTAAGGTAAAAAAGTGACAAAAAAACAAATACAAACCTTTTTACGCTATCTAAAACGCCATGTATTATTGTATAGATGCCCGCTAACTGTCTTCCCAGTTGCTATTTGCTACGCTAATTCTGCTTGCTTGTTTATGGTTAGGGTATTTCAGAGCAGAATCAATATCACATTCAGGCTGCATAGTCTTCATGCTCCATAGATAGAAAAACTGAGCACATCGGACAACTTATATTTTATAAAACTATGGGATAAAGCTATGGGATAAAACCCGCCAAACAAGACACGCTTATAACTCAACTTTATCCAAAATATAATCAATATCTTTATCGCCACGGCCTGATAGATTGACTAAGATAGTCTCATCAGGAGACATGTCTTTAGCTACTTTCATCGCATAAGCAATGGCATGGGCAGATTCTAGGGCAGGGATAATACCCTCTTGGCGAGACAATGCCATAAACGCATCCAAGCATTCTTTATCGGTCACGCTGGTATAAGTGGCTAAGTTAGCATCTTTTAAATAAGAATGCTGTGGGCCGATACCTGGGTAATCAAGTCCTGACGCAATGGAATGCACAGGTGCAGGCTCGCCATTCTCATCTAGCAAGACATAGCATTTAAAACCATGAATCTCGCCTTTAACGCCTAACGTCATCGTTGCAGCGTGGTTTGGCGTGTCTAGACCTTCGCCAGCGGGTTCAACCCCAACTTTAGCCACATCTTTATCGTCTAAGAAGCCACTAAATATGCCAAGAGCATTAGAGCCACCCCCCACACAAGCCACTACCTTATTTGGCAATTTACCCGTCGTGTCTAAAAATTGCTGGCGTGCTTCATGACCAACCACAGACTGAAAATAAGCCACAATTTCAGGGTAGGGCGCAGGGCCAACCACTGAGCCAATGGCAAACATGCTGGTATCTAACTGTTCAAGGTAGGCTTCAAAAGCACTGTCTACCGCTTCTTTAAGCGTACCTGCACCACGCGATACTGGGACGATTTTAGCACCTAAAATTTTCATACGGCTAACATTCGGGTGTTCTTTTTTAATATCCACAACACCCATATGAATTTCACACTCAATACCCATGAGTGCCGCTGCGGTCGCTAATGCCACACCATGTTGCCCCGCCCCCGTTTCGGCAATGACTTTGGTTTTGCCCAGCTTTTTAGCCAGCAAAACTTCACCCAAACAATGGTTAATTTTGTGAGCGCCAGTGTGGTTCAAGTCTTCACGTTTAAAGTATATCTGTGCGCCACCGCAATACTTGCTCAAACGCTGGGCATGATACACAGGGCTAGGTCTACCGATATAGGTTTTACGTAGGCGTTGCATTTCAGCGATGAAGTCTTCATTTTTGATGATGTCCCGAAAGCCTACCGCTATTTCGTCCATCGCTTTAGCCAATTCAGGATGACCAATCTTACCTCCAAACTCGCCAAATAAACCGTCGTCATCAGGAAGCGTTGATTGGTGTAGGCCATACCTATCGCTATGGTTTGCTGTTGTCATAGTAATTCCTCAAATCTTAGAACGGTTATAGAATATTTTTTATTTAACAGTGGGCGCAATGTGTTTAAATATAAGCATTATTTGTATCAACGTTCTAGTACGATGATACTACATTAACAAATTGTAAAGGAGTTTATATTCGAGGTCAAGATAGATTGAAAAGTAGTTTTTACGAATCACTCGGGCATGAAATAAATCTAAATTGGAAACTCAGGGTAGTGATGAATGATGCTATATTAAGATAATGAAAGTTTAAGTATAGGAATAACTCATCATGGACAAGTTAAAATGCATGGAAGCATTTGTCAGAGTGGCTCAAAGTGGTAGTTTTATAAAGGCAGCAAAACAATTAGGTGTCACACGCTCTGTCGTGACTACTCGCATTCAACAACTTGAGACTTTTATTAATGCCCCTCTTTTTCATCGCAGTACCCGTTCAGTTAGGCTCTCAGAAATTGGCGAGAAATACTATCAAGAGTGCGTTGAACTCATTGATCGTTTTGAGCAGTTAGTAGGCGATATGTCACTGGCGAAAAGTGACATGCACGGCAGTTTAAGAGTGTATATGGCACCAGGTTTCGCTTTAAGTTTCTTTAATGAAATCTTGTCTGATTTTACTCGGAAATATAAAAATATTCAGCTAGAGATAGAAACCAACGATCGCGTCATTGACCCTGTGACCTCTGGATTTGATATTGTATTTCAAATTTTCCCACCAAATGGGATCAGTTTAATTGAGCGTAAAATATTCCAAATAAATAGGGTGTTTTGTGCCTCGCCAGCTTTTATTGAACAGCATGGACAACCACAACATCCTAGCGAGCTACATAAATACGAACTTGGTTATTATTCCAACTATCCTGAAAGAAATAAAATCAAGTTTTTAGTTAATAGCGAGTTTAAAGAGTACTCAATTAATGCCAGAGTCTCTTCTAGCTCCATTCACCTGCTTCATGATTTTGCTTTAACAGGTGGGGCTATTGTTTGTTTACCCACTCTTGTTGCCAGGAATAGTCTATTAAATCAAAAGCTCATACCGTTATTGGTGGACTATCCTATGCCTAGATATAGCCTTAGAGCAGTATTTCCTTCCAATTCAAGAAATTTAATCAAAATTCGCAGTGTTTTGGACTTTCTCATTGAAAGAGTGTCGCCGTTACCTGAATGGGATGAGGCGCTCATTGAACGGGGCTATCTGTCTCCTGTGATCAAGTCTTTTCTTTAACTAATTTTGCTTTAACTAAGTAAAGCTTTTTGCTTTGACTAAATAAAGCGATATCTTGACCACAAGTTATATACTTTAAGCACCCAATAGCCGCCTGTTATACTATTATTTATGTGTATTTATGAGTGCCTAACATCAATTCATCTACTGTATGGGCTTTTAAGCTCTGTTGTAATAAACACAGTGTTTTACTATTTAAAACAATCAACGCACTGAAAATCAAATACACTTAATGAGACAATAAATGAATTAGGGAAATAGGATAGCTATGCCAACCCAAGACATTCAAACTCAAATTAGAGCACTTGAAAAACATCGCTTTGATTGTTTAATTCAGAAGCGCTTTGATGAATTTAGTACCCTGTGTGATAACAATTTACGCTACGTGCATACGAGTGGCACAGTGGAAGATTTAACGGTGTTTATAACCAAGTTACGAGTAGGGTATTATGATTATAAAAGCATTGACTATGACATCGTAGATATCATTGATATGAAAGATTGCGTGATTGTGATCGCTAATCTTTATGCAGAATTATTGGTAAATAACCAACCACGTACCTTGCAAAATCGCGCCTTGTCCATTTGGAATAAAGACAACGATCAGTTAAAACTAATGATGTATCAATCTACTGCCTTTGGTGATGAATAACAGCAATGATTATAAGTAGGTAGGCTCATGTTTACATCATTGATTCTCTTACTTATCATTAAACAAAATCTGTTAAAAATACTACGCCATCTTTAACATCGATGGGTACGGGAGTAAGTGAGTGACCTTGACAAGGGCCGTCAACACATTCGCCCGTAGTGATGGTAAACATAGCAGAATGATGAGCGCACATTACTTGATCCCGATAGGTATGGAACTTACCTTTTTTGTAATCAAGAGGTATTGAGAAGTGTGGACATACATTTTCATAAGCGTATAAACGATTGTCTTTTTCAATAATTAGGATACTTTTTTTACTATCGTGCGGATGGGTAACTCGCAGACAGCTTTCTTCTGCAAAATCTACCTGCTCACACAGTTTGATTAATTGGGTCATTATTACCCCCCTGACAGTACAAAATCATATTCGATTTGGTAATAGTCCTTATCAAGTCCATATACGGTTTTACTATATTCGTCGGCATGCTCAAGTGTTGGCTGCACGATTAAACGCTCTTTCACGCCAAAAACGGCGTCATTTTGCAGATAGTCATCATTTTCTATAAACAAATGGGTGACTAACGATTGATACCCCTGAGCTACTATTTTGAAATGGATGTGAGCAGGTCGCCAAAAGGTGCGTTTGGCATAATTGAGCAGCCGTCCCACTGTGCCGTCTGACGGAATCTGATAACTGACAGGTAAGGTTGACTTAAAGGCATAGCGACCATCAGACTTACTAATGAATAAGCCGCGCAAATTGTCGATTTGTTGCTCAGGATCTTGTCCAGAATACATCCCATTATCCGCAGTTTGCCAGACATCGATATAGGCCTCGCTAATGGAATCGCCTTTTGTATTGCGAATCTGACCTTTCACTAGCAAAGGAATAGCAGGCTGATTACCCTCGACCACAATACTGTCCGCAAACTTGCGTATTGGCATTTTATCCACAAAGAATGGCCCAAACACGGTGGAAGGGGTTTGGGTGTCATCCTTTTGATTGTTAATTTCATCGACCAGCATAGACACCCCAAGCACATCAGATAATAAAATGTACTCTTGGCGCTGTTCATGACACATTTGCCCAGTTTCGGTCAGGAAGTTAATCGCATACAGCCACTCTTCTTCCGTTAACTGCACCTCTTGAACGTAGTCGTGCAGCTTTTGTACCAGAGTGGTAATGAGCTGTTTGTGTCGCGGGTTTTCAATTTGCTGAAAGCTGGCAACGGCTTGTGAGGTTACGTCCATGTTTTACTCCCTATTCCCTGTCACTTATCTTGATAATCCATCATATAGTCAATGGTTTATAAAACGGCTCATAAAGCGGCTCATAAAATGGCTCATAACTTTAAGTCATTTGACGAGTTATTGATGACGACACCAAGGTAAGTGATTGTAATATCAGTTTTAAGCTGCGTACTCATCCTGAGCAGGCAGTATTGCGCTTAAACAGGGGGTAAACCCCGATAGGCTCTAGTTAATAAGTCCTTTAACTCAGCGTACTCATAGTCACGAGGGTTATAATACGGACTATCACAGACAATCTGTGCCACTTTAGCAGGCCCTTCCTCAGGCAAGCCTATGTCTTTTAGCGCTAGCGGAATATTTAACGATTCGTTTAGGCGATAAATGGCGACACCCAGATCTTCACGGCTGTTTACACCCAAGGCCTCGGCCAGTTTATCCATCGCCTCGATATCTGCATTGCGATTGTAGTGAACGGAGTAGGCTAAGGTAATGGCATGCGCCTGTGCATGGGGTAGGTTGTAGGTGCCCCCTAAGGTATGGCATATCTTATGATGAATGGCCATGCCAACTGAGCCAAGACATACCCCTGCAAGCCAAGCACCATAAGTTGCTTGTTGACGGGCAGTAATATCGGTTAAGTCTTTTACAATCACAGGTAAAGCCGCTGCCAACGACTTGATGGATTCAATGGCTAATAGACTGATGATAGGATTTTTATCTTGAGCATATAATGCCTCAACGGCATGCGCCATCGCATTCATCCCTGAGCAAGCGGAGACCTGTGCGGGCAAGGTCAAGGTAAGCTCAGGGTCGTAAATAGTAATTTTAGGCAGAACACGAATGTCCTTGCCCGTTGTTTTTAAGTTGTCTTCCGTATACCCATACACGGATGTCATCTCACTACCGGCATAAGTCGTCGGTATGGCAACGATCGGAATCTCAGTCTTAAGAGCAATCATTTTAGCCAGCCCGATGGTTGAACCACCACCTAGGGCAACGCAGCAATCAATCTGGTTGGATTGAGTAAATTCTACTGCCTTATTAGCGACGTCCATCGGAACATGCATCACTGCATGCGGGTAGACGCCTGCACAAATACCTTGCAGTTCTTTGGCGAGCTTCTCTCCAGACGCTTGCTGATCGGGTGTGGTAAGAACCAATACATTTTTATAGCCGTTATCAACTAATATTTGTTTGGCTTGTGATGATTTACCAATGCCAAAATGTACATTAAGCGGTAAGGCTTTATAGTGAAAGTCATCCATGAGCAAGTTCTCCATTTGTGTGTTTTCCCGCTAATTAAGCGTTAGCCTCTATCAAAATGTGGAGGAATTTTCGCATCAACATTGACCCAGACAGACTTGGCTTCGGTGTAATCATGAATGGCTTCAAAACCCATTTCACGTCCATAACCTGATTTACCAACCCCACCAAATGGGCTGCCTGGATTGACTCTTTTATAGCAATTAATCCAGCACATACCAGCATTGATCTTTTTGGCAAATTGATGGGCGCGCTGAATGTCTTTGGTCCACAGTCCGCTGCCTAACCCATATTCGGTACAGTTGGCAATCTCTAATGCTTCTTCATCTGTTTTAAATCTTAACACCGTAATGAATGGGCCGAATACCTCTTCCTGAGCAACACGGTCTTTGGGATTAGCATCGACAATAGTAGGCAGTAGATAGAACCCATTCTTAAGCGCTTCATCCTCAGGAGATTTACCCCCAGAGAGAATTTTACCGCCTTCTTCTTCAGCGATTTTTACATAAGAGAGCACTTTATCGCGGTGAGCCTCAGAGGTAAGTGGGCCCATTTCTGTTTCAGGATCTAATGGGTCGCCCAGCTTAATAGACTCAGCAAGCTTGATAAATTTATCCAAAAACTCATCGGCAATTGCCTCATGTAATAGCAAACGTGACCCTGCAATACAGGCCTGTCCTTGGTTATGGAAAATTGCCCATGCAGACCCATTGACTGCCGCATCAATATTGGCATCTTCAAAGACAATATTTGCCCCTTTGCCACCTAATTCTAACTGAACGCGTTTTAAGTTACCTGCTGAAGAGTGGACAATGCTACGCCCTGTCGCTGTTGAACCGGTAAAGGCAATTTTGCCGACATCTTCATGATCGGCAAGGCGTTGTCCCGCTGTTTTGCCATAGCCCGCGACCACATTAACTACCCCATCAGGGAAGCCAGCTTCTTTGATCAGCTCGGCTATCTTTATAGTCGATAATGGGGTTAATTCAGAAGGTTTTAATACCACGGTGTTACCTGCCGCTAGAGCTGGGCCTAGTTTCCAACTGGTAAACATCAGTGGAAAATTCCACGGTACAATTTGACCAACTACGCCAATGGGTTCACGTAATACATAGTTTAAAAACCCAGGCTCAACAGGAATAACTGAGCCCTCTATCTTATCGGCAATACCGCCAAAGTATCGAAAACAGCCTGCAGTACGAGGCACATCCAGACGGCGTGAATCTCGAATAGGATGACCCGTATCTAATGACTCGAGCTGTGCTAATTCTTCTAAATTGTCCTCGATAAGGTCTGCTAATTTTAATAACAGCCTACCACGCTCAGACGCACCCATAGCAGACCATGCTGGAAATGCTCGCTTAGCCGCGGCAACAGCCAAATCGACATCTTCGGCTTCAGCAGCCGCAATCTTTGTGATGAGTTCGCCGTTGTATGGATTGATCACGTCAATCGTGCCACCATTTTTAGCAGGGACAAATTGACCATCAATAAATAACTGAGTATTCATAACTTAACCTATAAATTCGAATGAAAGGGTAAAAGGGCAAGAGGCCCTTTAATTGAGTTGTCAAAAGTCTATTGGATAGGGCGACAACTCACCTGATGCATATTTCTCTGGAATATTCGGTGTGGCGTTTTCCCAAACGAGTAACATAGAGCGTTTGGTAGAAGAGCCTTGATGACGAATATTAGCTGGCATGGCAGCGATATCACCTGCTTTCATGATGACTCTAGCAATCGGACTACCATCTACTTTGTCGCCAATATCCCAAGTGATCTCATCTGAAATTTGTAAAAACCATTCGACGCGATCGTTGCCATGGAACACGGGTAAGATATACTCTTCTGTGGTCGGGCAGAATAGGCTTTCTTTACACACCGAAGTGACCGATGGGTTCCATGTCACATCAGAGCGAGAGAGATACTTAAAGAGATTAAAGCCGCTAAGCTGACCTTCAAATCCCGGCTCACAATGTACAACAGGCTCATCTTGTGCAATATCTTTAAAATGACGATTGACTGGTAAATCGTCGCGTAACGGTGAGTCTCCCTCTAAGCCCGGCATGCGTTTTGTCGCAATTCGATAGCGGTCAATCGCTTCACTGTTGTTTCCGTTCTTACGACCAAAGGCACTGCCCGTTTCTTCGGGGGCGGCAAATGGATCGAAACTTTCATTAACCCAGTCATGTAAAATGGCTTTAAAGGTCTGCATAATGACAGGCGTCTCAAAGTTCTCAACATAATCTACGCCGGCTTCTCTAAACACACCATTAAAAGTGCCTGCATAAAGATCTACACTGCCATAATGGTTTTGGGTGCCGATGACATGATCAAAGTTGACCCAGCCATAAAAGAAACCCCATGCCACATCGCGCATTAATGCTCTTAGAAAAGCGTCGGCAGACATAAGATGAGAGTATTCTTCGTTCTTAGCCTCCCACGTGATTTTTACAAAATACTCATCTCTACTGAAGGTAAATTTACCCAGTTGAAAAGAAGCATAGCCAGTAATGTCATCACGGGCGATAACGGTAACGCCAGTATCTTCAAAAGTGACGGTCATTTTCTCTCTCCTTGAATGTTATGTAATTCCCTTGGTGGATTGTCAGAAACTCTCAAGGTTTCTGAGAACCTAGTTATTAAAAGTTATCTCTTAAAAGCTAATAAACTAAAAAAAGCTAATAAAAAATTATGTAAAACAAATCTCATTCCATTTCTCGATTGATAGGGGGCCTTGGATAGTCTGAATCAGTAGCACTGAAGGCTTAGAGGTCTCAAAACGATAAGCAGTGCCCGCAGGTAGGATAGCCTGATGACCTTGCTTTAATAGGACATAACCCATTGCTTCTCCACTGGGTTGCTCGCCTGCTAGATGGGTGCCTTCTTGCTCGTCAGATACCACAGAATCCTCATTGAGTTTCAGAAAATCCACTCTTACCGCACCATCCATAGCGATGACGAACTCATCATGTGAGGCGGTGTACCATGGCGATTGACCCTCTGCACGTACACTCTCAATGACGAACTTTAGGTTCTTACCGACAATAGTTTTTTCATAAGGCTGGGCATTAGACGCTACTTCAAAAATATTTGAAAAAGCATAATTGGATTTTTTACCTTTAATAATTTGAATAGATCCTTTCTCGTAGTTTTCCAAGCTACCTAACTTAGTGGTATAGACATCCATATCTGTCTCCTTTACGACTGCGTACTTCAATGTTGTGAGTATCATCCCTTAGTATCAAGCTCAAAATAGCTCTCTTGACTTTTACAACATACGCCAATAATTCACTGCAAACAATGTGCGAAATGGCAACATGACTGTTTGCCGCTTTCGAACAATTAATGTGCTTATAATCATAAGTATCGGAACAAGGAAGTTCTTGAATACTATGAAAAAGAACTCTAACCAAATCAGTGATATCCAAGCGCTGTCTAAGTGTTGAACACATTGATTCATTTTCTTTTTCTAAATTCACTTAAAAGGATATTAAGATGAAAACTTTAAAATGGGATACCGCCTACGAATGGAAGGTAGTGGTACTACTGACGTTGGCTTTCGGATTGGTTGGCTTAGATCGTTGGATTATTGCGCCATTACTACCCTCAATCATGCGTGACTTGTCTCTAAACTATCAAGATGTCGGCTTAATATTCGGTGCGCTAGGGATTGCATGGGGGGTATTTGCGATTTTCTCAGGCAGCTTGTCGGATAAAATTGGACATCGTAAAATTTTGATTGCCTCACTAGTGATGTTCTCATTAGCGTCAGGACTTTCTGGTGCGGCCATGGGGTTAACCAGCTTAATTCTCATTCGATCATTGATGGGGGTCTCCGAAGGGGCGTTTTGTCCTACCAGTTTTGCGGCGACGGCTGTTGCGGCCAAACCATCACGCCGAGGCGCGTTACAAGGCTTACAACAAAGTGGCTTTGCACTGTTTGGTCTGGGTTTAGGTCCCATTATTGCCACACAATTAATGCTGGTTGTGCCCTCATGGCGCGAAGTGTTTTGGGTGGTAGCGATTCCCGGTTTTATCTTAGCGGTATTACTGTTTTTCGTCTTACGCGAACCGGAACAAACACAAGGCGGTCAGATACTCATCGCTGAGAAAAAGGCAATGGTGTCACAAGAGAAGATAAGCTGGTTTGAGTTGCTTAAAAACCGCAATATCTTGCTAAGTATGGTTGGTCTGTGCTGTACCATGTCTTGTGTGTTTGTCATCAGTGCTATGTTGCCTTTATATCTTGAAAACTTTCTAAAATTAACCCCACAAGACATGGGTATCATCGTCTCTGCTATTGGCTTTGGTGGGTTTGTAGGTCAGTTCTTAGTACCTGCTATATCCGATTGGATTGGCCGCCGTATGGCCTCTATCTTAGGATTTTTAGGCTCTGCTATATTCATCTATATCTTAGCCAACACCTCTGCTTCCGTGCCCCAGTTATTCGGTGTGCTATTTGTACTATCTTTTTTTAGTTTAGGCTTAATTGCGCTATTATCAGGACCGTTAGCCGCTGAGTCTGCACCAGCAGGACTGGTTGCTTCATCGATCGGCTTAGTGGTTGGGGCTGGCGAGATATTTGGTGGCGGTATCGCACCCGTATTGTCAGGCGTTATCGCTGAGAACTATGGGATTGAGAATATATTTTACCTAAGTTTGGTGGGCGTCATCATTGGTATGATAGCCAGTTTCTTTATCAAAGAGACAGCACCTCGCAAAGTCGCGGAATCGATAGTAGCAGTAAGACCTTAAGGTTAACTGTATAAGGTGCAGCAAATGACATCCTTCTCGGAAAATTCATCAGAGTAAAATGCTGCGGACCATATTTCAACTGGATTAAATTAACCCAAGGAAGGGGGATAAAATGGTTATCAGTCGAAGAGATACTCTTAAAACAATGATTGGATTTAGTTCTATGGCAATGATTAATACAGGTTTTAGTGCGTCTACAGGCTTTAGTACGTCTACAGTCTTAAAGGGCGATAAAGCACTACAGAATAATTCAAAACCAAAAACACCTAATATATTAGTGGTCGTGGTTGATGATATGGGCTTTAGTGATGCTACCCCTTATGGTGGCGAAGCTAAAATGCCCTATCTTTCCCAGCTGTGTAATACGGGTGTAAGATTTCGTCACTCCTATATGTCATCACTATGTGCGCCAACTCGGGCAATGTTATTAACAGGTGTTGACAATCACTTATGTGGTCTTGGCAATATGCCGCCTTTTCACACTACCAATCAATTTAATCAACCTGGCTATGAGGGCTGGCTTAATGACCGTGTGACTACCATTGCAGAGGTATTACAGTCTAATGGCTATCATACTTATATGTCAGGTAAGTGGCATCTAGGCTTCCGTCAAGATAAATACCCAAGCCAGCAAGGTTTTGATAAATCTTTTGCTTTTATGGGGGGTGGTTCCAGTCACTGGGCGGATATGCGTCCTTTGTCACGTACAGAGAGGGGTACTAATTTTTATGTGGAAAATGATACTCGCTTGGATCGTTTACCAGAGGATTTTTACTCATCGATTAACTTTGCCGATAAAATGATTCAGTACTTGGGGGAGCAAACAGATGACAATCCTTTTTTTGCTTATCTAGCCTTTACTGCACCGCATGACCCGATTCAGGTTCCTGACAAATGGATCGATAATTATAAAGGTATGTATGATGTTGGCTATGAAGTCACCAAGTCACGCCGATTAAAGAAAATGAAAGAATTGGGTTTATTAGCACCCAATACACCGTTAAACCCTGGCGATAGTAACATACCTAATTGGGATAGCTTACCCAAAGAACAACAGCGTATGGAAGCACGAGCCATGGAGGTTTATAGCGCAATGCTTGAATGTATGGATGCGCAGATGGGCCGTGTCATCAATAAAATTAAAGACATGAATCAATGGGATAACACTATCGTATTTTTTATGTCGGATAACGGTGCCAACCCCAAACAGCCTTGGTTTTATGCGCCTAATACCAAAGAGCAAATCGAAAAAGAGTTTGATAATAGTTACGACAATATAGGACGTCCTAACTCTTTTATATCTATTGGGGCAGGATGGGCTCAAGTAGCTAATACGCCACTGTCCTATTTCAAACTGACGTCATATGAGGGCGGTACCAAAACACCGCTTGTCGTTTCTGGACGTGGCATTAAAGCAAGGGGTATTGATACGCAAAATCGTATTCATGTCACCGACTTGTTTCCTACCATACTTGAATTGACCAACAGTACCCGCCCGACTAGCATTAACGGACAGCCTTTAGCCCCTTTATATGGCAAATCGTATGCCAAAATACTCACAGAGGCAAGCACAGCTAAGCATCGGGGTGATAATGATGTCATTGGCTTTGAAATTATGGAAAACAAATCCTTAACCAAAGGAGACTGGAAGGTGTTATTCCAGCCACCCCCTTATGGTGACGGCAAGCATTGGCATCTTTATAACTTAAAAGAGGATGAGCTTGAGTTAGTAGATTTAGCAAACGTATACCCTAAAAAGACGCAGGAGCTTGTGCTCGAATGGGAGCGTTATGCCAAACAAGTAGGATATATTAAATCTAATGGTCAGCTACAGATGAAAACTTATAGGAATCCTGAGGAGTTTTATTTACATATGGGCGAAGACGCTATTTGAATGTGATTAAGACAGTACTAAATCTAGCCAGTAACTCTAATGTAGTAGGGTGTCTGTGCTGAAATATTTTTGAATGAATCAAGGATGTATTCATTAAAACACTAGATATTAAAGCTTATTTAATATCGATGTTTATTTTTAAAAGGAGTTTATGATGAAAAAATTAAGCTATTCAACTATCGCTCTAGCCGTATTACTCACTTTAAGTGGTTGTAGTAATACGGATAATGCTACCGATGCCACTGGTGATAAAGCAACAGAACAAACCGTATTACGTTTTTCGCATTTATGGCCCGCCACTGGGGTCATCCACAAAGAGCTATTCGAACCTTGGGCTAAGCAAATAGAGGAAGATTCGAATGGCAGACTAAAAGTAGAAATATATCCTTCTAGTACTTTAAGTAAGCCTGATAATACCTATGATGCCACTGTGAAAGGTGTTGTCGATATTGGTGTGCAAATTCCCGGTTATGTTAATGGTCGCTTTCCACTCACTGAAATAACCCAGCTTCCAGGACTATCCACTTCCTCAAGTCAATTAAATTGTATTTTACAAACGTTGTATGATGACAAGGTAATATCAAGTGAGTATGACGATACTCATCAATTATTTATGATGGCAGCCGGTCCAGGCGTTTTGCACTCTGTGGATAAGGTCATTGAGAAGCCAGAAGATATGGTGGGTTTACGTATGAGAGGTCCCTCTATCATAGCCATCAATATTATTGAAGCAGCAGGCGGTACGCCAGTGGGTCTACCGGCACCTGATCAATATAATTCACTGCAACGTGGTGTTATTGATGGGGTCAGTTTTACTTGGGATGGCGTCGGCGCATTTCGGTTAAATGAACTTCTCAATACGCATACCGATATCCCGCTGTACAGTCCTGCTATCTTTGCCACCATGAATAAAGACAAATACGAGAGTTTACCCGACGATCTAAAAAAAGTAATCGATGATAATTCTGGAGCTGCAATGTCTCGCCGTGCAGGTGAAGTCTTTGATAGTGAAGATGCTAAGTACAAAGAGGAAGCGATTGCAAAAGGCGATACTATTGTTGAAATACCAGATCCCTTAAATGATCCTAGATGGAAGGATTTGCTCAAGTCTGAAACTGAAAAGTATCTAAGCGAATTAAAAGAAAAAGGCGTGGATGCGGATAGTGTGTACCAAAAGGCACAAGCAGCAAGCAAAACGTGCAAGAGTTGAAGGTCTAACAGACCAGTGGCTATGACTGTAGCCACTGTGTCTTCTTCTAGTGGTCATTCATCCAACCCCCATGCGCCATCCCTATCACATCATCAATACCCACATCATCCTTAAAACCGTATCGAGCAATACGCTGTGTCAGATCACTATCTGGTGTCGCATACTTATTAAGCTTACCCATGTCAGAAAGATGCCGTTTAGCTTTATAGGCAGTATAGTTTAGTTAATAAGTGAGCAAGGTTAGTCATAGCTGGGTCAAGCTCATTATCAGCATCCTTCCTCACCATCTTCACAATCTGTCGACTCACTTTGCTGATCCACTGCCTCATTAATGTCTTGAATAACACGATCACAAGAGTCGTATGCTCTATCAGTATCGCTATACTTTCCCATATCTTTATCTTGATTGCCATCAGTCCAATCTTTACTGACACGCTTTGCCGTATTTTTATTACTATGTTCCATCACAGTATTCTCCTTGTTTGTGCTCTGCTAGCTGTTCCTATTGTACTAGCCTTTCTTACCGTACTAGCCATTAGTATTGTTGCCGTGACCCATAAAATGACATCAGAGCCAATAAGTGCCACACTTTTAGTATACGCCTGTAAACTTAGGTGTTTATGTTTATTTCTAGTAAATATAATAATTATCATCACAAATGTTCATAAAGGGTATGGAATAATCTCAAATACACGTCTTATCTGTCGTATCCGTCTTATCCGTCATTATTAAGAGAAACGCTATGAAAAAATGGACATTAACTTCTATTGCCGTCTCTACCTTGCTAAGCGCGAGCCTATATTCTCTGCCCGCACACTCAGCTAGTTTCGACTGCCATAAAGCCAGTACCACTGTTGAACACCTAATCTGTGCCAATCCCGAATTATCAAAACTGGATGATGAGTTGGCAGTGCAATACTCAGACGATATGGAGGAGGCTAAAGACAATGAGTACGACTATACAGAGCAAACACGTGCTGAACAAATCCAGTGGCTGATCTTTCAGCGCAATACTTGTAAAGATACAGCCTGTCTAATTCGTGAATATCGAGAGCACCTAGGTGGCACGACTAAATTAGGTGTGGCGATTGACTACCTTGAAGACATTGCGCCAGCAAATCTACCCAAGTCTAATGCCTTTGGTCGATTTAGCACGACAACACAGATATCTGTCTATAATCCTGACGCTAAAAAAGAGTACGATATATTCAACGAAACCAATAGCATTGATATTTTAAGCGTTACCAAAAAGCCTTATCTCGCCGTTATCGACAGCACTATGATATTTAGTAATGCACATATGTGCTCAATCTCGGATCAATTAGCTCAATGGTCTGAGAACCACTGGACACTAACCAGTTATGAATTAGACGACCCTGCTGAACTGAGATTGTATCCTGCTGTTTATCAGGGTAAATCGCAGGTTTTAGTAAAAGATATTGACCAACAATACCGTAGAGTAAACTGCGGTATGCGAGGTTATTTTGATGGGCTAGTGTTTGAGAAGCAGTAGGGAAGTGTGTTATCAAACGTACATTATAATAGGCAAAAAGATAGCGTGCAGTGTAGCTAAACATGGGGTTTAATATTTGACGATAAATGGCTTTAATTTCTTAGCGCGTCATTTTGTATTAGTGATGGAGACTATTGCCGTTTGGGTTGCCGATAATGTGATTGATAACGACCTGTTGGCTAAGCTTATTCATTCTATTTTGTATGAAGACGACTATTCGCAGTCTTTAAAATTAGAGTTGCTTAGAGCGATACAAATTTCGCAGGGTTTGTAGCTAATCGCGCCATTCGCTACTATCTTGGTTACCCACTGGGGCGGTTACTAATAGCCAGTTGCGTTCCTGTTGTCTCGATACCGCTCCTAGCTAAGTCACCGCAACCCAGTGGTCAACCAAGTATATCCGCTACTGACACGGCTAAACCGCTCCTCCAATTGACGTTTGCAGTGTTAGGCAGGGTTGCATACACGAAGCAAGTTTAAAAAAATTGGTAGTATGGATGATAACCTGTGTGAATTTAACCTTCGTGGGTTCCACTTCGTTACACCCACGCTACTTACTTAAAACTATTTTCAACCCATAGCCATCAATCAGATTGGATACATTTAATGAAGGCCCATCTAATGAACCGATACCTCATCACCTCGCTATTATTGATCAGTATGAGCGCCTGTGATACACAGTCCGACGCACTGGATCAAGCTAAACCAACGCCTACAAATGCGAGCCAAGCTGAGTCAAAACCTATAGAAACTGCTGATGATGCAGAGAGTATTGAAAAAGAAGACATGGTAGAAAAAGGCACGGTAACAGCGATAAACGTCGATACAACTAAGGCGAACTGCGATGCCGAGAGTGCCATGATGGCACAAGTCGGTAATAACAGTAAGATAGAAGCTATTAAAAGTGTTAATGAAGTGCTTCCTGCTTGTCTAAAAAAAACGGACAGTAAAACTGCGCTCAAGCTACTCACACAATACGATAAGATGTATAACCGCTTTTTAGACAACGGCTTACGGGATGAGGATGACATCGGAGTTTTTAGTAATCTAGCATACAAGGTAGACTCTGGCGAAACCCTCTCAAAGACTGAACAGGCAACGCTAAATCCACATCTTAAATATTTACTCACATTATCACAGAGTGATGAAGACGTTTATCTTAAGTATTTGGGCGAGGGCTACTATACGTTTAGCCATGATTTATCAGCAATGATGTCTCGGTTTTCACCATATTTAGCCAAAGAAGACCGTGCCTTCTTTGAGCGTATGGCAAAGGACAATCAGGAAATTTTTTGGAATGATGCGGCCATTGTCGTTTCTTTAGAAAACCTTATAGAGCGCGCTTTGTTTTGGGAAGATTATTTAAAGCGCTATCCAAATGGACGCCATAAACAAGAAGCCCAGCAACTTTATAACATCTACCGGTTCTCTTTATTCTATGGTTCTGATAACACAGAATGGACAGACGATGCCATACATTACTTCTACGAGCCGGAAGATAATTTGGCAATGATTGAGTTGTCGCATCAGCCCAACAGTCAGTTGGCAAAAGACGCTGAGAAATTCTTAAAGTTTATGCAAACCTCAGACGCTGAGCGCCGTGGTGACATCGAACCCAATGGTGATGACTATCAAGATATTTCTATTGCCAGACAGCGGGTTGATGAAGTGTTGCAAATCCCTAATCCTTGGCAAGAGGAAACCTGGATAGATTGCTTTACAGGTATATTCTGCCGATAGGATTTTGAAGCTATTTCCTGCTTTTCGCTACTATCTTGCTTTACATAGGGGCAGGCGCTAATGGCAAGAGTCGTTCCTGACTCAGCGATACCTCCTCTAGCCAAGTGCCTGCATCCCTGTGTTTTACCAGGTATATCTGCTTCAATCAGGGCTAAACTTCTCCTCCGATGCAAGGTTTATTACTGGAATGAGAAAACACGATAATGTTCATACGTGTTTAATATAAAATTAATTATTGTAAACACATTAATAGAGTTCTCTAAAAATCATGTTAATGTATAAGACCTGCATTAAAAAGGTTATAAGTTAATCATTAGGTTCTATATTTATGTCAATTAATAAAATGCTTGATAAAGACGTACGAAACGCTGTTAAGAAAAGAGTTATTAAAAACCATATTAGTGACCCATCAACGCTAGTTGTGGAAGAGATGGGTCTAAATTATGGTCGTAATCGTATAGATATAGCTGTTGTAAATGGTAAACTTCATGGTTTTGAGCTTAAGAGCGATTCGGATAATCTGTTGAGGTTACCTAGTCAGATTGAAGCGTATTCTGCGGTAATGGATAAAGTCACTTTGGTTGTAGGATCTAAGCATGCTGATAGAGCAATAGAAATCATTCCTGAATGGTGGGGAGTTAAAATAGCTACACAGGGTAAAAGAGGAGCGATAAAGCTAAAAACCGAACGTCGGGAGAAAGAAAATAAAAATATAGATTCATTTGAGTTAGTTAAACTAGCTTGGAAGGATGAAATATTAAATTTACTGGCTCAAAGAATAGAAGTTGATTGGAGAATTAGAAAGCTAAAGAAACAAGAAATCCACCAACTAGTGGTGGATAACTTCAGTTTAAATGAAATTAGAGATAATATCAGAGCTATATTGAAATCCCGTAGTGACTGGCGTTCTGTCTAGCGACAAATGTTATGTGATGATTGTGTCCTACTTTTACCCAAGTTTCCATATTGCCACAAGTGGCAGTTTTGTTAGCGCATTCACTCAAATATTTATCTCCCCATGAATAAGAAGCACCTAAGAAGTGAGGAGAGCTAACAATTATATGTGATATATCATGATACTGATTAAAACCATCGACATGGGTGTTTACTTGATAACCAACTGCAAATAAATAATGATCAGATAATGTGTATTTAATCTTAGCATTTGGATTAACGTATGTTATAGGCTCCAATTCATCGGGATGTACTACAGAATAGTCTGAGAAAATTGGATGTTTAGACTCTTGAGTAAGCCCTTGTAAAAATTCTTGAAAGCCTAACCAGTGCATGCGAGGAGCATGCCCATAAGGATTATAATCTTCCCTTAACAATTCTTTTGGTGCTGAAGAACCAGCTATAATTATTTGATTGACACTATCTACAAAATTATTGACGATGTAATCGTAAAAGGTCTGAATATGATGAGATTGAGCTTCTTCATTAGACTTAATATTTGACCTAAAATCAATTAGAATATCTACGATACACTCATCGTCCGTTAATTGATCAATAAGTTTCTGTAAACTTAAAATAGTGGTATTATCAAATAATTGAATGTTTATTTTTAAGCAGCATTGTAATTTATGCTGTAACACATGATTAATAATTGATAAATTAGGATTATGTATGTTAATAACTGGATGATAATTTAAATTCCTATTATGAAATTCGTTTAAAATAAAATCTATATGATTAACGCCTTGAATAGAAACATTAGAGGGGTCGTTTAAATCTATATAAATTGGATTGCTTCCCCATTTATGTTCTACATTTTTGGCTAATGATTGTCCTCTAGAGTCCGCTTTCTCTTTTGTTAATGTGATAACTGGTTTAATATGAGATTTAATTGGTGCATCTAATTCTAACAGTGCATTAAACTCTCCTCTTTTGGACTTGAGTATTGGTACGTATAACACTTTAACCTCCATTGAAAACATCCTTATTGTCTGTAATTGTAATTATTTGTTATTAATGCCTTACTTATATAGGGGTATTTGATTTTATTTCAAGTGTTGTTTGAAAGAAACCTAAACCATCCCTCTCACTCTTGCCATAATCCCACGTCCAATCACCAATCTCACATACCCAATCGCAATAACCAACAACACCGCTACCAACAACACCGCACCCAAGGCAAAGCGATCCCAAGGAATGCTAAAGCGTAAATTAAACCACTGGGTAATTAGTACATATGCCGTAGCACTGGCGAGCAACACCGCAAACGCTCCCGCACTGATGCCAAGTAAGCCAATCTCAAGCATATTAATTTTATATAAATCCCGCTTTTGCATACCGAGCAATCGAAACGAGGCACTATCCCGTAAGCGGTCTTGTGAAGTAGACAGCAAGGAAGTAATCAGCACCATAATCCCCGTAATCATCGCAAGTAGAGTAAACACCTGCACCAGTCGGCTCATCTGACTCACAAAGCCTTGAACTTGCTTGGCAATCGCCCCGCCATCAATAGTGGTAATCGCTGGGAACGCACGCACAAGGTCAGTTTGTAATTGGGGAATTTGAGTGGCATCTACTTTGGTGGTGGCAAACTGAATTTGTGGTGCATCCGCCAACACCTCAGGCTCAAATAAGAAATAGAAAAACGGACTAGGGCCACGCTCATAACGCTCACGGATACTAGTGATTTGTCCGACAATTTCAATACCCTGAATGTTAAAGCGTACTTGATCACCCATACCCACATTGAGTAGTTCAGCCGCACTGTCTAAGATGGATAACGGGACTATCTCATCTTCACTGCCTACTTTATTATTAGCCTGAGAGTCAGCCGTAATCGGTGCATAAAGCTGGTCAGGCGCAACCGACTCTTTAATAAACTCGGTATCCATCACGCTATCGGCATAGCTGAGATTAAACACCCGAGTCGGGTCATCACCCTCACTTTGTGGCACCACAATTTTATCAGCAGCAACACCGCCTGCCTCAGTCACTCTTGCTCGTACTACTGGATAATAAGTAATCGGCGAGTCAATCATCGTGTTTAATGTATCATGCTGATCGCTTTGTACATCGAGCAAAAACAAATTCGGCGCATCTTCAGGATACGCTTGCACAAATTGTTTATTGAGGCTATGGTTTAAGAGCGTAATCATAGTCAATACTGCCACCGATAAGGCGAGGGTCACAAAAAACAGCCCCGATTGATTGCCTTTACGGGATAAATTATGCACGGCAATTCGTGCCATCCAGCCCGACTGTTTACCCACAAGCCTCTTACCAAACAAGCCACGCTCAATCAATTTCGCTAACAGCCACAGCCAACCCTTACCGAGTAACCAAAAACTGCCTGCCAGTACCAGCATTCCGCCCAATACCTGCAAACCTGTCAGCAGCGAACCAAACTCATAGGCGAGTAGCCCATAACTTGCCAGCAATACTAACCCATACCAATATAAGGGCGGATGCTGGCGGGTATTGCTTGTAGACTGTTTTAGCACCGCTGACGGCTTGGTATGGGTCACCGCATATAAGCTTTGTTGCACCACTAATAGGGTTATCACCAGCGCCACGATACTTATTTTGACTAAACTTACTAGCTTAATAGACAGCTGAATATCAGGGGGCAAAATAGCGGTTAAATACTGAGCACCAACATTCAGCATTGCCAAACTTAACAACCCTGAGGCAATACATGCCAGCACCGCCATCCCCAAAAATAGCAGATAATAACTGTGCTTAATTGAACGCACCGACTCACCGAGCGCACGGCGAATGGCATTTGAGTTTTGTTGCAACCCAACAAACGCCTTTACCACGCTCAAGAGTGCCACTGCTGATAAAAACAACACCGCAATCACCAGCAGTTTTAAGAACATCAGTACATTATCCGATACCTCAGTTACCGACGTATCTGACTCATCCGCCGTGGTCATTTTCACATCTTGCGAGGCGGGCAGGGCGTCAATAATTTGCTTAAGCTTGGTGTATAAATTGGCAATGGCATCCGCTTTTGTATCAGTATTCCCCGCCAACTCAATGCGATAATTGACTCGGCTACGTTGTCCCAGCAAATTGGTCGCTGCCAAATCGCTATCCGCCATTAATACTCGTGCGCCAAATCCAAAGGCGGTCAACGGACGATCGGGTTCAGTGACCAGCTCATCGGCTATGGTAAACACCGCATCACCAATCTTGACTTTATCGCCGACCGCCAACTCTAGCCCTGTCAGCACTTGAGTTTCCACTACTACCGTATTGGGCGCAAGCTGTTGCCAAAGTGGTTTGCCTGATGCTAGAACCACCTTTCCATATAGCGGATATTGGTTCGATACTGCCTTTACACGGGCGAGGAGGGTTGTTGCATCTGAATCATTGCCAACATTACCATTAGGATTGACGCTAGACACCATCGCATTAAACTGATAATCGTAGACCACGCCTGTTGACTCGACATTACCTGTATTGGAATCAACGGATTTTGAATCTGTTAGTGACCCAAACGCTTCTACAGCATCTAACACATCGGGCGTCCACGCCTGTTTACTGCTTAAAATCAAATCACCACCGACCAGTGCCCGCTGATTATCAGTCACATAATCCCGTACCGACTGCTGAATCGAATCCAGCGTCAAATAGGTCGATAACGACAGCACCATCGCCAACAAAAATAACAACGGATACACCCAATGCCGCCACCAACTGCGCTGTAGCGATTTACTACCTAGATTGGAATACGAAGATTGAGCGGGTATGATATTCGTCGTGTTGTTGGTCTTATCTGTGTTCATAGGGGTGCAACTGTTTATCGATTGTAGATGGTATATTTAGTGGGATTTATTAAGACTCGTTAAGACTTAACTAGGTTGGCAATTAGCCTACTACCAGTCTATTGGTTTTCCTGCCCAGTCTATAAAGCTGTCTGTACTTTCTGTGGTCAACTCGCCCAATACTTTCAGTAGATTGTCCGCACACTGTTCGGGCTTAAATAATTTGTTCTGAGGCACATTCGCCTGAAAAGGTTTAGATAGTGGTGTATCTACCGTTCCAGGTTGTATCACTATCACACAGACATTTTTTAAAGATCGACTCCATTCGATTGAGAGTGTTTTCATACCCATATTTAGAGCCGCTTTACTCATTCGGTAGCTGTACCAACCGCCTAATTTATTATCACTGATACTGCCAACACGAGCGGAAATGGTCGCATAAATAGCAGGCGCCGCGTCACTGGGTTTACTGGCTTTTAACAGTGGCTTTATATACTTAGCAATCAGTAAGCTCGGTAAGGCATTTACTGTCATGTTCTCAATAAAGAAGTCTGGATCAAGTTGTCTGATTGTTTTTTCAGGTTGGTGGGTGTCATTGTGCAATAGTCCTACCGCATTGATGACCCAGTCAATATAGTCAACCTTGTGGCTAATATGCTCAATCGCCTGTTTAATACTTGGCTCAGAGGTCACATCCATTGCCAGCCAGACAACTTTATCACTGCTTTGTTTTGGGGGTTGACGCAGGTGATACGTTGCAAATATTTGTATTATTTCATTATCATCACTCATACGTTCTAGTAGCGCCTTGCCAATGCCACCGGTGCCACCGATAAGTAATATTGTTTTCTTAGATTGCATATTATTCCATTTATAAGTTCAAGATAGCCGCTAAGCTTTTTTATGTGTTAGTGCTATAGAACAGTTAGGGAATGTTTATTCAAGGCACCCTATCAGTATCAGACTACCTACAAAAGGACTTAATTATGAACCATCATGAAAAGTTAAACTACGTAGAGTTTACCTCAACAGACTTGGCAGCAACCAAAGCATTCTTTACTGCTGTTTTTGATTGGCAGTTTACCGATTATGGTGACCAATATACGGCATTTGAAAACCAAGGTTTAGACGGTGGGTTTTACCACTCCGATAAAGTGAACTTGACTGATAACGGGGGTGCTTTATTGGTATTTTACAGTGACAGTCTGACATCGACCTATGATAAAATTGTAGCAAATGGCGGCAATATCCTAAAAGACACCTTTAAATTTCCCGGCGGTTATCGCTTTCATTTTACCGAGCCAGGTGGTAATGAGCTTGCAGTGTGGTCTGAAAGTAATGAGTAGTAAAAGAGTGTAGTAGCATAATAATACCAAATCTAGAAATTAACCTATCGAGAAAGGCGAGTGCAAACGCTATAAATAGTAGGTTCAATGAGCCTGACAAAGATAGGTTATTTTATAGGAAAGGTATAAACTTACAAAATCCCATCCTAGCCTTCCCTTTAAAAAAGGGAAGGGGCGACTTTAATAACTTATTTCAAAGTATCAAAATTCTCATTTTTAGCAGTGCTCATCATCTTTGAGTACAACAAAAACTTATCTTAAAGCTAAGTATATTAATGATTAAAAATCTTTAACTCTAAATTTAAAAAATGAACCTATTAAGATTGCCCCCTTCCTTTGGCAAAGGAAGGGCTGGGGATGGATTATCTAGACCAATTCACGATATATATCTATTAAGATGACGCCCTATGAAGCATAGCTTAACTCTTGCGAATCTAAAAAGGTCTCCCAGAGCTTTTATTAACGCTTCTCAGGACAGGGGATGGATTTATTAGACCAAGTCAAAACTCCAATAACCGACCCTTAACAACCTCATCAACAACAGCATGTATTTGCGTCAATATCTGTCTATTATCATATCGTAAAACCATTATCCCAAATTCAGCTAAGCAACTATCACGAATGTTATCTTTTTCAAACCCTTGAGTTGTATAATGTTGGCTACCATCACACCCAATAACCAACTTCGCTTTTGGACAGTAAAAATCAACAATATAATTCAGCAGGGGACGTTGACGGTAAAACTGTACGTCTGCAATTTGCTTTCTACGTATTTTAGACCACAATAGTAGTTCTGCTTCGGTTTGATTACTGCGTAGATGACGGGCAGGCTCTTTTAAATTCGGGTTTGCAGGTAGCGTCTAAGTCCTTATTTATTTAAGCGTAAAGTCAGGTTCGTATAATCCCGCCAACCCCCCTTTGAGAAAGGGGGCTAAAACCTTAGAAATTCACGTAAGGATTGTCGTCTTTAAATTTTAAAAAGTTTGCCTAGAGCGGTTATATTAAGCTGAATGTCAAAAGATTGCCCCCTTCCTTTTCCAAAGGAAGGGCTGGGGATGGATTTTCTAGACTAAACCACATTTTATAAGAATAAATTTCCGCCTTTTAAAAGAGGGGCTTTTTGGTTATCTGAAATCCTAGATTGTAGTGACATAATAGGTTATGAAAGTTAACTTAACTACAATCCTTATCATCCCAACACCCGCCCATCATGAATAGTAATTACCTGATCTGCATTTTCCGTTAAGGCAGGGTCATGCGTGACCACCACCAAAGCCGTCCCCGACTGTTGTTGTAGCTCAAGTAGTAAATTCATTACCTGCTGCGCATTTTGCTCATCTAAGTTACCTGTCGGCTCATCGGCAAAAATAATTTTTGGCTTAGCGACCAATGCCCGAGCCAATGCGGTGCGTTGTTGTTCACCGCCTGAGAGTTGATGCGGTAAGCTGTCACGACGATGGGTTAATCCAACGGCAACGAGCAGTTCTTCGACACGATTGGCATCAGGCTGGCGGGCAATATCGAGTGGAAACGCAATGTTTTCGGCAACGGTTAACGTCGGCAACAAATGAAAGGACTGGAACACAAAGCCCATATCTTGCTGACGTTTTTGTGCCAGTTCATCCTCGCTCAAGCTCGTTAAATTCTGACCATTTAACCAAACCTCTCCGGTATCAGGGTAGTCCAGTCCTGCAAGAAGCCCAAGCAAAGTAGATTTGCCCGAACCTGATTTACCCATGATTACCGCAAACTTACCTGCACCAATACTCACATTAACGTCTTTGATAATGTCAGTTTTGGTGTCGCCAATCAGCACACTTTTACTTAAATTACTGGCATACAATAGAGGTTTGTTAGTCTTACTTGAATTAGCGTCACTTACCGTTTTACTCATCGACTTACTCATTGGGCTGTCTCATTTGGCTCAGCCTCTTTACTCTCTACAAATGCTTCAAGTGTCGGCTTAAGTACGGGCAAAATATTATTATTAACAATACGACTATAGCCTTCTGCTGTGGGATGAATAGCATCAGATTGGTTTAACTCTGCCACACCCCCAACCCCTTCTAAAAAGAACGGGATAAAAGCAAGGTTATACTCTTTGGCAAGTTTGGGGTAAATAGCAGAAAAATCTTTGACATAGTCATTACCTAAGTTGTCATAAATTTGCATACCACCTAGTACCACAACACTACCGTCACTTTGCAAACGCTCAATAGCGGTACGAATGTTTTGCTCTATTGTTGCCACGTCAATACCGCGCATCGCATCATTAGCACCAATAGTTAAAATAGTAATATCAGGCTTGGTTTTAAGTGCCCAATCAAGGCGATTTACGAGACCCGTACTGGTCTCACCGCTCAGGCCAGAATTAACTACTTTTGCATTAACATAGCCTGCATTCTTAAGCGCTTTTTCTAATTGGGCAGGATAAGCATTTTCCTCAGCCAACCCTAACCCTTCTGTGAGAGAATCACCTAATGCCAAAATGGTAATGGGTTGTTCTATTCGTTGAATATCGGAATATTTTGATATGCCATTTTGATTAGTATCTGAAGTTTCATGTGGAACAGAATCAGTTGCATTCTTAAAAGATTCTAATTGGGCAGTATTATCTACAGGCGCATTGCTATTCGCTTCTTTATTTGGCGCTTGGCTACAAGCCAATAGGCTAACAGTAGTTACAAGTGCCAAACTTAATGATTTTACTAAAGATTTATTCAAGTGGGGTTTTCTTGAGGAGAAAAGCATCAGGACTCCATGATGATGTCTAATTTTAGGGTGCTGGTTTTTATAAGGGAGTATTTTTATAAGGTGACTATAGTCATGGTAACAAGTTTGACTGTTTTAGGCTGTTTTGAATTGGTTACATAAACTATTTGCATTAAGCGCAATAAAAAAGCCTCAAATCATAGCCTAGCTTAAAGCCATGATTTGCAGCGCTTTTAGGATGGTTCACTTATACAGTTATGAAGTTTCAAAGAGTTAGAGGGTTCAAAGTTATTGTCTGGCTTAAAAGTACCAATTACTGATTATCATATAAGTCACGAACAACCTTACCAATTACCTCAATACCTGCCTTTAATGTTTCATCACTTGCCGCAATACTCATGCGAATACATTCATGCGCATGGCGGAAATCGGTAACATCTAAGCCTGGATAAAAATGCTCGCTTGGTACTACTAAAGTGGCTTCGGTTTTGAGACGCTGATATAAATCGCCAGTGGTAATCGGCAAGTCTTTAAACCATACCCACAAGAAAATTGCCCCTTCAGGTTTATGAATCGCCATAGGATAATCGCCTAGCTCACTTTTTAGTAGACCAATGGCTCGTTTGGCTTTCTTGGCGTAAAAGGGTTTGATGGTATCATCACACAGGTGCTTTAACTCATCCGTTTTAAACAGAGGCGCTGCTATGGCAGCACCAAAACGAGTGGGGGCTAAATTCACTACCGCATTCATGGCACTGACTGTTTTTATAATCTTTTGATTGCCTATCACAATACCAGTACGCACACCAGGTAGGCCTACTTTTGATAGGCTAAAACATAGCACTATGTTGTCATTCCAGTTCAGTTTCACTTTTGGATATATAATGTTTGGAAAAGGTTCGCCATAGGCATTATCAATGATGAGCGGTATGTTGTACTTTTCAGCAATTTTAGACAGATGAGCCATTTCTTCATCGGTCAATACATTACCAGTTGGATTGGTTGGCCGTGAACAGCAAATAGCGCCGATCTCGCCATTTTGTAATGCCGGTAGCTCTTCTATTGTTTTAAAATCAACCTTATATTTAAAGAATCCATCTTTACCTTCGTGCGTGACCTTTTCAATGTCAGGTTTAATCGCTATGAAGTGTTGACCATCAATATGTACATCGCCATAGCCCAAGTATTCCGGTGCCAATGGTAATAAAATGGACTTGGTAGTATCCACGCCATTCTCTTCAAATGCCCCGCCAAATAGGTTAAACAGATAGAAAAAAGCATTTTGTGATCCATTGGTTAGAGCAATATTATTACGAGTTAGCCCCCAGCTATAGTGACGATTAAAAAAATCAACGAGGGTATCAATAAATTTCGCATCGCCTTGAGGGTTTGAGTAGTTGCCCATTGAATCCATTGCGGGGCTGTTAAGACCACCATCTTCAAGTGATTTATAAGTGCGTAGATAAGCGTCATTAACCTTATCAATGCGAGCGGGATTACCACCACCGAGCATATTGACAGGCGTTTCGCTTTGCAAGGCATTGCCTAAATCATCCATAAGCTGTGAGATAGAACTAGGTTGGATGAACTTTTGACCAAATTTAGAAAACTTCATAAGCATGCCAGTTATAAAACTAAGTTGAGTTAATATTGAGTAAATAGTGTCTTGTGTATCTTCGTACCATGTGAAGTATGAGTGAAGTATGATGCTATCTTCATTAAACTGCTATGCCAATTAACATATTATGCCGATTAAGTTTCGACAGTGAGATATTTTAATGAGCGGGGCGTCCATCAACCATGATAGGTCGAGTCGCAAACCACGCCATGACAACGTTAAGTGCGGTAAGTATCAATATAAACATCAAAGGCGTATCCCATCCGTGAGTTTGTTCATGTAACCAACCAGCACCATAGGGACCAGTAAAAGCCACCAAATACGCAATTGTTTGTGCCATGCCAGATAGCTTGCTGGCTTGAATAGGCGTATAGCTACGTATAGAAAATAATATCATCATTAGCGTAAAAATTCCCGCACATCCAATCCCCATAAAAATACTCCATAACCATGCTAGGGAAGCTGAGAGATAGGTCATACCGAAGACGCCAATAACATTTAAGAGAGCCGATATCACGGCAATTTTTTGTATTGAATGACCACTGCGAATAAACCAAGTTATACCAATAACAGTAGCGGGAGCTACCAGTTGGAATATTGACCCCATGTTACCCCCTTCAACTTGAGATAACCCCTTACTAATCCATATCGAGGGCATGAAGCTGGCAACCACATAAAACAACAAAGACTGTAAGCCCATAAATATCGCTATTTGCCATGCTAATGGTAAACGCCATACTGAAATTTCATCTGCTATTTCGCTGCTCGACGCGTCCATTGATGAAGGCAATTGATGTGAAGAGCCTAGTTCTAAACGTAGAATAACCCAAGCTATGATTGCTGCTATACCTAAGATAGCCCAGCTACCTAAAGCCCATTGCCAGCCCACTCTTTCACTCATGGGATAAACAACTGCTGCTGCAATACCGGCCATTACCGCCATGGTTAAACTAAATAAACCTGTAATAAGAGGGATGTTGTTGGGGGTTCTTTGCTTAATAACAGGGGCCGCCAAGGTGTTGGCAAAACCGATGGCAAATGACAGTAGTAAAGTTCCCGTTAAGAAGCCAGACCAGCTTACCCAAACTGTGCGTAATATTAGCCCAAATGTCAGTACGATAAGCGCCATGATTAACGTGTTTTCAATACCGAAACGTTTGGCAATGCTGGGCGAAAGAAGTGCGCCCAACGCGAACATAATCATGGGTACAGAGCCTAACCATCCTATATGCCATTCACTAATATTCAAAGCATCTTGGACGACAGGCGCAATTGATCCTAGTGCGACAAATGGAGATCTCATATTGGCAGAGAGCAATACTATAGCAATTAGAACCAACCAAAAGATAGTACGAGACGTATTAGGGTTTGAATGGGACTTGCGTATGTGAGTGGGGCTTGATTTTAAGCTAACAGGTTGGTTGGGAGTAGTATGTGACATAGCTAATCAATTAGCCTTTATCTTCAGTTAACATTAGTTTTTTTTACTGGTTAGGGCGTGTCCTCTTTTTAAGCAACTTACATACAGTAACTGACATAAATTAACTTACATACAGTAACTTGAATCTCATGGTTCACAAACGGCCAAATTATCGCAAACTGGCTATGATTTCTAGTTAATATGCAATTATGTCCTTCAAAACCATTTGTGTTTGATGATGATTTATCTTATTTTGTCCCTCATAAGCTAAATGAGGATACACCTTACTAACATACATTCTAATAAGCATAGTAAAAACCACCGCAATGAGGCGATGGTTAGTGATAGAAGCATCACTGAGTGTCTATTCATTCAGCAAGCTTTTTTCTATTTTCTATCTTACTATTCTAATGAATGAAATAAAGCAAAGCCAATACTAATTGAGTAAAATTAATAGTTAATGGCTTTATTGTGTCAGTTTTAATCTAGGTAATAGATTTACCGAGCTGCTTTGCTTTTTCGACATTGAATCTTAATTTTTCTTCCCCAGAGCTTTTATCACATTTATTGGGATCATCGCCACAAAACTGGCAAGTTTCATCACCCATTAAGTTCGCCACACGCCCGCACGAGCCACGCAGTGGCTCTTTTTTTATCATATAGCCGATACCCATAAATAAGAAAAAAAGCACAAATATAGTGAAGGTAACTGCAAAGATAGGGAGTAATTGAGCGAGCATACATACCTCGACATGTTTGAGTGAGAGTTGGCGCGACCGTATAAAAAGAGCCCTATAACAAGCGCTCTGAAAGATGCAGACAACTCTTAGATATAAAGCTAGTAAGCCAACAGATTTATTATATAAATGTCAGTTTATATATAGACATTTTAACACAGTGCATTTATAACAACAGTGGGCTTACCTTATCGTATAAATACTCAAAAGAATTGTATTAAATACGCAAATGAATGCGGTAATCCGAGTGATGAATTAAACGTTAGATCACGTGAATGCCGATATAAGTGACGGCGCCCGCTAAGTAACCGATTAGGGCAAGCCAACTGATGCGTTTTAAATACCACATAAATGGAATTTTCTCCATACCCATGGCCGCGACTCCAGCTGCAGAACCAATAATTAAGCAGCTACCGCCAGTACCCGCACAGTAAGCTAAAAAGTGCCAAAACGCACCATCTTGTAAAAACTGACCTTGACGGGCAAGCTCATCACCTGTTAAACCTGCGATAGTTGAGTCGGTCAGAAGAGGGTACATTTTCATTGCACCAGCGACTAAGGGGACGTTATCGACCAAAGAGGATAACAAGCCAATAAATACGTTGATAATGTATAAATTGCCAATAGACTGGTCAAGCCACAGCGCCACATCCGTTAAATGACCTGCCGTAGCCAGACCTGCCACCGCAAGTAAAATACCTAAGAAGAATAAAATACTTGGCATATCAACACGGGATAAGACCCCAACAACAGTGACATGCTTTTTAACGTACCAATCCTCATGGCGATGGGCAATTTCAGTGAATACCCAAAGTACACCAACCCCAAATAAAATACCCATATAAGGCGGCAGATGAGTAATGGTTTTAAAAACCGGCACAAAAGCAAGTGCGCCTAAACCAAGCAGCAGCACACTAAGACGCATTCGACTGCTAACATGCTGCTGCGCTGCCGTCAATTCAAGGTTGGAATCATCGGCAAGTTCATGGGAGCTGGCTGGTATCCCTGCCATTACCATAGCGGGTGTTTGAACCTCCCCTGAGTCATCTCCTAGATAGTTACTGCTTGTGGATTGCACCGCGGCTTTAATGGGTTTGGGACGATTTACTTCTTTGCCCCTGAATAGCAGACTTAGCAGTATTAAAGGTACAATAGCGGCCACTAAGCTTGGTACAAGAAGATCGACGATAATACGGCTAGCGGTCACTTGGTTACCAATCCATAACATGGTGGTGGTCACATCCCCAATAGGAGACCATGCTCCGCCTGCATTTGCACAGACAACAACAATACCCGCATACCACCAGCGCAGCTCTTTATCCTCTACCAATTTACGCAGTAGCGATACCATCACAATGGTCGTGGTTAGATTGTCTAGAAGTGCTGAGAAGAAAAAGGTAAGTGTACCAATTGTCCATAAAAGCTTAATGGCACTAGAGGTGCGAATACGGTTGGTAATGGCAGCAAAGCCATCATGCGCATCCACTAATTCTACGATGACCATAGCACCCATTAAGAAAAATAAAATTTCAGCAATCTCGGCTAAATGATGCTTAAGCTCGGTGTTTAATAACTGCGAGACGTTATGGCTATCTGCTGGGCTGGTTAGATGATCGGCAAGTAAAGTGTCTGCACCAAATACAAGCAGTGTCCAAATAATGGTTGCAGTAAGGAGAGCCGATGCCGCTTTATCTATATGAAAGTTATGTTCTAGAGCAATAGCGATGTAGCCTAGTACAAATACTAGCGCCATCAATGAATAAATCATTGTATGTATGTCCTTACTGTAAACGTCTCGTTAATATATAAATCCAGACTATTCTAAACCATTTACAAAAATTAATATATGTAACGATTTCACTATTGGAATGGTTTGCCCAGTTGGATTTAGCATAACAGACGCTTCAGTGGATAATGGGTAATGAAATTTAAAAAACACTAGTTAGCTTTTCCAGCTCGTAGTGCTTTCATCACAGGGGTTTCCACTATTTCCCACTTATCGAGCAAACGACCTGTCTCTACATTTTGAGTACCTGATTGGTTTTGGTTGGCGGTATCAATAGGCGTGTCATTTGTTGTAGAAAACGTTCCTTCCATATTGCCATCTTTAGGAATGATAAACATTGCCGCTAGATTGTTCTCTGTTGCCGTCTTTAATGCTTTCTCATACGTCATCGCTGTGAGTGCGGTTGCCCAAGCATCGGCTAGTGATACTGATTCAGCAACGACGGATACAGATGGCGCTCCGCCACTGATAGGTTGCCCAGTGGTCGGGTCAATAGTATGGCTATAACGCTTATTATCAAATACAACAGAATTTCGGTAGTTGCCTGAAGTGGCTAAATGTAATTTATTTTGAGGGCTAGGCTGACGAATACCTGCAATGGTTTGACGTTCGGTTACACTACTGTCAATGACAGGCGCATCGATGGCAATCTGCCATGGGTTTGTTTGCGCATTCACTCCTGACGTTGCCACTTCTCCGCCAATCTCAACCATGTAGTTATTGATTTTATAGCGATTAGATAAAACATTTGCGATAGCATCCACAGCGTAGCCTTTTGCCACAGCAGAAAAATCCAACGCCACCCCTTTTTTTGTTTTGGTTAGAGTATTGCCCGATAAGACAATGTCATCAAAACCCATAAGCGATTTAGTCGCCTTAATATCATCGAGGCTCGGGGGATTTTGCAACCGATCGACCGTTCTGACACTACCAAAGCCCCAAAGATTAATTAAGGGCATGACAGTAGGGTCAAATGCGCCACCAGATTGCTCATAGACCTGCTTAGAGTCTTGTAAGACTTTGATAAAATCGTCATCAACCGTTATTGACGTATCCGCAGCCAGTCTATTGAACTTTGAGATTGTTGAGTCATCTTGGTAAGTCGACATGCTGTCGTTTATCTCAATTAAACGCGCATCAACTGCCTGACTTATGTCTGCAATATCTATATTGTCAGGTTGTTGATAACGAATATGATAACTGGTGCCCATCGTCTCGCCTTCAATATAGTCATATTGAGGGGCTTGTTGACAGGCGCTTAGGCTTATAGCAGAAGCAAGAAAGAGGCTACTACTTGATGCGCCAGTAATCCATAGGGTTGGTTTTTTAAACTGTCTTCTCATAAGCGTCTTTTCTTATTAATTCTGTCTTGTTAAATAAGTTGTGTGACATATCCAATTATTCATTCCCTTCAAGTCAAGAATGAAACACAGATAGGGGAGGGGCGAGTGTTTCTAAATTTAAGAGCCATTTAATAGAGAGATGTTGGCTGAATTAACAGAAGGCTCAACATAAAAGACACTGTATAAAAAAAGAGCCTCCTTAGAGACTCTTAATTTAGCATATATTATTCTGTGTTAGGGTAACTGTTGATTAACCACCCAGCATTAACCACCAAAATCATCAAGTAAGATGTTTTCGTCTTCTACGCCTAAGCCGTGTAGCATATCAATCACTGCCGCATTCATAACCGGTGGCCCACACATATAATATTCACAGTCTTCAGGGTTTGGATGATCTTTAAGGTACTCTTCATAAAGTACATTATGGATAAATCCAGTGTAACCTTCCCAGTTATCTTCTGGCTGTGGATCTGATAGGGCAACGTGCCATTCAAAGTTATCAAACTCCTCAGCAAGGGTGTCGTAGTCTTCAACGTAAAACATTTCACGTACAGATCGCGCCCCATACCAGAAAGTAATTTTACGCTTAGAGTGTAGCCGCTTAAGCTGATCGAAAATGTGTGAGCGCATTGGTGCCATACCTGCACCACCACCAACAAACACCATTTCTGCCTCAGTGTCTTTAGCAAAGAACTCACCATATGGCCCTGAAACGGTTATTTTATCACCTGGTTTTAGACTAAATACATAGGAAGACATTTTGCCTGGTGGAATCCCGTCTGGACCACGAGGCGGTGGACTTGCAATACGAATATTGAACTTAATAATACCTTTCTCATCTGGGTAGTTAGCCATTGAGTAAGCACGGATAACGGGTTCATCCACTTTAGATACGTATTTATATAAGCCAAATTTCTCCCAATCGCCACGATACTCTTCATCGACGTCAAAGTCTTTGTAGTGGACTTCATGCGGTGGCGCTTCGAGCTGAACATAACCGCCAGCACGGAAGTTAACTTCTTCACCGTCAGGAATTTTCAACACCAGCTCTTTAATGAACGTTGCCACGTTGTTGTTAGACACAACTTCACATTCCCATTTCTGCACATCAAAGAACTCGGGATCAATCTCAATTTTCATATCTTGCTTGACAGCAACCTGACAAGCCAGACGCATGTTATCGCGGATTTCGCCTTGAGTAAAATGACCTTCTTCGGTTGGTAGGATTGACCCGCCACCTTCGAGAACTTTACATGTACACTGACCGCATGTACCACCACCACCACAAGCAGAAGATAAGAAAATACCTTCACTTGCTAGGGTTTGTAGTAATTTGCCACCAGCAGGTGTCACCACATCATTGTCAGGATCGTCATTAATATGAATGGTGACATCCCCTGAGCTGACTAATCTTGAGCGAGCTACCAAAATAATAGCTACCAAACTCATGATAATCAGGGTAAACATGGCGACGCCGCCAATGGCGGTACCAAATAACTCCATGATTCTTGTCCTTATTTAAATATTAAAAATCGCTTGTTCATCATCATTTAGGCATGATTTAGGATAGGCAAATCGTTTAAATTGACATGCCACCAAATGACATGAATCCTAGCGACATCAATCCGACAGTAATAAAGGTAATACCTAGGCCGCGTAAGGGGGCAGGTACGTCCGAATACTTTAGCTTTTCACGGATACCAGCCAGTAATGCAATCGCTAAAGCCCAGCCAAAGCCTGCACCAATACCATAAGTAACAGATTCAGTAAAGTTATAGTCACGCTCAACCATGAATAAGACACCGCCTAAGATAGCGCAGTTCACAGTGATTAGCGGTAAAAATACCCCAAGGGCGTTATAAAGCGATGGGACAAATTTATCCAAAAACATCTCTAGAATCTGAACGGTTGCTGCGATAAGTGCAATATAGCTTAGTAACCCTAAGAAGCTGAGATCCATATTCGGAAAGCCTGCCCAATCCAGTGCGCCACTCTTTAAAATAAACTGGTATAACAGGTTATTTAAAGGAACAGTAATGGTCATCACGGCGATGACAGCAATACCAAGCCCTAGTGCGGTGGAGACCTTTTTTGAGACAGCTAGAAAGGTACACATCCCCAAGAAATAGGCCAAAGCCATGTTTTCAATAAAAACAGACGTAATAAATAGACTAGTATAGTGTCCCATTAGTGTCCTCCTCCATGAGCTAGGCCTTTAGATTGGGGTTTCATGACAAACTCAGGTTCCTCAACTTGCTCAGGCTTCCATATACGAATAATAGTAATGAACAACCCAATAATAAAAAACGCTGAGGGAGGTAGTAATAACAAGCCATTAGGCACATACCAACCGCCATCAGTCACTGGATTTAAAAGGGTAATACCTAAGAGACTACCGCTACCTAATAATTCACGAATTACGGCGACAAATAATAAAACAGCTGAGTAGCCAAGGCCATTACCAATGCCATCTAAAAAGCTTGGTACAGGAGGGTTGCTCATTGCAAACGCTTCAGCCCGACCCATAACAATACAGTTTGTAATAATTAGCCCGACGAATACAGAAAGTGATTTGCTCACATCGTAAGCCACTGCTTTTAGAATTTGGTCAACCACGATAACCAGAGAGGCAATAATGGTCATTTGCACGATGATACGGATGCTAGATGGAATGCGGTTACGAATTGTTGAGATAAAGAAACTTGAGAATGCAGTCACAAGGGTTAATGCAATACACATAACCAGTGCGTTTTTAACACTTGTGGTTACTGCTAGCGCCGAACAGATACCCAAGATTTGTAGGGCAATTGGGTTATTATCAAATATCGGCGTAGTTAAGATTTTTTTTGTATCTGTAGCCATGTTATGCCTCCTCGCCCGCAGTGGTTACTGCTTGAGCAGCTAAATCTTCTTTAGTATCTGCTTTATCATTACCGCCTGCGCTGCCACCACGTAAATTATCTAAAAATGGTTTATAGCCTTGATCGCCAAGCCAAAATTGCACTAGGTTGTTAACCCCTTTACTGGTTAGTGTCGCACCACTAATGCCATCAATAGGTTTACCCTTACCCACGCCAACTTCGACTTCGCCTTGCTCACTATAAGCATTGACCCCTTGCCATTGATCGCGCCATTTTTTCTCTTCAATACGCGCGCCCAGACCCGGTGTTTCTTTATGAGAGTACCAGCTGATACCTTTAATGGTGTTTAAGTCGCTCTCTAGGGTTAAGAAGCCATAAATAGTACCCCAAAGGCCATATCCATGAATGGGTAAGACCATCAGTTCAGGATTGCCCTTGGCATCGTTTTTAACAAATACTTTTGCAAATTTGGGGGTTGCACCGATGCTAGCAGGGTCATTGTTACCAAGATCTGTACTTAAAGCAGCATTTTTTGCGGCTTGATTCGCATCGTAACTATTAACATCGGTAATACCTACTTCTGAGAGTTGATCTTCAGTCGCGTACTTCCCACTTTGTAAATCAACAAGCTTAACGTCAAAATCTTCAAAACGTTCAGCAACATCTTCGTTAGTATCTGTTATAGGATCAAAGAGACCTGCTGCAACCAAGATGTTTTTATTAAGATCCAACATTTGGTTTTTGACTTGCGCTGGCTTTAAGCCTACGGCTACGGCTGATACCAAGACGGAACACACCAAGCACAAGACTAGTGCCACCATGATGGTAGTCATGTTTGAGTTTGAGCTTTTCTTAGCTTTTTGATCAGTCTGCTGGGACATGACGCATCCTCCGAGCGGTTTGACGTTTGATGTTTGCTTGAGTGACAAAGTAGTCAAATAAAGGCGCAAACAAGTTAGCGAATAAGATAGCCAGCATAATACCTTCGGGGAAGGCAGGGTTAACAACACGGATTAACACAGTCATAAAACCAATGAGTATCCCGTATGCCCAGCGCCCTTTATTGGTATGAGCAGCAGACACTGGGTCAGTTGCCATAAATACCGCACCAAAAGCAAAGCCACCTAATACCAGATGCCAGTGGAATGGCAAACTCATCATAAGATTGCTTTCTGACCCAACGATGTTGAATACAAGCGACGTAGCAACTAAGCCAACCACACAGCCCGCCATAATGCGCCAAGATGCGATACGCGTCCAAAGCAGGAATACGGCACCAATTAAAATGGCTAGGGTTGATACCTCGCCGATACTGCCTTGCATATTGCCTAAGAAGGCATCCATCCAAGTGATGGCATTGCCATACGCATCAACAAACTGATCAGGGCTAATGCCAATCGCCGCAAGACCTAGGGGCGTTGCTCCTGAAAAGCCATCAACTGCCGTCCATACCGTTTCGCCTGACATGTAAGCAGGATAAGCGAAGTAGAGGAAAGCACGACCAGCTAGCGCAGGGTTCAAGAAGTTCTTACCCGTACCACCAAACACCTCTTTTGCAACCACAACGCCAAAGGAGATCCCTAAGGCCACTTGCCATAATGGAATATCTGGGGGTAAACAAAGCGCAAACAGTACAGAGGTTACAAAGAACCCTTCGTTAACTTCGTGACCACGCACCACCGCAAAAATTATCTCCCATGCAATACCAACCGCAAAGGTAACGATATAGATGGGTAGAAACTGCATGGCGCCGTATACGAAAGCTGCCCAAATACTGTTGGGGTCATAGCCTGCCATATTAGTAATGACAGTGCGCCATCCTTCAGGCTGTAGACCAAGTTGTTGAATAGCTGTTAGTGCCTGAAACCCGACATTGTACATACCCCAGAACATAGCAGGAAAGGTACATAACCAAACCACGATCATGATACGTTTTAAGTCAATACCGTCACGCACATGCGAGGCTGAATGCGTAGTACTACTAGGCTGACGTAAGAAGGTATCAAACATCTCAAATACAGCGTAGTACTTTTCAAATTTGCCGCCTTTAGTAAAGGAAGGCTCTAGGCGGTCAAACATATTATGTATAAATTTCATTAGCGTTAGCCCTCCAGCTCAATGCGAGTTAAGTTATCACGCAAGATATCGCCAAATTCATACTTACCTGGCGATACAAAGGTGCACAGTGCCAAGTCTTCTTCATCAAGCTCTAAAGCACCAAGGTCTACTGCTGAGACAATATCTTCAACAATCAAAGCTCGCAACAACTGCGTTGGCAGGTAATCTTGCGGCATAACTTTTTCATAGACACCAATAGGCACCATCGCACGAGGTGAGCCGTTGGTAGTTGTTGTAAAGTTGTATTTTTTGCCACTAAAAAACTGAGAAATATATATAGGCAGTTTGGAGAAACGGTTTGAACCCAACCTAAAGAAGTGAAAGGCTGGACGCTCGTGACCTTCTGCCAACACACTCACTTGATTGTGGAAGCGTCCAAGATAGCAGGTGGTGGGAATCGTCTTACGACCTGACAATACTGAGCCAGATATGATGCGGTTATCGTTACCGACAAGCTCTCCATGAGTGAGCTCTGTCACGTCAGCACCGCGCTCTGTCAGTACAAGACGTGGTTTAGCAACTCCGGGTCCGGCCAAGCTGACCAAACGACGCGTATATAATTGTCCCGTGGTAAAAAGCTTACCAATGGCAATTACATCTTGGTAACCTATGGTCCAAACGGTAACATTGCGACTGACCGGATGCAAAAAGTGAATGTGCGTGCCGGCATTACCGGCTGGATGTACACCACTAAATGCATGATATTCAGTAGCGTTACCAGCTGCAATACTAGTTGCTGTGTCAGTCACTTTCGGGAAGCTTGAGTTACCATCATAACAAACATATGTTTTTGGCGATAGTACTGACAGTACTGCTAGACCATCATTAAAAGCTTGAGCTTCTTCACTAATTAGCACCATAGGGTCAAACGCTAATGGATTGGTATCCATAGCAGTAACAAATATGGCCTGAGGGCGAGCGCCGATTTCTGGACTGCGGCTGTAAGGGCGGGTACGAAAAGCGACCCATTCGCCTGACTTGATTAGCTGAGCTTCAACCGCTTCTGGATCAAGTCGTGCCAATTCAGCTGAGTCATATTTATTAAACTCTACCTCGCCACCAGAGGGATCAACCTTAATGACTAGGCTTTCGAATATACGACGCTCGCCACGATTTATCTGGACTACCTTACCTGAAGCGGGTGCGGTATAAATGACACCAGCCCGTTTTTTATCTTCATAAACAGGCTGGCCTTTGGTGACGATATCACCAACTTTAACGTTCATTGTAGGCTTCATGCCGACATAATCGTAGCCGACAAGAGCAACGTGCTTTGGCGAATGCTGGGTGATTTCACTGCTAGGTGCGCCAGCAATGGGCAAATCAAGCCCCTTTTTGATGGTAATCATAAGCGAACTTATTCCATAAGCGAAGAAGAGCCAGACGTCCTGTTCAGCATTAGCAAGCCACAAGTGGTGCTGTGGAACTAAAAGTGTGGCATCACGAAGATAAGAGGTGGTTTTAATGTGTTGTGAAAATAATGCGTAACAGACTTAAACATGCGCATAAAACCTATAAAAACTGGCGTGTACACCCGTCCTTACCTCTTAAAATTGAAGACAGTGGCGACTGGCTACCAAAATACATATACAATTTAACCTAGGATTATACGTCAAATTACCATAAAATTGCCAGTCTGTTTACGAATTATTGCTAGCCTTAACGCTTATTTTCTTGCAATTATAGATAATATAGTTAAGGCTTTAGCCGTTCTCAACTGTATTTAGATATGAAACAAATATAGAAATCTACTCACTTATGTAACTAAGCTTGAGGCTTTGTATGAATAATCCCGATAAAACCAATGTATTAGACAAACCATTCGCTCCAGTATCACCATTAATCATTCCCGCAATAGATTTAAAAGATGGCAAATGTGTGCGTCTCAAACAAGGACGTATGGAAGATGACACCGTTTTTTCAGACGATCCTGTGGCAATGGCAACCCGTTGGGTTAACGAAGGCGCCCGCAGGTTACATTTAGTGGATTTAAACGGAGCATTCGATGGCGTACCCGTACACAAAGATGTGGTTACAGAGATTGCCAAGGCGTATCCTAAGCTACCCGTTCAATTAGGGGGAGGCGTGCGTAGCCTACACACCATCGAACAGTATATAACCGCAGGACTGACCTATATCATTATTGGCACCAAAGCCGTTGAAAATCCTGAATTTGTTGAAGAAGCCTGCCGTGAATTTGGCGGTCACATTATTGTCGGAATTGATGCCAAAGAGGGTATGGTTGCGACGCACGGCTGGGCGAATGTGACGGATGTAAAAGCCACAGAACTTGCCAAACGCTTCGCAGATGCTGGCGTCTCCTCCATTGTGTATACCGATATCGCCCGAGACGGCATGATGCAAGGCGTAAACGTTGAACAAACGGTCAATCTTGCCCGCACAGGTGGCATTCCCGTTATCGCCTCAGGTGGCGTAACTGACATGAAGGATATTGAACTCCTTAAACCTTACGGCGACTGTATTGAAGGCATTATTACAGGACGTGCTATTTATGAAGGCACTTTAGATTTAGGCGAAGCTCAGTATTATTTAGACAAATAGCTTATCTAGATAGCTTAGGTCGTCAGCAGAATTTTAGCTATTGTGACAAGACAATATATATAGCTATAGTCAATCAATCTGAAAAGTTGGCCGACTATAGTAATCGCCTGTATGGTTTGTATCCTCTATGTTCTGTATAGAGTTAATCCTATGAATAGCTGGTGCAAGAACGAGTAAAGCTAAAAACAACCAACAGCATAAAAGTGAAGAGATAATGACTGGATAATAGGGATAAGTTGTGGCCTCTATTGACATTTATTCAACCCAAATTTAATCCATAGCAAGCTCATAATAGCAACCCCATAAAAAGGACTGGTAGATAATGACACCGCCTGTTAACTTGCCGTGTACCGATAAAGCAACCGCTTACGTTACACCACATCCTATTAAAAACCCGCTTATTAAAAGACGTTTGATTGAAAATGGCTCGCTACGCTTTTTACCCCTGTGGTTTGGGATTTGGGCGTTTTGCCTGTCTATCCTATCTGCGCAAGCGGTAGAGGGAGTGCATCCTGATCAACACGAGCAGTCGTCTACACAACAGACAACGGTTTCAGACACTCAGCCAACAGCATTGCCGCAAACAGAATCAGAAACAGATTTGAGCGATAACGTCAATGATACTAAGCCTTTTGAGGCGCTAAAGCCACATACCCCAAACACTGGCAATGTGCCTGCGGCAGGCAATTTAACAGAAAAAGACACCGTCATTGCGACCAAACCAGATCAGGTCAATGACAGCGATATAAAGCAACGCATTACCGGTATTTTTTCAGAAATTGAAGGGTTGAAAGCCATTACCATCAGAGTCAATCAGGGGGTGGTAAGCTTATCGGGCAACGTGCCAAATGAGAAAAAAGCGCAACAGGCCATCAATTTAGCCAATCGAGTCAGCGATGTGGTGGCAGTGGAAGATCGCATCAGCCGTACCCTAGATGTGCAAGACAACGTGACCCCAGTGATTACAGGGTTAAAGCAGCAGGCACAAAGCTTTATTCAAGCATTGCCATTATTATTGGTAGCTATTTTGGTATTTGTTGCCGTCGTATGGTTCGGCTCTTGGTTGTCTCGCCGTGGTTCACTTTGGCAACGCATTACCCCCAATCCCTTTGTGGCCGAACTATTATCACAATCTGTTAAGGTCGTTTTTATCGTGATTGGGTTGATATTGGCGCTCAGCTTAATAGGCGCCGAAGCGATTATTGGTACCCTGTTAGGTGGGGCTGGCGTTATTGGTATTGCAGTCGGCTTTGCGGTAAAAGATACCATTGAAAACTACATCGCCTCCCTCATGCTCAGTGTTCGTCAGCCCTTTAGAGCGCGAGACTTCGTCGACATTAATGGTCAAGAAGGTATCGTCGTGCGTTTAACCAGTAGGGCTACCATTTTGATGACATCAGATGGCAATCAGCTGCGTATACCGAACTCCGAGGTATTTAAAGCCACTATCTTAAACTACACCAAGAACCCAGAACGCCGTTTCAGTTTTAAGCTGGGCGTAGATGCTAATGATGACCCGCTTGCTGCGATTAAAGTAAGTATAGATGCCATTAATGAGCTGGACTTTATACTTAAAGACCCCAAAGCAATTGCTATCATTGACGAAGTTGGCGACTCCAATATCGTATTAGAGTTTCAAGTATGGGTAGACCAAACCGACACAGATTTTTTAAAGGCACGTAGTATCGCCATCCGTGAAGCCAAACATGCCCTGGAAGAAAAAGGCTTCAGCTTACCAGAACCTATTTATCGTATGCGTTTTAATGGCGATCTAGAAGACGCCATTAAGCACTTAACTAGTGCGACGGTACATAGTGCAACCGTGGTTGCTGATGGCGATTACCCTGACAATGATAGGCCTCAACAACCCGCGACAGACGCTCCTCGCTTACCGAATGAGGCGGAGAAAGTTGACTTACGAGAGAAACAAAAAGCGAAGCAACGTGCCAAGCAAATATTAGGAAATCAACAGTCAGATGACATGCTCGATGCCCGACCAGACCCCAAACTCATGCAAAAAGTAGAGGAAGAGATTCAGGATGGCTCAGGGGACAAAGACCTATTAGACAGTAACAGCCCACAGGAATGACCCCCTTTCATGCCCTAATCCGCGCATAACAGGTCATGACATCATAACAAGTCATCAAACCGCTGTACTGTAGCCGATCCTGCTTTACACTACTATCTGCCAGCCTGAACAGGGCAGTGGTATCAGCTTAGGTTGTCGCCTGCTTCGCGCGCCACCCCAAGTCTGACCACCGCATCCTGCCCAATCTGTCAGTATATCCGCTTCAATCAGGGCTAGCGGTCACATCAAATTCTTATCACTATCAGACGATATAAAACACCCGCTTTATAATACCCTCAAATCAATGGGCTTGTTTATCAGTGAGTTTCAATCCTTTTAACACAATAGCAATAGCAAGAGAAAAGACTAAGGAATCAACCAGCGTTTTGTTTTCATTATCATAATAAGAAAGAATGTTATTTGAAATTGTACTACTAATACTATTCTCTAGCGTTATCTTGGACACACAAAATAACAAGAAGAGAAGCAACGCTAATAACTAATAACTTATAAGAAGGTCAGTAAATTTCTAATATACATAGTTAATAAGGAGAGAAATACACTATGACTGGCTGATCTTTTAGTAGGCTTTTCTTCTAGATTACAGAAACTGGTCACTACCAAGCAATACTTATATTGAAAAACGCAGACCCTTATAAAAGCTAGAAATTATGAATGTTGTATACGCTAACAAAAGTATTTAAGACGGTTACTATGCGCTCATACCAAACACTCTTATAACGTCAGTATCCAATTACAAAGACACCTTTAAAATCAGATTTTTTTAAAAGGGCAAAAAAACACAAAAACCGCTTGACCGCATTAAAAAAGAGTATATACTACGCCACCTGTTGATAAGAAAGCGAACCTAGCAAGCAGTATTGATCACTTTGAAGAGAAGGGATCAGGGCGGTTGAAAGAGGGAAGCGAAGAAGGATTAAGTGTTAATTGTCAGAAGGCAGGAAGCACTTAAAACTAGGATAAAAAAACTTCTTGACACACAAAAAAAAGCGTCTATAATACGCACCTCATTAAAGGAAACGAAGTAAACAACCTGACTTGAAAGAGAAGGTTTAGAGCTTTAGGAACCTAAATGAAGAATAAATAAAAGCTTGACAGATATATAGTTAGACCATATACTAGACGGCTCACTAAGTAAGAACGGCAGATAGCTTATTATTACATTATTAGTGAATAACTTACCTCGGACGACGAGATAAGTCAACTATTTAAAAACTAGAATCAAAGAACAACTTGTGTGGATTTTTGTTGACATAGAATGCTGAGAAATTAAAGTTGGGGCTATCTCTTATCGGGGTAGTGACTAACTATAAAAATTATCATTCTTAACAGCAAGAAAACTCGAAGTTAATTCATTTATGAAAGAACGGAAAGAAGAACGCCAGAAAGAATGAGCCAAGTTTTAGTAACCTCTTTAAAGGGTTACATAGCAAGATTAAACTGAAGAGTTTGATCATGGCTCAGATTGAACGCTGGCGGCAGGCTTAACACATGCAAGTCGAGCGGAAACGATGATAGCTTGCTATCAGGCGTCGAGCGGCGGACGGGTGAGTAATACTTAGGAATCTGCCCAGTAGTGGGGGATAGCACGGGGAAACTCGTATTAATACCGCATACACCCTACGGGGAAAAGGGGGCGCTTGCGCTCTCGCTATTGGATGAGCCTAAGTCGGATTAGCTAGTTGGTGGGGTAAAGGCCTACCAAGGCGACGATCTGTAGCTGGTCTGAGAGGATGATCAGCCACACCGGAACTGAGACACGGTCCGGACTCCTACGGGAGGCAGCAGTGGGGAATATTGGACAATGGGGGCAACCCTGATCCAGCCATGCCGCGTGTGTGAAGAAGGCCTTTTGGTTGTAAAGCACTTTAAGCAGTGAAGAAGACCATACGGTTAATACCCGTATGCGATGACATTAGCTGCAGAATAAGCACCGGCTAACTCTGTGCCAGCAGCCGCGGTAATACAGAGGGTGCAAGCGTTAATCGGAATTACTGGGCGTAAAGCGAGCGTAGGTGGCTTAATAAGTTAGATGTGAAATCCCCGGGCTTAACCTGGGAACTGCATCTAAAACTGTTGGGCTAGAGTAGGTGAGAGGGAGGTAGAATTTCAGGTGTAGCGGTGAAATGCGTAGAGATCTGAAGGAATACCGATGGCGAAGGCAGCCTCCTGGCATCATACTGACACTGAGGTTCGAAAGCGTGGGTAGCAAACAGGATTAGATACCCTGGTAGTCCACGCCGTAAACGATGTCTACTAGTCGTTGGGGGACTTGATCCCTTAGTGACGCAGCTAACGCAATAAGTAGACCGCCTGGGGAGTACGGCCGCAAGGTTAAAACTCAAATGAATTGACGGGGGCCCGCACAAGCGGTGGAGCATGTGGTTTAATTCGATGCAACGCGAAGAACCTTACCTGGTCTTGACATATCTAGAATCTTGTAGAGATACGAGAGTGCCTTCGGGAATTAGAATACAGGTGCTGCATGGCTGTCGTCAGCTCGTGTCGTGAGATGTTGGGTTAAGTCCCGCAACGAGCGCAACCCTTTTCCTTAGTTACCAGCGGGTTATGCCGGGGACTCTAAGGATACTGCCAGTGACAAACTGGAGGAAGGCGGGGACGACGTCAAGTCATCATGGCCCTTACGACCAGGGCTACACACGTGCTACAATGGTAGGTACAGAGGGCAGCTACACAGCGATGTGATGCGAATCTCAAAAAGCCTATCGTAGTCCAGATTGGAGTCTGCAACTCGACTCCATGAAGTCGGAATCGCTAGTAATCGCGGATCAGAATGCCGCGGTGAATACGTTCCCGGGCCTTGTACACACCGCCCGTCACACCATGGGAGTTGATTGCACCAGAAGTGGGTAGCCTAACCTTCGGGGAGGCGCTTACCACGGTGTGGTCGATGACTGGGGTGAAGTCGTAACAAGGTAGCCGTAGGGGAACCTGCGGCTGGATCACCTCCTTATTGACGCATTCGGTCAGCAAGAATTCACAACAAGTTGTTCTTTGATTTTAGTAGATAAAAGCTTTAATAAGCTTTAGAAGATTGTGCAATAGCATAGCTTTTTGAAAATCCTATTTAAAGGATTTTCCTTGCGAAGCTAAAATTGCAATGCAATTTTTTAACGCTTCTCAGGGTCTATAGCTCAGCTGGTTAGAGCACCGTGTTGATAACGCGGGGGTCGGTGGTTCAAGTCCACCTAGACCCACCAT